>NZ_JBYSZA010000013.1:0-55629 GCF_058786735.1 Pseudomonas sp. FW305-7
GTTACGGCAGGTAAGAAGATCTAAAACCGTCCACCATGTCTCCGAACATGTGTCCACCATGTCTCCGGTACATACACCCACAGGGGGCGAGGGGGAAAGGGAGCCGATCTTCAAGCCTTTCAAAACTGAGTTCGGCTCGGTATTTCAGGTCGGCGTAACTCGAAAAAACAACTCGATCAGTCCCCTCTCCCCCGGGAGAGGGTTAGGGTGAGGGGCCCACCGCGTAATCCCGACCGAACATCTATTCTGGATAAAGGTCAACCAAGGGAGAACAACGCAGCGGAGGGACGATCACCGTGCACATCGCCGACATCACCATGTTCTACGCCCCGGCCAGCGGTGGCGTACGCACTTATTTGGATGCCAAGCACCGACGGCTGGGCGTCAAGGCAGGGATCCGCCACAGCCTGCTGATCCCTGGTGCGCATTTCGGTGAACACGATGGCATTTACACGGTTCCCGCTCCCGCCCTGCCCTTCGGCAAGGGTTACCGCTTCCCCGTCCGACTGGCCCCTTGGCGCAACGTCCTGCAGGATTTGCAGCCGGATCTGATCGAAGTCGGCGACCCTTACCTCACGGCTTGGGCGGCACTGGATGCCCGGCGGCAGCTGGATGTGCCGGTGATCGGTTTTTATCACTCGGACTTGCCGCTGCTGGTCAGTAATCGTATGGGCCATTGGCTTACGCCGAACGTCGAGGCCTATGTCACCAAGCTCTACGGCAACTTCGACCGGGTACTGGCGCCCAGCCAGGTGATGGCCGACAAACTCACCGGTCTCGGCGTGCGTAATGTTTTCGTGCAGCCGCTGGGCGTTGACTTGCAAACCTTCCACCCCAACGCCCGCGATCCGGGGCTGCGCGCCGAGTTGGGCATCGGTGAAGACACACGCCTGCTGATCTTCGCCGGACGCGGCTCAAAAGAGAAAAACCTGCCGGTACTGCTCAAGTGCATGCAACGCCTTGGCCCGCGCTATCAACTGCTGCTGGTCGGCTCGGCGATGCCCACCGTGGTGCCGGACAACGTCAGCGTCATTGATGAGTTCTGCAAGGCGACGACCGTCGCCCGTTTGATGGCCAGCGCCGATGCGCTGGTACATGCCGGCGATCAGGAAACCTTCGGGCTGGTAATCCTGGAGGCCATGGCCTGCGGTATTCCCGTGGTCGCGGTGGCGGCTGGCGCGTTCACCGAAATCGTCAACGACAGCTGCGGCCTGCTCTGCACGCCGAACAATCCGCAAGCGATGGCCAATGCCGTGCGTGAGCTGTTCAGTCGCGGCAGCCGCGTCCTCGGCCAACAGGCGCGCCAGTATGTCGAGCGCCATTACGCCTGGGACGCAGTGGTCGACAGCCTGCTCGGTCACTATCACGCGGTACTCGGCGATTCGACTCCGAGGGTAGCCAATGGCTGAAGCCTGCGAGCGTCCCGCGATCCTGCTGGTCCTGCACGATGTGGCGCCATCGACGTGGGCGGACTATCGCCCCTTTGTCGAAGCCGTCGATGCGCTGGGCCATATCCCCATGACCTGGCTGGTGGTGCCGGACTTTCATGGACACGACGCCCTCGACGCCCATCCCGCGTTTTGCCGGATGCTCAGCGAGCGAGTCGCCCGTGACGATGAACTGGCTTTGCACGGCTATTTTCACAGTGATGACGGGCCGCCACCGACCTCGCCCCGGGACTGGTTCATGCGCCGGATTTACACCCATGAAGGTGAGTTTTATAAGTTGCCCCATAGCGCCGCCCTCGCGCGTCTGCGTTCCGGCATCGAAGTGTTCCAGCGCTACGACTGGCCGCTGCACGGTTTCGTCGCCCCGGCGTGGCTGATGAGCGATGGCACCCGCCAGGCGCTGCGCGAACTGCCGCTGCACTACACCAGCGATCCGCAACATCTTTATCGTTTGCCGGATTTTAGCCCGGTCGAGGCCCCGGGACTTGTCTGGAGCGCCCGCAGCGCCTGGCGTCGAGGCCTGTCGAAAATCCTCAGCGAGCAGCGTCAACAGCGCTGGCACCAGGCGCCGGTGATTCGGCTAGGCTTGCACCCGGTGGACATGCGCCACAACTTCTCCCGCGATTACTGGTTTAACACCCTGCAAAGGCTACTGAATGAAGGACGCGTACCAATGACCAAAACAAACTGGCTCGCTCAACAGCGCGGTCAACCGGGACGCGCCGCATGAGTCGCGGCATCGTCTTGCTGGTCGGCCTGCTCGCCGCCGTACTGATCCCGCTGCTGCTCGGTGGCAGCGATATCTGGGCGCGTCTGCAAAGCTTTCCGCTGCCCTGGCTACTGATCATGTTCGGCATGATTTTGCTGTGCTGGGGCATCAATACCCTGCGCTTGCGGTTACTGCTGGGCGATCAACGGGATCAAGTCACCCCGCTAAAAAGCCTCGGCGTAGTGATGGCCGCCGAGTTCGCCTACTGCGCGACACCCGGCGGCAGTGGCGGCCCGCTGACGATCATGGCGCTGCTGGCCCGAAGCGGCGTGCGCCCGGCCCGGGGCAGCGCGGTGTTTGCCATGGATCAGCTCAGTGATTTGCTGTTCTTTCTCTGCGCCCTCAGCGGGATTCTGATTTACGCGCTGTTCCAGCACCTCAGCGACCGCATGGAAGGGTTGCTGATTGTCAGCGCCGTGTCGCTGTTCGGCGGCTTGTGCAGTTGCGTATTGCTGGCGCGCTATCACCGCCAACTGATTCGCCTCAGCGGACGCTTGCTGATCCGCCTCAACGTGCGGGCCAGTACCCGCCGCCGCTGGGCGCGCAAGCTGCTGCACTTTCTCGCAGCGTTCATCGATACGCTGAAGCTGCCATGGCAGACGCTGAGCAAAGTCTTCGCCCTGACCTGCGTGCACTGGTTGCTGCGCTACAGCGTGCTGTATCTGGCGCTACGCGGATTGGGCGCGGATTTGCAGTGGGCGTGGAGCTTTCTGGTGCAGATGGTCTCGCTGGGCGCCGGGCAGTTCAGTCTGTTGCCCGGTGGCGCAGGTGCGGCGGAACTGACTTCGGCGGCACTGCTGGCGCCGATGGTCGGCAAATCCACCGCCGCAGCGGCGATTCTGATTTGGCGGGTGGTGACGTTCTACTTCTATCTGGTGGTGGGTGGGCCGGTGTTTTTGATGATGCTCGGGCGGCCGTTGCTGAGGAAATTGATGAAGGTGCGTCAAGCCTGAAAGATCGCAGCCTTCGGCAGCGCCTACATTGAACGGCGGTCTTTCAATTCGACTCGGTACTTTCGTCGGATTCCGGTTTCACCTGCTCCCACAACTCGGCAGCACCCGGAAACTCCGTGCCGTCCTCAGGGCTCATGTCTTCGGGGTCATAACGACTCAAACAGCCTTCACCCAAGGTGGCGGGTGCTTTGGATGTGGCTTTGTCGAGTGGATCGCTCATGAGCTTTTCCTCAAGTCTGAAACGGCGAAGGGCCTGAAGCGATTGAACGCCCAGGCCCTTCGATTTTCAAGCACGCGAGGGTTCGATCAGAACACCACGGTCTTGTTGCCGTGCACCAGCACACGATCTTCGAGGTGATAACGCAGGCCGCGCGCCAGCACCATCTTCTCGACGTCACGCCCGAAACGCACCATGTCTTCGATGCTGTCGCTGTGGCTGACACGGACCACGTCCTGCTCGATGATCGGGCCGGCATCCAGCTCTTCGGTCACGTAGTGGCAGGTCGCGCCGATCAGCTTCACGCCTCGCAGGGACGCCTGATGGTACGGCTTGGCGCCGACGAACGACGGCAGGAAGCTGTGGTGAATGTTGATGACTTTGTGCGCGTATTCGCGGCACATGTCCGGCGGCAGGATTTGCATGTAACGCGCCAGCACCACCACTTCGGCGTCGTGCTGTTTGACCAGGCGCGACACTTCATCGAAGGCCGGTTGCTTGTCCTGCGGATTGACCGGGACATGGTAATAAGGAATGCCGTGCCACTCGACCATGCTGCGCAGGTCGTCGTGGTTGGAAATCACGCAGGAGATCTCGCAATCCAGCTCATCGCTATGCCAGCGATGCAGCAGGTCGGCCAGGCAATGGGACTCGCGGCTGGCCATCAGCACTACGCGTTTTTTCTGCTCGGTGTCAGTGATGCGCCAGTCCATCGAGAACTCTTCGGCAATCGGCGCAAACTTCTCACGCAGAACTTCGATACCGAATGGCAGCGAGTCGGCACGAATTTCGTGACGCATGAAGAACCAGCCAACCTGATTATCCGAGTGGTGGCTCGCTTCGGTGATCCAGCCATTGTGGGCTGCCAGAAAATTACTGACTTTGGCAACGATGCCAACGCGGTCCGGGCAAGAAATCACCAGCCGAAAAGTGCGCATGAGGGGGAAACTCCAGAACTTCGCAAAGGCCGCCATTCTAGCGACTGCGCAACAAAACTGCAGTATTGATCAACGTCGGCGTGGACATCGCCCCGGCCGCAGGCTTTTTGACGGACTGAAACGTCAACGTGATGGCGGTGCAGTGGCAGTGCCTGATCAGATCACTGTGAATATCTGTGATGACTGCATCACACTATTTAACTGAACATTCAATTGGCTGCTAATTCTCGTAACTAATTTAAATAAAAAGTCCGCTTAAATGTTTACTTGATGAAACAGCCTGACTATTATTGCGGCACTGTCCCCTGCCATCCAGCACTCTACTAAGGTAGTAATCATGTCCTTGATCAACGAATATCGCGCCACCGAAGAAGCTATCAAAGAGCTGCAAGCCCGTTTGAAGAACCTGTCGCAAGACGACAAACTGCAGACCGAGCTGGAATTCGAAGGCAAACTGCGCACCCTGATGGGCGAATACTCCAAGTCCCTGCGTGACATCATCGCGCTGCTGGACCCGGAATCGAAAACCAAAGCTCCACGCGGCGGTGTAGCAAAAACTACCGGCACCAAGCGTGCTCGCAAAGTTAAACAATACAAAAACCCGCACAACGGCGAAGTCATCGAAACCAAAGGTGGCAACCACAAGACTCTGAAAGAGTGGAAAGCCAAGTGGGGCGGTGACGTGGTTGAAGGCTGGGCTACCCTGCTGGGCTAAGCCGTAACGTCTTCGCAGAGCAATCCGCGAAAAAAGAAACGCCAGCGAATGCTGGCGTTTTTTTATGCCTGGGATTTAGTCCCGGCATGTTCGATTTCAAAGATTCAAACGTTTGCGTAATGCCTGGACATAATTCTGCCATTCATTAAGCACGGTTTTCTGCATCGGTGTCGCACTAAGCGCCCATTGCTCTGCGGCCTCTGTAAAAGATTGCAAGGTATTCGGTGCGCCCCATTCAGGCGCGGATAAACGCTGCTGACAAAATATTCGCCAGCGTTCCTGCTCTTCAAAACTCAACGTATCGGCAAAGTTACGCGCTCGATATCGAAAGAGTAATTCAGGCAAACGTTCGTCATCGAAAGGCCATTGCTCTTGCGCCAATTGCGCAGGATCGGCGTTTCTCACTTGCTCACATAGACGCCGGTCGCGGTCACCGATAAATCCGTCGTACAACTGTTGCTCCGGATCCTCGCTCGGGGTGAAATCTTCGCTGGCATAAATGGCCGCAACTTTATCTTTCCAAACTTGTTGTGCGTCAGTTAGTCGCAGTGTTCGCTCCTGATAAAGCGCCATGTCCAGCCCCAGTCTCTGCTGATCCGGTGCACGCAATACCGACAATGGCGCCACCACCGGACAGCGGTTGATATGAATCAGCTTGAGCGGCACTGGCAACTCACCTTCGAGCAAGTCGTCGCGGCGGGTGTAGAGGCGCTGGCGCAGCGTTTGTGCATCCAGATCAAGCAGGCCCTGCGGATCCAGGTGCAGGTCGCAGACAATCAAGGCGTTACGGTTTTTCGGGTGCCAGGCCAATGGCAACACCACGCCGACATAACTGCGTGCCGCCGAAAAGCGCCCGGAAATATGCACCAGCGGTTGCAACAGGCGAATCTGGTCCATGACCTTTTGCTTGCTGCGCAACTGGAACAGCCAGTCATACAGCTTTGGCTGCTTCTCACGGATCAACCGCGCCAGTGCAATGGTCGCACGCACATCCGACAACGCTTCGTGAGCATGCCCGTGATCGATGTTGTTGGCGGCGGTCAGGCGTTCGAGCTTGAGCGTTACCCGCCCTTCGTCATCGGTCGGCCAGACCAGACCGTCCGGGCGCAATGCATAGGCGGCACGCACCACGTCGATCAGATCCCAGCGACTGTTACCGCCCTGCCATTCGCGGGCATACGGGTCGAAGAAGTTGCGATACAAGCTGTAACGCGTCATCTCGTCATCGAAACGCAAGGTGTTGTAACCCGCACCGCAAGTGCCGGGCGCGGCCAGTTGCGCGTGGACGCGGGTCATGAAATCGGCTTCGCTCAAGCCCTTTTCAGCGAGCTGGCCCGGCGTGATACCCGTGATGGCGCAAGCGGCCGGATGCGGCAGGATGTCTTCGCTGGGCTGGCAATAGAGATTGACCGGCTCATCGATTTCGTTGAGGTCGTGGTCGGTGCGAATCCCTGCAACCTGCAGCGGGCGGTCGCTGCGGGGATTGATGCCAGTGGTTTCGTAGTCGTACCAGAAGATGGAAGTCACGGGCGGTTCCTGAACTGAAGATCGGCGAAGTCTAGGCGTTCAACCGCAGTCGCGGCCAGCCTCGCGTCATTCAAACACCTGACGCCACATGCTGTGCAATACATAGTTATGTCGTTTTCCCCCGAGAGGCTGCTAGCATCGACCCCACTTGCACCCCGAACAGGCGAACATCAGGTAGCCCATGCTCGAGCCCACAGCGCCAAGGAAAGCACCGCTGGCCCCGCCGCTGGATACGCGGCATCAGGTCGAAACGCCGGAAGGCATCGACTTGCCGTTGCGCCCGGCCGGGCTGATGGTACGAGCCGTGGCCTTCACGATCGATCTGGGTCTGCGCGGCCTGATCATGGGTGCGCTGTTCATTGTGCTGGCGTTCCTCGGCAAGCTCGGCATGGGCCTCGGCTCGTTACTGCTGTTTGCGATCAGTTGGTGGTACATGGTGCTGTTCGAAGTCCTGCGCCAGGGACGCTCGCCGGGCAAACAATGGATGGGCCTGCGCGTGGTGCACGATGACGGCACGCCTATCGGCTGGTCGGCGTCGTTGCTGCGCAACCTGCTGCGCTTTGTCGATCTGCTGCCGTTCGGCTACTTTCTCGGCGCCATCAGTTGCCTGCAACACCCGACTTTCAAACGGCTGGGCGATATCGCCGCCGGTACGCTGGTGGTCTATAGCGAACAGCCAGTCAGCCGCCCGCAATTACCCGCCGCGGAACCCCGTCGCGCACCGATTGCCCTCACCCTCAGCGAGCAACGCGCCCTGCTCGGCTTTGCCGAACGTCAGGCCGAACTGACGCCGGCACGGGTTAACGAGCTGGCAGCGCTGCTGGCCCAGCCACTGCATATTTCCGCGCCCAAGGCCGTTGCTGAACTCAACGGTATCGCCCGCGGCCTGCTGGGGCCAACATGAAGCAAAGCCTTTTCGAAAATCGTCACAAGGCCGAATGGGAGCGTTTTGCACTGGCCCTTGAACGCCTCGAACAGGGCAAGGAAACCTCGCAAGTGGCCGGTTTCCCCAAAGCCTATCGACGCCTCTGCCAGCATCTGGCACTGGCGCAGGAGCGCGGCTACAGCAGTTTCCTCATCGATTCCCTGCAACAGCAGGTCTTGCGCGGCCATCAGCAGCTTTACCGGCATCGCAGTCGATTGGGCGCCAACCTGCTCAGCTTCATCCTCGCCGACTTCCCGCGACTGGTGCGCGCCGAATGGCCTTTTGTGCTGGTGGCGTGCCTGCTGTTTTTCGGCAGCCTGATTGGCGTCGGTGTGCTGGTGTATGTGTTTCCCGAGCTGGTCTACAACCTGATCCCCGCCGATCAGGTGCGTGAAATGCAAGGCATGTACGACCCGGTGGCCGGCCACCTCGGGCGCCCCGCCGATCGCGCCGCCAGTGAAGACTGGGTGATGTTCGGTTACTACGTGATGCACAACATCGGCATTGCCTTCCAGACCTTCGCCAGCGGTTTACTGATGGGCGTGGGCAGTGCGTTTTTCCTGTTCTATAACGGTCTGGTCATCGGTGCGGTAGCCGGGCACCTGACAGAAATCGGCTTCGGTCAGACCTTCTGGTCATTCGTGATTGCCCACGGCGCCTTCGAACTGACGGCCATTGCGCTGGCCGGCGCGGCAGGCCTGGAACTGGGCTGGGCATTGATCGCGCCGGGACGCCTGAACCGCGGCGAAGCCTTGAAACGCGCCGCGCGCAAAAGCGTACTGCTGATTTGCGGGGTCATGCTGTTCCTGTTGATCGCCGCGTTTATCGAAGCTTATTGGTCATCGAAAACCAGCGTCGCCCCACTCACCAAATACCTGGTCGGCGCCACGCTGTGGGCGTTGGTGGCGAGCTATTTGCTGTTCGCCGGGAGGTCCCGTCATGCGCCTGAGTGACGCAACGGTGGTGATCCGTCCGCGCACTGCCTGGGAAGCCATGGATCTGGGCGTGCTCATGAGCCAGCAACACCGGCGCTTGTTGATGACCAGTTGGGCGATCGTCACCCTGCCGCTGTTCGTCTTGCTCAGCCTGTTGTTCTGGGATTCGCCGTCACTGGCGTTGTTTATCTTCTGGTGGCTGAAACCGGCGTACGAACGCCTGCCGCTGTACATCCTGTCCAAAGCCTTGTTCGGTGAAACCCCGACACTCAGGCAAGCCCTGCGCGAGTGGCCACGCCTGCTAAAACCGCAACTGCTGGCCAGCCTGACCTGGCGCCGGCTGAGTCTGAGCCGCAGTTTCCTGATGCCTGTGGTGCAACTTGAAGGCCTGGATGGCAGTGCACGGCAACAGCGACTGCACGTGCTGTTGCAACGCAATGCCGGCGCCGCGCAATGGCTGACCATCATTGGCATGCACCTGGAAACGGCGTTGTGGATCGGCCTGATGGTGCTGTTCTACCTGCTGTTGCCGCAACAGATCGAAACGGACTGGGACTGGCAATCGTTGATCCTCGCGGCAGACCAGGACTGGCGTTGGCTGGAACACCTGACTAACGCGTTCTATGCGCTGGTGCTGGTGGTGTGGGAACCTATTTACGTGGCCTGTGGTTTCAGCCTCTATCTGAACCGGCGCACGCAACTGGAGGCGTGGGACATCGAACTGGTGTTCCGCCGCTTGCGCCAACGGTTGAACAGCAGCGTGCTCGGCGTGCTCGGCGTGCTGCTGGCGGTGTGTCTGCTGCTGCCCAATGTGCCTTCTGCCTGGGCCGCTGAAGCTGACAGCAGCCCGGATACGCCGCGCTTGTTGAATCAGCCGCTGACCAGCCAGGCCTCGCACGACAGTATCAAGGCTTTGCTCGAACAACCGCCGTTCAAAAACAAGGAGTCCGTCACTCGCTATCGCTTTGGCGAAGATCCGGCAACTCCGGCCAAATCCGACAAGGAGGGTGAAGAGCCGCAATGGCTGAAAACCCTGCTCGGCTGGCTCGAAGGCCGACAATTCAATACCTTAGCCACCGTCATCGAAGTGGTGCTGTGGGGCGCAGTAATTGCCGCCGTCGGCTGGTTGATCTGGCGCTATCGCGAGTTTCTGCAAGCGTTCGTCAGCCGCCGTCCGGCGCTGCCTGCGCGAGCGAAAAGACCAGTGCCGCAACAGGCCTTTGGTCTCGACCTCAACCGCGAAACCCTGCCCGAGGACATCGCCGCCCACGCCGAACAACTCTGGCAGAGTCAGCCACGCGCCGCGCTGAGCCTGCTCTATCGAGGACTGCTCAGCCATTTGCTCCACGACTTCGATCTGACGCTCAAGGACGCCGACACGGAAAACCAGGTACTGGCGCGGGTCGAACAACTTCAACGACCGGAACTGCTCGCCTTCAGCCGCACCTTGACCGCGCACTGGCAGAACATGGCCTACGGGCATCGCGTACCGGCGGCGCATCTGCAACAGGAACTGTGCGATGGCTGGCGCGCCCTGTTCGGTCACGGAGTCTCGCGTTGAATCGGCGCAGCCTGTGGTGGCTCGGCGGATTGCTCTTCGCGCTGCTGGCGGCGTTGAGCGTGTATCTGTTCATGGCCGCCAAGCCTTATCAGGAAGAAGTCGATCACGGCCCCTCACCCGCCGCGCAGGCCAATCCCTACCTGGCGGCAGAAATGTTTCTGCGTGAGCGCGGCATCCATGTCGACCATGCCGAAAGCCTCGCGGTGCTGCCGGATATCGATCCGCGCGGGCACACACTGTTGCTGTTCAAAGACCGATCGCGGATGCCCCCGCGTCAGGTCGATCAAGTGTTGAACTGGACCCGGGCCGGTGGGCGGCTGGTGTTCGTCGCCGAAGCACTGTGGGACCCGCAGACCAGACAAAGCAACGATTTGCTGCTTGATCGAGTGCAACTGCATCAGGCCCTGACCAAGGATTTGAAGGACCCGCCCGAAGGCCTGCCCCATGAGCCGTATCCCGCCCTGACCAAGCTGTATCTGGAAGACGAAGACGCCCCGGCTTACGCCAGCTTCGATACCGACTTTCATCTCGACGATCCAAAGAATCTTGCGCATGCCTGGGCCAACAGCGCCAAGGCCACGCACATGATGCAACTGCCCTACAGCCTCGGCTCGATCACCGTGGTCACCGACGCCGAACTGTGGAAAACCACGGCGATTGCCCAGTACGACAACGCCTGGCTGCTCTGGTATCTGAGCGCCGACACCGACGTCACGCTGATCTACAACACCGAGCACGATGGCCTGCTGACGCTGCTCTGGCGCTACTTCCCGCAAGCCATCGTCGCCCTGCTCGCGTTGATCGGCCTGTGGTTGTGGCAGGCCAGTGTGCGCCATGGCCCACTTCAGGCGCCCGCGCCGAGTGGTCGCCGCCAGTTGCAGGAACACCTGCGCGCCAGTGCCGATTTCATGCTGCGCCACAACGGTCAGCAATCGCTGTTGCAAGCTCTGCAACAAGACGTGTTGCGCCGCGCCCGACGCCGCCATCCCGGCTTCGATCAATTGAACGTTGCCGAGCAATGGCTGGCGTTGTCGCGCCTGACCCGGCAACCGACCCGTGCCATCAGCCAGGCCTTGAGCCCGGTGCCGAAGCGGCGGATGCCCAGTGCCGATTTCTGCCGCCAGGTCGCCCACCTGCAAACCTTGAGGAACACGCTATGACTGAACAGATCGAGCCCGGCAGCGCCAGCCACGCCGCCCAGCAGCGCCAGCGTGCCAGTCAACTGGCGCAGGCCGTGCGCAACGAATTGCACAAAGCCGTGATCGGCCAGGACGCAGTCATCGACGACGTGCTGACTGCGCTGATCGCCGGCGGCCATGTGTTGCTGGAGGGTGTTCCGGGACTGGGCAAAACCCTGCTGGTGCGCGCCTTGGCACGTTGCTTCGGCGGCGAGTTCGCACGTATTCAGTTCACCCCGGACCTGATGCCCAGCGACGTCACCGGCCACGCCGTGTACGACCTGCACACCGAGCAGTTCAAGCTGCGCAAAGGGCCGCTGTTTACCAACCTGCTGCTGGCTGACGAAATCAACCGCGCCCCGGCAAAAACCCAGGCCGCGTTGCTCGAAGCGATGCAGGAACGTCAGGTCACGCTGGAAGGCCGCGCATTGCCGATTGCGCAGCCGTTCATGGTCCTCGCCACGCAGAACCCGATCGAGCAGGAAGGCACGTATCCACTGCCGGAAGCCGAACTCGATCGCTTCATGCTCAAGGTGCGCATGGATTATCCCGATGCCGATCAGGAGCTGAACATGGTGCGCCAGGTCAGCCGTTCGACCCGCGCCGACATGCTCGACGTGCAGCCGTTGCGCACCGTGTTGCAAGCCAAGGACGTGCAGGCGTTGCAGCGTATCGCCAGTGATTTGCCGCTGGACGATCAGGTGCTCGATTACGCCGTGCGCCTGGCGCGCAGCACCCGCACCTGGCCGGGCCTGACCTTGGGCGCTGGGCCTCGGGCCTCGATTGCGCTGGTGCGCTGCGCCCGCGCTCGGGCCTTGCTGCGCGGCGGTGAATTCGTGATTCCCGATGACATCAAGGGCTGCGCGCTGGCGGTGTTGCGCCATCGTGTGCGCATTGCGCCGGAACTGGATATTGAGGGCCTGCAAGTCGATCAGGTGCTGCAGCAGTTGCTTGATCAGATTCCGGTGCCGCGCCTGTGAACGCAAAAGATCGCAGCCTTCGGCAGCGCTTGCAGGGGATCGCGTTGCCATGAAACCTTCGCGTCTGCTGCTGATCTGGCTGATCATCCTGCTCGGCATCGGCCTCGTGCTGGGCACCTTGCAGGCATTGGCAATCGATGTCCCGGAGAGCCTGCTTTCAATCAACTGGGGGTTGCTGCTGGCACTGTTGGCGCTGGCGACGCTCGATGCGTTGCGCCTCAAGCGACTGCCGACGGTGCGGATCAAACGGCAGATGCCCGGCAGCCTCGCGCTTGGCCGCTGGGGTGAGGTGCAGCTAACCGTTGAACACGACTTTAGCGCGCCACTGAACCTGCAGATTTTCGACCACGTCCCGGACGGCCTCAGCTTTGAAAACCTGCCACTGAACGTCGAATTGCAGCCCGGCCAGATCAGCCTGATCAGCTACCGCGTGCGCCCGCTCAAACGCGGCCACTTCAGCTTCGAACACTGCGAAGTGAACCTGCCGAGCCCGCTGGGGTTATGGTCAGGTAAACGCCTGCTCAACGTGATCGACAGCACCCGCGTCTACCCGGATTTCGCCCGTCTCTACGGCGGTGAACTGCTGGCGGTGGACAACTGGCTCAGCCAGCTCGGCGTGCGCCAGCGGCAACGGCGCGGGCAAGGGTTGGAGTTTCATCAGTTGCGCGAATTTCGTGAAGGCGACAGCCTGCGCCAGATCGACTGGAAAGCCACCGCCCGCCAACGCACGCCGATTGCCCGCGAGTATCAGGACGAGCGCGATCAACAGATCATTTTCCTGCTCGACTGCGGCCGACGCATGCGCAGTCAGGATGATGAGCTGTCGCACTTCGACCATGCGCTCAATGCCTGCCTGCTGCTCAGCTACGTTGCGCTACGCCAGGGCGATGCCGTTGGACTGAGTACCTTCGCCAGTGATCAACCGCGCCACCTCGCCCCGGTCAAGGGCAGCGGCCAACTGAACGTGCTGCTCAACACGGTGTATGACCTCGACAGCACCCAGCGCCCCGCCGATTACCAAGCGGCCATCAACCAGTTACTGGCCCGGCAAAAACGCCGGGCGCTGGTGGTGTTGGTGACCAATTTGCGTGATGAGGACGATGATGAACTGCTCGGTGCCGTCAAACGTCTGAGCCAGCAACACCGAGTGCTGGTGGCGAGCCTGCGCGAAACAACACTCGACACCTTGCGCCAAGTGCCGGTGCAGACCTTGCCGGAAGCGCTGGCCTATTGCGGGACAGTCAACTACCTCAATGAACGCACGGAACTGCATGAGCGAATTGTCGCCCACGGTGTTCCGGTGATGGATGTTCGGCCCGCAGAATTGGGGGCCGAACTGGTGACGCGGTATCTGGCGCTGAAGAAGGGTGGAGGTTTGTGACTGACAAAAAACGCCTCGTTCAAGGAGGCGTTATCGATAAATCAGAGCCAAACGATGGCTAGACGTAACTTCTGTCGTATCGATTCAGAATACCAACTCCGTAAATAATGTCGTCCATGGAGAGTACCTCTACTTCGCCTTTATCTGATGTGGATTGATACACGGGTGGGAGACCGGTTCTCTTAACAGTGACCTCAACAAGGGGGGCCGGCTGTTTCAAGTAGCTGGAAGTCGCACGAATTCCGTAGAAAGTCCATATAGCCCCCCACCCCATTTCAATTGTCCTGTGCCAGCGCTCAGTCGTTACCAGGTTATGCCCCAACGACATGGCTAGCGGCAAAGTGACCCCTTGATGCTCGCCGGTACTCAGCTTCAATGAAAAGTCTGAGTTTTTGGTGCTTCGTTTAAAATCCAGCTCCCAAGTCAGCCATTCCCCATCAAGTGTCTGCTCCAACTCCAGCGCGGGGGTCACCACCACGCCGAGATCCTCGGCGCTTTCACCCTCCCATTCCAAAATCACGCGCCTGCCTGATAGTGGGCTGTCCGGCTTTAGCCGCACAGATACTTTATGGACCGCACCGTGACAGGGATAGGCATCGCGTCCAAAGTTCAAGGAAAACGCGTCGAACATAAGCTCTAGCTCTTGCTGTAGATATATTTTTCTCCCCGGCAAAGAGGGTGACTTCAGCATCGTGGCAAATTCAGGCAGAGCAAACTGCAATTCAAATGAACCGCTTTGCCCCTGCTCGCTGGCAATCGTCCAACTCAAGGAGCTTGTTCCTTCAGCCATTTCACAAGCCGTACCCAATGGCGGATCAAACACCAGCCCCTGCCCTTCTGCTCCAGGTGCGTATTCGAGTGCAAGAAAACCAGCCGGATTACCAATCAGCCAATTGTCTTTAAAGTCGAGCGCCAGCTTGATGGTCTCTCCCGCCATTAAGTCGAGCTTGAGGTCAGTCCACTCGACTTGCTTTCCGTTCACGAGCAGTGAGAACCCTTCCAGCCAGCTGTCAATCAATCTTCCTGGCAATGACGGAGACTTTGGTACATCAGCTAACTTTGGCAACGCAAACTGCAATGCAAACGGACCGCTTTGCGCCTGCTCGCTGGTGATCGTCCAACTCAAGGAAGTTGTTCCTTCTGCCATTTCACACGCCACCCCCAATGGCGGATCAAACACCAGCCCCTGCCCCTCTGCACCCGACATGTAATCAACCGCTAGAAAACCGGCTGGATCACCAATCAGAGAGCTGCCTTCATAGCTCAGCGCCAACGTGCAAGTCTCTCCCTGCATCAAGTCCAGCTTCACCTCGGACCAACTGACTCGCTGCCCGTTAACCCAGGGAACGAAGCCTTCCGACCAATTTTCAATTACTCGCCCCGGCACAGGCGGCGATTCCGATACTTGAGGGTCCCGTGGAAGGGTAAATACCAGTTCAAAGGCTCCGCCAGGGCCTTCTACGGCAGAAATAGTCCAGCTCAAGGAAAGGCTTCCCTCAGCCATCTCACACTCCACCCCCAACGGTGGATCAGAAACCAGCCTCTGCCCCTCTTCGCCCGGTTTGTAATCCAGAACCAGAAACCCTTCCGGCTCGCCGATGTAGTAGCTGTATTCATACTCCAGCGCCAGAGTGCACTTTTCTCCCTTCATCAACACCACGCTCAGGTCATCCCAGCGCACTGGCTTGCCATTTATGAGGGGTCTGAATTCCTTCTTCCAGGTCAGAGAATCAGGCGTGGACGAATCATCTATTTCAATTGACTTATTCATTTACTGGCACCAATTCAAATTCAAGAAATTGAACATCCCACCCCGCATACCCGCCGCGCACGGCTGCTTGCAGCCAGGTACGTCTGATACCGGCCAATCGGAACCTCACCCCGGCGTTACCGTTCTCGTCGGTGTAGGTCGAATCAAGTATTCGGTCCGGGTATTCCCATTCCACCTCGACACCCTGCAATGGCTCACCCGTCAGGGCCGACACCACGTTAACGGTCGCTGAGACCCACGCGCCTTCTGGTCCACTTGGCTGCGGGCTGGTCAGTGAATCGATTTTCCGAGGTTCATTGAGGAAAAACGGCAACGACACCGAGGCCGAATGCAGCTCTCCCCCCACCGACGCCGTCAGTTCAAGCGGCCCGGGTGTCGTCGGCACAAAAGCAATCTTCGCTACCCCATAAAAATTGCTGGTCGATTGCTTCACGCCAAGATCCGGGCTGCGCCAGGTCACGGTCACCCCGACCATCGGTCGGCCGCTGATCGCCGAGATCACAGTGATCTGCTCCGACACCTCTGTGCCCCAGAGCAACGTCTGATGGGCTCGCTGGCGTTCGGCGATCTTTAAGGCCTGTTCACCCTGGCCCAGCGACATCGCATTCACCGGGGACAAACTGGCCAGCCGGGCGGACGAGAAGCGCAACCCAAAGCTTGCGTCCTTCAAATCGCCGGTCTTGAAGGAATAGGTCTGTCCGGCTTGAGGAAATAATCTGGGCTCCCCAAGCCTCGGCTCTTCAAAGCGAATGCCCAGTTCCGCGGGACCGGTCCCGGTCATGCCCAATGTCAGTTCCTTGTCAAACAGAACACTGCCAGCCGGCGCAGTCACATCCAGCCAGTGCTGCGTATTGCGCCGCGGGAAGAAGGTCTGTGTGCCCAAGGGCTGGGGCGACTGCCTGTCGAAGCTGACCAGCACCCCCTCCCACGGATCACTTGCCAGTGCTTTAACCATCATCGGCCGAGTATCCGGGTAATCGTCATAGCGACTGATGACAGTCGCTGTGACCCGCTGCTCACCCGCGGTTTTCGGCGCAAAGTCGAAACCGCTCCAGCCATCGACAGTGGTCTGGATATCGCGTGGGCCGGTGTCGCCGGTCCAGGTCACCGGCGCCTGATCCACGGGACGTTGGGTGTAATGCGAATACACCTGAACCCACATCCAGGCAGGCACCTGGCCAATGACCGGATCGACCGCCGCTCCCCGCCATGTCTCGATCCTGACCCGGTTATGGGCCAGCGTCATCGGCTTGGCGATCGCCTCGAATTTAAGCTGCGGTAACGCCAGGCTCAGGGCAAACTCGCCAGGCGCCGTACTGGCGGTAAAGTCCAGCGTCCAATTCGCGCCACCGTCGCTCAGCACCTGTGGGCGATCCAGCGTGGGCTCAACCGTCGCCCCCAATGAGTCGGCCGGAGCGCCCGACCATTTCAGTGATGCGTCCAGCCCCACCAGCGGGCTCAATGCATTGGGTAAAACCTTGAAACGGTGAACAGCCCCCAGGCACGGATACAGGTTTCGGGCATCCAGCGACGCGCGAATCTGATCGAGCATCAGCGCCACTTCTTCCGTCAAATCCTCGGACAGCAGGCGTCCCGACAGTTCTCGCACGCTGGCCAGGCCGGCCAGACGCAGCTCCAATTCAAACAAGCCGCTAATGCCGTCGTCTTTGTTCGAGACGAGTTTCCACTCCACCCCTCCCGCCAGCAGAGCTTTCGGCGTTGTCAGGTCTTCGGGCGTTAATCCAATGGCCGGATCGTTTCCGCGCCAATGCAGGCTGATGTTGCGTCCGATCCAGGCACTGCCAGCCTTCGGCACGACTGTTAGCGTATGGGTCTGCCCACGTCGACAGAGCATCCCCAGCGGACTCTCCACCTTTACTGCGTCCAAGCGGATTTCGACTTCATCTTTCCATGGGCTCGTGGCAACGGGTTTGACCGTAAAATCCTGTTGCACAGCTGTATCGTCCGGGTGCGCCTTGAGATAGGCCGTGACGGTCTTGTCCCCTGTGCTTTTGGGCGTATACAGCAAACTGGTCCAACCGCCCGCACCCGTCACGTCATACACAGCGTCGCCGTCGGGGGTCACCCATTCGACCAGCGCATTGCTGACGGGATCACCATCGCCTGCGGTCAGATAATGGACCGCCTGCACCCGCAGCAGCACGCTTTCCTCTTCATCGACTATCGGAAATTTGTTGGCCTCACGGACCTCACCCACCCGGAGCCGATTGCGCGCCAGCGACATGGGTTTGCCCGGTGATGGCAGCAACAGTTTCGAGCACTGCAGGGTCAGTTCGAAACGACCGTCGAGCCGATCCTCGCTGGTCAGCGTCCAGAGCACATCGCCCCCGTCGAATGGCAGCGGGTCCTCGAGCGGCGGATTGACCGTGACCCCCAGCTGCTCATGCCCGACACCGCTCCAGTGCAGCGAAAACTCCGTTCCCCGCAAGGGACTATCGGCCGGCAAGCGCACGATGACGGGATGGTTGCTGCCCCGATTGGGGTAGCCAGTCGCCTCCCATGCTGTTTCTTGCGTTCCGACAACGGCCCGCAGAGCCTTCCACGGATCGGTCGCCAACACCTTCACGGCAAAATCGCACGTCACTTTGCCTGAAGCGTAATAAGGGCTGTCGACCGAAGCCGTGATGACAACATCACCCGCCGTCTTCGGCTCGAAATCAAAGAAAACCCAGCCTTGCTCATCAGTGACACCCGCGCCAATCACACCTTGCCCGGCACTCGTCCAGTTCACCGTCCGGCCATCCAGCGCCTGTCTGGTGTAATGGGAAACGACCTGCACACCCAGCCGCACACTCTGCGCATATTCAAGAACGGGGTAAAAGGTCGCTTTCTGCTCGTCGCCAAACGCCAGACGGTGATGCCCCAACGACACGTCAATCGGATAAGGCTCAGCGTCATACTGGTTGAACAGGATGATCGAGAACTCGTAGGTCTTGTCTTCCGCCATCCACGGGCAGTCGAGCGACCATGGCAATGTCAGCGCCTGATCGACGCCCCAATCCGGCGCGGCCTTGACCGCTTCCATCGGATTGCCGGGACTGGTCAAGGCCATCTTTGTGCCCTGCCAGGCATTGCCATCGCCCGGTTCAAACGACAGATAGTGCTGCATGTCGAGCGGGTCATCCATCCCGTTGCCCAGGGTTGCGCCCAGACACAGGTACAACGTGCGATCCGGCGCCAGGTCTTGCTCATCCAGGCGCATAGTCTGGAGTTTCAGTGGCTCCAGTTTCAGTTGCAGGTCGATCCGGGTGATAAGCACGGACGAGCGCCTGTCTGATGGATTATTCGGTACCCCGCGAACTTCGAAAGTCAGTGTGTCGTCAATATCGAAGCCCAGTTGATCCAATGACTCCCGATAGCGGATCGGTTTGAACTCCAGCGGCTGCCCTGCCGCCAGGCGAGCTTGATCTTGCTCAAGGCTGCGTGAATCGCCGGCCTTGAGTTCAATGCTCATCAACACTTCGCTACCGCCAAGAATGCACAACCAGCCTGAATCGCCCGACCACTCAACTCCAGGGCGCAGCTCGCAGAGAAACGTCAATTCGTAACTGGCGCTCGCGTCGGCTTTTTTAGGGGCGATTACATCCTGTTTAGCCGAGGCGCCGACGCCGACATTCATAAAAGGGATTAAAAAATTCTCATACAACTCCTTCTGTATTCCCACTTTCCCTTTGTCAATCCAGTGGTTAAGCAGATCGTTGAAATCACCATTGCGCAGCAGGCTTTCTTTCGCCTGGATGACCGGCTCACTCATGACTGCCCACTCCTTCGACCTGCTGGTTCAGCCTGGCGTTTTCAGCCTGGGTGACCAGGTCTTCAACCTTTTGCACAAACGGCGGTTCGCCAGCCTTGGCGGTATAGCGGATGCGCAGGATGCAGTCGGTCATCGATTCAAGCAGCGCGGTTTGCTGCGGCTTTTTGAACCACGGGAAAGACAATTTCCAACTGGAGATCGCGCCGGTGTTTTCGAACGGGTTAAGCAGGCCTTCATCGGGTTTCATGGCCGTCAGGCCGTTGTCGGCCAGCCCGATCGACAATGCAATCTGCTGAGCGGCGCGCAGGTTGATCACCACATCCGAAGGCGCCCCGAGCCCGGGATTGTGCAGGTACTCGACCGATTGTGTGGTGGGCCGGGTCGCCGTCATGCTGCTGATCTGGAGCAAGGTCGCCCGTACATTCTCGAACGGCCCGGTCAAAACCGGCAGATCGACCTCCACCGAACTGATCTGCCGGCAGAAATGCCCCGGATGATCACGATCAAACAGTAGTTGGGTCAGTTTGAATTCCAGCGTGCCGGTCTTTTGCAACTGATCCAGTGCATCGGCCCAACTATCGATCCCGACCTGACCTTCAACCTTGTCGTCGAACAACTGCCGCAGAGAGATGGTTTTCACCAGTTCCAGCCGGCGTTCGTGGCGTTGCAGGTATTCACGTTCCAGCCGTAGCAGATGCCCACGTAATTGATCACCGGCGGTCAGGCCATGACGGTGGTCGAGCCAGACCTGCGGCAACGCGATCTGCGCATCGTAATCACCGGTTTCGGCGGCCAGCGAAGCCTGGGCACTGAGGCACAGGCTGATCACCGCATCGTAGGCCTGATAGTGCAATGCCTTGAGCTGGCCGAGCATCCAGCCGAACAACTCGGCATTGCTCGCACGTTTTTTCAGGTAGTTGTAAACCGCCAGCGCCTGAGTATTGGCCCTGAGGGTTTGCGCCAGATTGGACCGGGCAGCGGTGACCGCGTGATTCTGCGCAGCGATCTGCGCATCCATGGCCCGCACCTCAGCCAGCGCCTGATCACGTTGCAACGCCCAGTCACTGCGGCGACGACGGTAACCTTCCGTGGTGCTCTGTCGGTCGGCATCGATTTGCTGCAGTGACGAGGCGATTTCCAGACCGAATATCACCGCGTCCGCCAGTTTCTCGAGCCGATGCCCGCCGTTGGAAAAGCCCAAAATATTCGGCAACGAGGCCAGCACCGCACCCGCCGGTTTGATCGACCTGGCCACCAGGGAGAACACCTTGGACTGATGCAGGCTGTCCATGACCTGATATTCAATCGTCGAAACGTTTTCGTCATAGCGTTTTGCGTAAGCATCGGCGCGTTCCTGCGCCACCGAACGGCTTTGCCGCAACGCCGTCACACTCGCTTCCAACTGAGCGATGGACTGCTCCTGCACCGTCTCGGCGTAGCTGCCCAGTTCCACCATATGGTTTTGCTGCAACTCTTCCTGCTCGGCACGATCGCGCCGTTCAAGCAGGCTCAGCACCTGAGTGCCGTTATCCTGCAACGCTTGCACCGCGCGCAACGCGACCTCGAACATCACTCGCCAGCGGAAAGCATTGATCACCAGCCGCCCGCCCATCGGCCTCGGCCCGGCCACGCCACCGGAAGCCAGGTCACGCAGCAATTGATTGGGGTCCGTAGGCGGGCTGAACAGCGGAATGTCCAGCGGTTTGCCGTCGAGGGTGAGATTGTTGCGCAGGTTATGCAGGCGTTGATCCGGCGCTGCAAACAAGTCGAGCAACGACTGATTGATCGGAATTTCAAACGGCCCGCACGCCAGCAGCCCCAGCATTGGCGCGGCGTCGGAGGCGACCGGGAAATCCGCCAGGCTGAACTTCAGGTTCTTCTCAAACTGTTCGAGCTTCGGTCGGGTGCTGCTTTTTTCCAGAAGGTCTTGAACCTTCTCGGGTTGCCAGCGTGTACCGGTGTTGGCCGTAGGTGCCTTGCCCATCAAAAACCCGGCCTGGACGTAGCACAGCTTGGCGGCCACCAGGCTGTCACGGGTCAGCTGTCGGTAATACCAGTCGCCCCACGCCATCAGGTTTTTCACGTAGTCGGTGAACACCAGGATCTGGAAGTGCGCGGGCGCCGCGTAACCGATGGCATCCGGGTCCGTGGGGTTTTGCGTTTCACAACCAGGGTCGCCCGGTTCCTTGACGATATTCAGGGGCCGGCAGCGCCAGTACTTCGGCTTGGGATTGGGCAGAGGCGGGGTGGGTGGATCAGCAGGTGCCTGCGGATCGAACAGGTAATGCAGCCAGTTCTGTGCCTCCGGGAAGCGCTCTTCGTCGCGCAGGCGTGTGGCCATCAAATGTGGCAGGTGGAAAAAGATCTCCCAGAAGAACAGACCGTTGGCACCGTTGAAGGCACCACTGGGCTCATTGATCACTTGGCCGGTCGGCGGCGGCTCCGGGATGAACTGAGTGTCCCAGTCCAGCACACTCGCCACGGAATAGTTGGAGCGCTGCACCAGCTCGGGGCCAAACAACGAATTGAGCCGGGTGTATTTCAACGCCAGTCCAGTCTGGTTGAAAGACAGAAACTGTGCGGCATCAACGGTGTTTTTCACCAGGCTGGGCGGGACGAAATCCGTAAGGTTGACAATCGTCAGGTCAAACAGACTTCTTTGCGTCTCCGGTGAAGTTATTACGGGGCCCAGTGAGAATATAGTCGGATTGGGCCATGAGCCTTTATCTCGCTCGCCTACCCAAGGTCCGATGTTCCAGTCACCCGCGAGAGACAGGTTTTTGGCCTCAACCACGTTTTCATCGTCAAAAGCCAATCCCAGACGTATGTCTGCGGTACCGCGATGTCCCGTGGGCCAGCAATAACCTTTGACCGTCAGCTTATCCTTGTCCCCTACCCGCAACGCCGTGACGTCCAGTTCCAGATACGGCGCTATTACCCCCTCTGCTGGATGGGGAACAACCGTCACCTCAGGGAGCAATGGATGTTGAACCGTTTCATTGCTGACAAACCGGTCGAGTGCTGCATCCAGCCAGAACCCGGAATCGCGCTGTACGGGGCGCATCAGCACGTCGTAGACCGCATGTACCCTCAATGGGTCTCCAGCCGTAGCCTTGCCCGACACCAGAATGCCCAGCTTGCCCTTGGGGTGAAGAGTGTCGACTTGCACGCTCGCGATCAACCGGGTGCCCGGCGGAAGCTCATGCTCAAGGTCCTTGATAGACACCGTCAGCGGTGCCAGCCACTGGCCGTTTTGCATCATGAGCGCCAGCTTGACGGTCAGTTTGTTGGGGATGTACTCACCCGTCTCCTGGCCGGCAACCTTGTCTTGCCATTCAGTCCAGACCAGACACAAGCGGCCATTCCAGACCACCGGGCGGATGTTCGGCACCTTGTCAGCGATGGGAACTTCAATGGCTTGCCATTCGCTCCACGCAGCCGGATTGACCGCCACACTGTCAGGGCCGAGTTCAATATCCGCCGAGCGCCAGAAGTACTGAAAAGGCTGCACCCGTTGACGCCCGACAAAATAGTATTTGGCGTTGGCAGGCGTCGTGCCGTCCATGTAGCAACTGATCACCTCAAGGTCGCAGGTCTGCTCGAAGGCTTGCAGATACTCTTGCAGCGCGGTCTGCACGGAATCGTTGTTCAGACGCGCCTGATTGAGGTTGTTTTCCAGGTTCTTGAACAGGCTGGTCTTGCGTTGACGCACAAAAGGGTTGATGAAGTTTTCCGGGTAGCACGAAATCAGCTGCACCGCGGCCCAATCGGGGTAGTTGCTGTAGAGCGCCCACGCGGCAAGATCGTCCGGGTCGAACTCGTGCGAATCAAGGCCCGGCTCAAGCTTGCGATACGCCGCATGAATGAATTGCTGCGTACAGCTGATCGCTTCGGCCACCCGGGAACTCTGCACCTGATAGCTGTCCAGCGGATCCATGCGCAGCAGTTCGAACAGATCGGCCGGTGTTTTCAGAAAAGTGTATTTCTCACTGCCTGCTTTGCCGATGCAGTATTCCAGCAGCGCCGAACGACGCTTTTCCAGCAGCCCGCCAATATTATTCAATGCCATGATCCTGCTCCTTGGGGTAGGCCCCGGGGACACGCGGTCGGCAAGAGATACCGTTGACCGCGATATCTGCTCATTCGAAGGTGATGGGCTTGACGAAGACGGTTTCACTTTCGCCAGACTGGGTTCTGACGCTGAAAACAAAGGTGCCCCCCGTTTCGCTCGACACAAAGACCCGGGTCAGCCCCTGCTTGTCGGTGAACCCCTGCCTTGGCCGGATAGTCGCGCTTGTGAATATCCCGGGTTCGTAGGACTCGAATTCCCACTCCACGAGCGAGTTTTTCCCAAGGTTGCCGTAGGCGTCCTCAAGCAGCGCATAGAGCTCGACTTCCTGGCCTTTTGGCACAATCCCCAACGGCGTTGGCGACAATTCTGCCGGTGGAAAATTCAGGGTACTGGACTCGGCGACGATATCGATGGACGGCGCGTACTCAGGCTCAAACAGATCCAGCCAGTACACGGGCGTGTCCGTGCCCATGATCGCTCCCGGAGTGAAGGTGGCCAGCAGCGTACCGTTCACCTCGGTAGCGCCCGTTTCGATGTTGCCCAAGGCCGCTTGCCAGTAAACGTTGACGCCGCTCAACGGCTTCCCCTCGGCATCGATGAGCGTCACCTTAAAGGTGACTTTTTCTCCACGCTTTCTGGCCACCACCGTGGAAGAACCCTCTACGGTGCACGTGGTCTTGACCAGCGCTTTGAGGTCACCCGGCACGTGCACCATGGGTGCGCGTGAACGTTGCTCACCCAGCAGGACGAGTTCGGCGGCATCGGCATAGGCTCTTTTGTCGCCGCTCTCGGGCAAACTGCCGACCAGAAAAATCGTCAACGCGTCCATGCCGGTTTCAGCCGATAGCACACGAACGCGCATCAACAGATCGAGTTGACTGAGGTTCTTCAATATCTTGAGGTCGGTGGTGTCGATGCGGCTGACGCACTCGCGCACTTCCTGCACACTCCAGCCAAAAAAATCGGCCAGTTTGATGGCGGCGGCCTGTTGCGCCAGCCTCCGCGCATCGCCCGTGACAGTGGGCAATGCATTGACCTGACGCAGATAATCCAACAGCTTTTGCGCCGGTTGCTCGCTTAAGTCGAATGCCCGGGTCAACGTTGTCAGGTAATACAGTGTGCGCACCGACAACTCATGTTTGTCGGCCTGATCAAACCAGGCCAAGTGACCATACTCCAGATAGTCCAGCAACAGCGTGGCGCTCAAGTCCAGCGTCACTACGACCTCGCTGCGCCGTCGTACTTCAGCCAGCAGATCAAGCAGCGGGCTGGCGTTGCGGCTGGCTGGTCGGCGCGATGCCTCGGCGCTCACGTCGTAATGCTCAAGCACTTCTTGCAACAGATAATGGACCGTGGCATCGGCCCAACTCAGAACGGGTATGGCCAGTTCCACAGCGATACCGGCATAAACGGCCAGCGTCTCTTTGACCAGCGACGCCTGAGCGTCCCGCACCTGCAAAACCACACCTGACATGGTTTCGATGATGGACTGGCGCAATGGCACATCGATCGCCCCCAAGCCGGCTTCGACGGCCCAAGTGACTTTTTCACGAACAACAGCCGAGTAATGCTCCGCTGTCCCGTCAAAGGGTAAAAGCAGGCCATCGGCATCGACAATCGGACCCAGACCGTCCGCGCCGGTCGCCAGGAAATCCAGCCAGTCAGCGGCGCCGGCCGGCGGCACACCCGCCATCAGAAAAGTGCTGTTGGATAACAGCGCGGTCGGCAACAAGTTGCGAATCTGTTCAAAAAACTGCAGATCCTGCTCGGACGGCTCCAGTGCCGGTTGCGCTGCGACCACGTGTTGCAACGTCCACAAAATCGACGGATTGTTTTGCGTCGACCACTGTTCACCGCTGCGCATGGCTTCGATCAGTTCCAGCACATCCGGAGCGCTGCCCGGCACGGTGTGGATAAGTGGAATGCCTGCCAGGCCGTTGACCCATGCATCCCCGCCGAGTACCGACAGCATCAGCACACCTTCAACCGGTGTGATGCTCAGCAACCGCGGCAGTCTGACCAAACGGTAAAAGCTTGAGATGATCGCCGGACTGCGCCTCAGCGTGTCGGTCAATCCATGAGCCTTGGCCACCGTGGTTGCCAGATAAAAATACGTCTGCAGGTCGATCGCCAGACCGCTGCACAGTTGGCTGATCGTCAAATCGACCTGGCCCGGCGCCGGTAACAGGGGAAACGGACCATTGTCGAGCACCAGCGGTTGAAGATAACCGTTCTGACCGTTGAAGATCTGGTCGAACTGCGAGAGCGCTTCGCCGCGACCGTACAGTGACAGTTCACCGATAAACACGGCAAAGTCAGCGGCGGTGCAGCCATAGCGCTCGTTCAGGGTCTGAAACAGCCCGAAGGCGTGAACTACGCCGTCCGAGATAATCATCTCGCTCCCATCGGGAGGTGCATTGCCACGCTCTACAGCCCTGATGGCCGCCACCAGCAACGCATCGACCTGGTCGTAAGGCAATCCCGTCCAGTTGGCCAGACGCACCATCCGGTTCATCCGGTCGTAGTGATTGAAACCGGAGACTGTGTCGGGGTTTGCCGTCAGTCGATGGCGGTCCTGGCCATCGTCGTAAATACCCAACGCCGGTACGGTGTTGTTGTTGATGTAGACCGAGCCCGAACGCTCGCTTTCACGCGCATCTGGCTCCTCCGGAATGTTGCCGGGGTAGGTTTGTACATTGGGCGAGCGCACCGGAGCAAAATCGCGAATCGACAACAAGGCTTCGATTTGTGTGCTGCCCAACTTTGTGCGTTCGCCGAAAAAAGCGACCTGATTCAGATTGCCGTATTTATTGTTGGCATCATCCGTGCCGAAGTTACGGGCGTAAAAACCTTCGCGACCTTCTTCATAATCCACCCGTTCCTCAGTCAGCAATTGCCGCTGATAAGGGCCGAGCCTTGAAGCCTTGGCGAAGCCGCGACCGGTATTGGCGCCACGGGCATTGGCTTGCAGAAAATAGGGGTATGCCAGGTCAACTTTGTGCTCGAAGTCCCCGACCGAAAGACCGTGCAACTGCACAACGCCGTCAATCGTGACCCAGTGCTGGTAATACGGCAGGCCATTGGGGTAGCGGGCTTCGATCAAGCCATCCTCGATCGACGTCTCTTGCAGGTTCCTGGTGATGAACGCCTCCAGCACCGCAATGATGATGTCCACCGACGATATCGACTGATACACCGCGTTGAAGTCGACCTGCAGGGGCAGCAGATCCATACGGCGCTCATGCAGTTCGTATTTTTTCTCGCGCCCTGGAATAGACTCGATGCGGTCGCGAATCCAGCGCAACAATTCGATCAGGTAGGCCACCGGCGACAAGATCGACTCCAGCGCATCCACCGGGCACAACGCGGCAAAATCAGTGCCGATCAGATTGTGATAATCGGGACCTTCAACCATCGACAACAAGCCGCTCGAAGGGCGTGCTGCGACCGTTTTGTCGCCCGTCAGGGTCTGCTCGATAAACTGGCGACGCACATACGTGGCCATGCTGTTGGCCCTGCGCAAAAACCGCTTTGCGTCATCCGGGCGCAATTCAAGCTCCCTGACCAGGCCCTGAACGCCCTTCTCCACCAGAGGAAAAATCGACCCCTCCTGCTCAAGGTAGGACTGCAGGTTTTTCAGCCCGGTGTCTTGTACGTGTTGGCCCTCACCAAACAACTGAGCGAACAGTTGCAGGGCGGGACGACGCGAATCAGCCATGATCAGGTTCCTTGAGTCGACAACTGGCCCGAACAGCCTGGCGTCTTCGCCAGGCTGTGCTTTCAGTGAGTACGATTTGGCGCTTGGACGCGGTCCGCGTCTACTGTCAGATCTGACAGGTTTTAAGACCGTTCGTCGGGAAACGCAGACTCAGGTATCTACCGAAGGCGGCCGCGCGGGCTCGACTTCAAAGCGTTGGCTGTCGACCCAATCGGAAACCGTCGCACCGTCCGCACCGTCAGTGATGTCCTGCTGGAATCGGTACCAGTTGCCCGCGCCCGGCAAGGACTGCGTCGACTCACCGGACCATTTGTCACTGGCGATGGGCACCTCCGGCACCCACATCACATCCGGGTTGTACCAGCTCACCACCTTGCCCATGCCCTTACGGCCGCGGCCGGCAAACTGCAGCGGATGACTGACCCAGCGGCCCGCCGCCGGCTCGTCGAGGGTGGGCAGATAAGTCCCCAGCACGACGGGGCGCGTTGCGGCGAGCGAGGCAAACTCACCCAGCGATGCCACCGCTTCAAGGGTCCGCCGCCCACCCACGAGTGAGCTGAAATCTCGCGTCACCGACCAGGTGCGATCCTCCAGCACGCGTGTATTGGCCTGTATCGAACGCCCGCCGGCGGCCACTGTCACCGTGACACTGTCGCCCGGCACACCGAAGCCTGACACCACCGTCAACCGCCCGATGTGGCCGTCCGCGACCGGCGTCTCGATAAACGGCGCGGCCGGGACGACGTCATAGTTCAACAACGCGGTAATGTCCGATTCCCGCAACTTGCCACCTTCATCCATAAACGTTTGCCGCGCCCAGATGGTTTTGCTGCCCACTGGCAACGTGACGTCGACTTGCCACTCGCCGTTCCCGCCCACCGCGATGTCCGTGAGCCAAGGCCCGGGGCGCCCCTCCAGAAAGACCTCGACGCGCCCGTTCACCATGCCCTTCCCCATAAGCGTCGCCGTGCGGGGCAGCTTGCCTTCGGGGGTTGGCTGGGTAATTTCCGGGGGTAACAGCACCACTTCAAAACTGTGCCGGTCACTGGGCTCCGAAGGCCGGCCCTTGAGGGTTTGCCGGGCATCGATGGTGTAGATCGCAAAATCCAGTTGGCTCAGGTCAATCGACCAGACGCCGTCCTGACTCAGTACTTTGGGCGCACCGAGAGGACGGTCGAAACGGACATCTCGCAACTGCAGCGTCGCGCCCGCCATTCCGTTTTCGCCCCCGACAGTGACCACACGACCGACTTTCGAATCGGCATCCGGCTTGGTGATTGTCGGTTTGAGCATGACCACGAGAACCGTGAAGGTCTTGCTCGCTTTTTCTGATGTTTGCTTGCCAACGACCTGAAAGACCTCGACGGTATGCAATATATCCGGAGCGAATTCCTTGGCTCGCTGGAAAGCCCAGTTGCCGTTCGAGACGGTTGCCAGATGCTCTTCGGGGCTGTCGCTGAATTTGACCTTCACCACCGCTCCCGGCCAGCACGTGCCGCTGAGCCTGGGTGAAAGGCCATCCTCGACCGGGTCGTTCAGGCCGGGGGCCAAGGGGGGATAGTGACGGTGTGATTAATGCCCTTGGTGGTCTGTGCATCCTTTGATTGCCTGATCAGAAGGACGCGCTCAAACGTCGGGCCCCATTCCGTCGGCGCCGTGCTTGTCCATAGAGTATTCCTCACAACAACGTCGGGCAGGTCTGTGATGCTCCCATCACTGTTCAACAGCTTGACCGTGGCTCCGTCCATGCCTGTGCCGCTGATGGTTGGTTTATAGCTGGAGGTGGAGGTCACCTTGCTGACTTCAGGCAGAACTTTACTGAAGCCGGGTCTTATGGGTGCCGAAGGGATCCAGCCGCTTGCGCCGTCGTCAACCTTTTGAATGATGCTGAGCGAGTAAATGCCGAAAGGCCAGTTGGGCACCGTGACCTCCCACTTGCCATCCACCACTGGAACAGAAGGTATCGCAGGTGCATCAGGCCCACTGACACGAGTGATCTCGACTGTTGCCCCCGAGTATCCGCTCCCCGCAAATTTTATCGAGCCGTCAAGGGGGGTGTTTATTGAGACATTCGAGACCGGCGCGGGGCGGACTTTGAATGCTCGCGCATCAGTTCTGTCGGAGTGATCACCAGCGATGAATTGCTCTGCCTTCAGACTCAGAGGGCCCGGCTTCATATTCGGGACAGTGACACGCCATATTCTTGTCTCCCCTATAACCGTGCCGGTGGCAACAACACTGTGCCCAGCCGTATCGCGCAAAATTTCGACAGTGGCCCCATGCATGCCGTTTGAACCTCCAATCGTGAAGGTTGTGTCCACCACTGCGCCTGCATCAGGGGAATCAATCGAGGGAGTACGCATGACATCGAGCGTCACAACGTTAGAACTGGCTTCTTTGCCCTCCAGCGATGCCTTGACGATCATCGAAACCTGCCCTTCGGGCAGATTGGCATTCGGCACCATCTTCCAATCGTACGTCGTAACCGTCGCATCACCGTAGTACACAAGGTCAGGGTAGCTATAAAGTCGAACGGTTGAATTCAGTAAACAAAGGCCCGAAAACATGGGTTTTTTTCCCACTCGCACACTTCCATTGGGAACGTGAATTTCGGGGGTCAACTCCCTTACTTGCGTCATGGATGAGATGGCTTTGTAAGCCCATGCGAACCAGGCAACCGTCAGTCTCATGTAGACAGATTTTTTAGGAAATATTTCGAGCGAAAAATTGCCATAGGCATCGGCAAGTCCGGACGCTATCGGTGGATCCAAATTGAAGTTGTAGCAGACGACAGGACTGTAAGCCGCACACCCTTTACCCGTCAGATAAAACTTGCCCGACACCAACTGGTTGTCATGTTTCGGATCGATGACGGGGGGGGCCATGTTATAAACGGTCCATATGCGGCTACGCATGTAAGAATCCGGATACATCTTCCATTGCAGAATCTGAAATCGGGTTTTCCCGAGTACCAAGGGTTTTCTAAACGCCAGTTCAAAATACCCTCCATATCCCATTTGCTGCTCATTACTCAAATCCGCGTCCGTATCCGGATCAATAATTTTTACATTGCGCTCTGGTTGCCCACCGCCAGTGACCCTGAGGGAGCTCGTCACGCTCGCATTGTCTTCGGGTGTAAGGATATAAGGCGGTGAGTCGAGGGTTTCGGCATCATCGGATGCACCCTCTACAGGCTCTTCCTCAAAGGTCGCCATGGTCAGTTCCTTCTGGTGGGTGGGGGCGGGATGGCTTGCTGGAAGCCTTTAAATACGCCCCCGCACCTGCGCTACGCACCTGTAAAATCTGACAGTCCCGACGAACGGTCGCGTACGAAAAAAGCCGTTTTGCCCCCACCGGCAACGTCCTCATCCGCAGGCTACGCCGGGTTGCGCCTTTGCCTACACATCCCTCAGAATCCGCCGGCTTGTGCGCTTTGCCGATGCCCCGTAACTTGATCCGTGCCGCTGCCAATCAGTGGTCGGGTTTAGTCGCCCGGTAGGTATACGAAGGTGCATAAGCGTCATCAAGTCGGGTATTCCCTATCCCCGCACTCGATGGTGGCTGTGCGCAGGGCGCCCTCGGGCGCGCCGGTTTTTTCGTATTCCTCCCGGTCGACTAACCTGCGTCCAGCCGCCACCCCCTCGTTTAGTCGCGAGACGGTGGCAGCCCCATTAAAAGGAAATACGACATGTGCAAAGAGACGCCAAATCCCCCCGAAACCGACGACTCGGTTTCCCCTTACAAATCAGCCCAATCAAAAAAACTCCACGAGGCCGCCGAAAAAGCCCTCGACCACTACCTCAAACCCACCGTCTCATCCTCCCGCAATTCCGTGGATCGCGGCATGCAGATGTTCATGATCGCCCCCGACCTCAACCGCGAAGCTGTGGCCATTCAGACGTACGAAACGTTTTCCTCGGTGAGCATTCTGTTGCTGGATCTGGCGGACAGCCTGGACGACAAGCCGCGACATCTGGCGATGGCGATTTATCAATTGAGCGAGATGGGTTTGTTGCTGGCGGAGCAGGCGCTGGATAACGAGCGGGCGATTGCCGTGACCTGATCGTCAACCCGGCGGCGCCTGAACTGACGCCATCGCGGGCAAGCCCGCTCCCACAGGTTTACAGCATCATTGAACGACGCAATCTCTGTGGGAGCTGGCTTGCCAGCGATAGCAATGGTGAAGGCGCCGCAGCACTCAGGCCGAAGCCGGCAACGGCTGAAAACTGAAGTATTGCTTCAATGCCCCGACCAGTTGCCCGTATTCCGGCGGCGGTCGTTGCAGGCTGAAGCCAGCATCGTAATGCAGGGGTGTGGCGTCTTCATGGCACCACAGGCAACACGCGGTGAGGTCGATAACCTGCTGGCAGCCGTCGTCGCATGGGATTTTCAGACGCAGATTGAAATCCGCCCCGATCATCATTGGCAACTGGCTGATCAACATCAGCCCGTCCTCGGACACATTGCCAAGAAAGCCGATGGGTTTGTCGGTGACGCTGTTGAATACCCTGAGGAAATACGGCAACTGATGCCGTTCGATTCGGCGGTCGGTAAACATGCGCAGTTCGCCATGCAAGGCTCTATCACAGAGCCGCACCTTTGCTTCGGAACGCGCCTGTGTGGCAGACGCGCTCTCCCCGCTTCCGGTGTGACGGTCGCTAAATCGCCGTCACCTGACAACTCGCCAGTCGCAGGTGTTGCACGGGCACATTAGAGACTCGGCTCTAAACCCGATTGATTCGACTATAGCTCAGGCTGTACAACCGGCCAGCTTTTGTATGACAACTGCCATCAAAAGCGCGTCGGACGCACCACGGCAGCGGCGCTGCGCGTCGGGTAATGACCCAGGCTCTGCAGGGTTTCCAGACGGGCGCGGGCGCGGTAGGCGTATTCGCTATTGGGGTACGAGGCGATGATGAATTGATAGGTCTGCGCCGCATCGACAAACATCTTTTGCCGTTCCAGGCACTGCCCGCGCATCATCGACACTTCCGGCCACACGTACGGGCGGGCACGGCTGGCGCGTTCGACCTTGGACAGTTCGAGCATCACCTGCTCGCAATTGCCGCGATCGTAGGCGCTGTAGGCATTGTTCAAATGATGGTTCATCGACCAACGGGTGCAGCCCGTCACGGCGAGGACGCTGAGGGCAAGGGCGGCAATGGGTACGAATCGCATGAGGGTTCTCCTGTCTTGTGCTCTGTATCGACCCATCGTCGGAAATCTTCAGAACCGTTTGCGCCGATTGTCGCGTTGGTGCGGTAGTCGCGTTCAATAAAGAAAACGATAAGTAGTGCAAACGAACAATGACTACACCCTTCGAGCATAGTAGCCTTCGCTAGCGCTTGAACTCAGGAGTCTTTGCATGTCCGTCCGTCGTACCAAAATCGTCGCTACCCTTGGCCCGGCCAGTAACTCGCCGGAAGTTCTCGAACAGCTGATTCTGGCTGGTCTGGACGTTGCCCGTCTGAACTTCTCCCACGGCACCCCCGACGAGCACAAGGCTCGCGCGAAACTGGTGCGTGACCTCGCCGCCAAGCACGGCCGCTTCGTCGCCCTGCTCGGTGATCTGCAAGGCCCGAAAATCCGTATCGCCAAATTCGCCAACAAGAAGATCGAGCTGAAGATCGGTGACAAGTTCACCTTCTCCACCAGCCATCCGTTGACCGAAGGCAACCAGCAAGTGGTCGGCATCGACTACCCGGACCTGGTGAAAGACTGCGGCGTGGGCGACGAGCTGCTGCTCGACGACGGCCGCGTGGTAATGCGCGTTGAAACCGCCACCGCCACAGAATTGCATTGCGTGGTGACCATCGGCGGCCCGCTGTCCGATCACAAAGGCATCAACCGTCGCGGTGGCGGCCTGACCGCGCCGGCCCTGACTGAAAAAGACAAGGCCGACATCAAGCTCGCCGCAGAAATGGAAGTCGACTACCTCGCGGTGTCCTTCCCGCGTGACGCCGCCGACATGAACTACGCCCGTCAACTGCGCGACGAGGCCGGCGGCACTGCCTGGCTGGTGGCGAAGATCGAACGCGCCGAAGCCGTGGCCGACGACGAAACCCTCGACGGTCTGATCCAGGCTTCCGATGCAGTGATGGTTGCCCGTGGTGACCTCGGTGTGGAAATCGGCGACGCCGAGCTGGTAGGCATTCAGAAGAAAATCATTCTGCACGCACGCCGCCACAACAAGGCTGTGATCGTTGCGACCCAAATGATGGAGTCGATGATCCAGAACCCGATGCCGACCCGCGCCGAAGTGTCCGACGTGGCCAACGCCGTGCTCGACTACACCGACGCCGTGATGCTCTCGGCTGAATCCGCCGCTGGCCTGTACCCGCTGGAAGCTGTGCAAGCGATGGCGCGTATCTGCGTCGGCGCTGAAAAGCACCCGACCGGCAAGACCTCCAGCCACCGCATCGGCAAGGAATTCACCCGCTGCGACGAAAGCATCGCGCTGGCGACCATGTACACCGCCAACCACTTCCCGGGTGTCAAAGCGATCATCGCCCTGACCGAAAGTGGCTACACCCCGCTGATCATGTCGCGCATCCGTTCCTCGGTGCCGATCTACGCCTACTCGCCACACCGCGAGACTCAGGCGCGCGCCGCGATGTTCCGTGGCGTGTACACCATCCCGTTCGATCCGGCTTCGCTGGAACCGCACGAAGTCAGCCAGAAAGCGATCGACGAACTGGTCAAACGCGGCGTTGTGGAAAAAGGCGACTGGGTCATCCTGACCAAGGGCGACAGCTACCACACCACCGGCGGCACCAACGGCATGAAGATCCTGCACGTGGGCGACCCGCAGGTCTGAGTATCGGTGCCTGCACCGGCCTCTTCGCGGGCAAGCCCGCTCCCACAGGTTTTGCGTGGGACCGAGTGATCGGTGGTTCGAAAAACGAAAGCCCCGGCATGTGAATGCCGGGGCTTTTGTTTTTCAGGCAGACGCTGGCGAAGGCTGCGATCGCTTTGGGTGAAAGGGTTTGTCAACTGTCAGTTCTGACAGTTGACCAGAGTCGCTATCAGGTAGCTACTCGAGTAAACCCGTTCACTGAAGGAGTGCCACATGGACAGTACATCTCTACCAACCCGGCAGGCCGGCACCTTTGATGAGAGCTTCGCCGACGGCGGCGTCTTTCTTTTGAATACCCAAGAGGCGGGACTGAACCGCATCATGGGTGTAATGGCGACATCCAGTCATCTGTACTTCTGTGGCTCCCGCACGTTGAATCCGCTCAATAGTCGCTACCTGCTAGGTCGAATGTGGCCAGATGGATCGTTGGACGACACCTTCGGGGCGGAAGGCATTGTCCAAGCTTCTTTTGGCGGCACACAAGAATCCACCGGTCGATCCATTGCAATTTGCAGTGACGGGAAATTGCTCCTGACTGGCTCGGTTGCCTACAGAAGTCCTGCACTGGCGCGTTACTACCCTGACGGCAGGCTGGATCGCAGTTTTGGCACCACAGGGCACGTCATCCTGCCACTGCCGGAAGAGATTGATGAGCAGGTGGCACTCGACATCCAAGGCGAGAGTCAAGACTCTGCTTGCACGGTGACACCACTGGCAGACGGAAAAATCCTGGTAGTACGCAACTATGTCATCACTCATGAAGCAGATACACGCGCCTTCGTTTTTCTGCTCAACAGCGATGGTTCGCTCGATACAACCTTCAATCAAAAAGGCTATGTGCAAGTCCTTTATCCCGGTGCAACGGCAGCGGACGTGGGACTTGCCAGCGGGTCGACTGACTCGAACGGGCGCATCATGGTGTGTGGCCGATTGATGCTCAGCGATGAGTCAACCTATACGCCCTTGTTGGCCCGATACACCCGCGATGGTCGCCTTGATACCAGCTTCGGCGAGAAAGGCTTTATCGTTTATTCTGATGCGCCGCGGTTAAAGGCAGGCCTGGTGGCTGTTATCGGGCAACCGAACAATCGATTGCTGGGGATCGGCATCACCGAAGATGGCGAACAAGGCGTACTGGTCAGCCTCGAACCGGATGGCAGCGCGAATATTCAGTTCAATCGTGGCCAACCACTGCTCACTCGCCTGGATAACACCACTACCCGCTGGAAAAGTGGGGTTATGCAGGCCGATGGCAAGATCGTCTTGGCGGGCCAGATCAAGCGCCCGGATCAACGTTCCGAAGCCGTTGTGGTGCGCTTGCTCAGCGATGGATTGTTGGATTCGACGTTCAATAACGTCGGATGGACCAGCACACCGGTGCACGAGGAGCCCCTCACCCACGCAGTGGTCCTGCAGGCAGATGGAAAAATAGTCGTTGCAGGCGAGACGGGCACCACTAGAAATACGCAGGGGTTCCTGCTCCGTTTCCATGCCAGCAATTAGTGCGGCTCTGCCCCTCATTACCCTCCCAGGCGATATCTGAACCCACCTTCCAATTGTTTGGTACGAGTTTGGGCGCGCCTGGATATTTCATGAAGGCAATAGACATGAACATGACTGTTAATACAGTACTGGTCGATGGTCAATTCGATCCGTCTTTTGGCGAGGCCGGGACTGTACGCCTGGATAAAGTGGACCCGAACGGTGTTTTACTGAACCCCGAAACATGCATTACTGACCCAATGGGGCGAATTTATATTGCGGGATCACTCGGTGACGGGCCAAATTATAATAATTACTTTTGTCTGCGACTGACCTCAGAGGGTATCGTCGACACTGCCTTTGGCATTGCGGGATATGCCAGTGGAAGTTTTTATAACGGCGGCAACCACGATAAAAATTTGGCGGCTACCAAGATAGACATACTCGCAGATGGCAAAATATTGCTGACTGCTGCTCTTTATAATCCGCCGACGCTTCGAGGTCTGGTACGTCTGAATCTGGACGGCAGCCTGGATCTCGGGTTTGGCGAAGAGGGCAAAGTTGTTATCGACTTTACCGACAACGATTCAACAAATGCTCCCTCTCCTCGCTCATCGCAAGATCAACAGCACAGCGGTACCTTGGCCCTTCCTGACGGAAAGATAATGCTGTGGAAAGACATCTGGAGTCGCGAAGAAATCTATACGGTTGTCGCGCGGCTCCACGAAAATGGAGCTATTGATACCGGCTTTAACCGAACCGGCTTCGTAAAAATACCGGGTATCGCCGGTTTTAAAGAAACATACGTGCAGTCAATATTGCTGGAAAACGACGGGACGTATACGGTGAGTGGTTTCTGCCACACAGTACATGATCAGATGGTATCGATGGTCACCAGACTACTGCCTGATGGGAAAACAGACCTTTCTTTTGCCGACAACGGCTATTTAATTATCAGTTCGCAAGATTATAGGCTGAGCACTGCTGGAGCTATTCGACAGACCAATAATCGACTTTTGGCTTTTGGCGGTGCAACTCAACACCCTGAGTCGTCAGGATTATTAATCAGTCGAGAAGTCGACGGCAGCGAAAATATCCAATTCAACCGTGGCTTACCCTTGATAACCCATTTGGCTGACCGAAGATTGGCATGGAGAGGCGCCCTGATTCAAAGCGACGGCAAGATTCTTGTCCATGGATATTCAGTAGCTGAACATCACGTCACAACAACCGTTGTCGCTCGATTTACGGATGCCGGTGAACTTGATCCAGACTTTGGCGCTGGCACTGGCGGGCTGATGTTCGAGCTTCGCTCCTCATCGCTGGCATGGCTTAAAGATAATAAAGTTTTGATTCTCGGGTTTGAACCCGACGGAATCGTCATTCGTCATTTCATTGCGCGGGGCCTGCTTGGATAAAGGATCTTCAAGGTCTGGTTTGCATTTTCAGGGGCGTAGCTGACTTAAAAGCGGTTGCCCTGCCATGTGGTTGACCGGGCTTTTTTGATACTGCCCCACAAGATGTGGTGTTTGATCGGACCTGTTGGCGAGCAAGCCTCCTCCCACAGTTGAAATCCGTTCTGCTATGGGAGGGAGCTTGCTCCCGAAGAGGCCGGCACAGTCAGCGAAGATTCAATGCCGTTTGATAAACCCGGTCAACGCCGCCAATGCCTCCGGCGAACGCAGTCGCTGAGTGAACAACGCGCCCTCCTCCTCGATCACTGTACGGATCAACTCGCGGTCCGGTGCTTTCATCAATTGCTTGCTGATGCGGACAGCTTCCGGCGGCAGCTCATCAAAACGCAACGCCATCTCCCGTGCCTTGGCCAATGCAGCTTCGCCGCTGCCCAACGCCTCTGTGGCGATGCCCCACTGGGCGGCCTGTTCACCGCTGAAGCCTTCGCCGAGCAGCAACAACTCTGCCGCTTTGGCTTGCCCTAGCAAGCGCGGCAAGATCAGGCTGGAAGCGAACTCCGGGCACAACCCGAGGTTGACGAACGGCATGCGCAAGCGCGCATCGCGGCTGACGTAAACCAGATCGCAATGCAGCAACATTGTCGTACCAATCCCCACCGCCGCCCCAGCCACGGCGGCGATCACCGGTTTGCGGCATTCGAGCAGATTGAGCATGAAGTGGAACACCGGGCTGTCGAGATCACTCGGCGGTTGCTGGATGAAATCGGCAATATCGTTGCCGGCGGTGAAGCATTCGCTGCTGCCAGTGATCAGCACGGCGTTGATTTGCGGATCGCTGTCAGCCTGTTTCAACGCCTCGGCGAGATGGCTGTACATGGCGCGGGTCAGGGCGTTTTTCTTGTCCGGGCGGTTGAGACGCAGGGTCAACAAACCGCGTTCGCGTTCCAGCAAAATGGCGTCAGTCATGGCGTGTCTCAGCAGTGCAGCTCAGCAAAGTCCACTGTGGCGAGGGAGCTTGCTCCCGCTGGGCTGCGTAGCGGCCCCAAAAAGCTTGTGAGCGCTGCGCACTCAAGCGGGAGCAAGCTCCCTCGCCACAGGATCTCTCGAACCAATGAATTCAGCGTTCAACCACGGGACAAGAACACATCGGCCAGCAGTTGATTGCGCGGCAGTCCAGCCAGATACAGACGTCGGGCAAAGGCGTCGACACTGGCCGTCGAGCCGCAGACTAAGGCCAGGGTTTGCCGGGAAACAAGGCGCAGTTGCGCCAAAGCGGCGGCTGACTCGGCCGCTGTCCACAGCTCGACACTGAGGTTTTCGCGCTGCGCGGCCAATGCCGCGAGGGGTTTGGCCAGATAGTGCCCTTCGGCATCATGGGCCAGGTGAATGACGCGGATGGCGCCTTGGTGATCCTGACGCAAGGCTTCGCGCAGCACGCCGAACAATGGGCCCAGGCCCGTGCCGGCAGCCAGCAGCCACAGCGGTCGGGTGTGCCAGTCAGCGTCGTAATGCAGCGCGCCGCCGCGCAGTTCGCCAAGACGGATCGAGTCGCCGATCTGCAAGCGCCGCGCCGCATCGCTGAATTCGCCAGGCTGGCGACAGTCGAGGTGGAACTCCAGAAAGCGGTCTTCTTCCGGCAGGCTGGCCAGCGAATACGGCCGGGCAATGTGATCGATCCACAGCACCAGATGTTGCCCGGCGCTGTAACGCAGCGGCCGTTGCGGGGTCAGGCGCAGGCGCAGAACACTGTCGCTGAGCCAGTCCAGTGCTTCGACCACCGCCGGGCGACCGTCGGCGAGCGGGTCGAAGGTGTGCACCTGCAAGTCTTCGATCACCTGACACTGGCAGGCCAGCCGCCAACCCTGCTGGCGCTGCTCGGCGCTCAAGGCATCCGGGCGATTGTCGGCAGGCAGGCCTTGGACGCACTGAACCAGACACGCATGGCAACTGCCGGCACGACAGCTATAAGGCACAGCCACACCGTTCTGATTGAGGGCGTCGAGCAGATTACTGCCCGCCGCCACCGACCATTGCCGTTCTGCGACACGAAGTTCAGGCATCGACGTTCTCCCACGCGGCCGCACAGCGATTGCGTCCGTCACGCTTGGCCCGATAGAGCGCCTGATCGGCACGCTGCAAGGCGTCATCCAGATCATCGCCCAACGCCAACAGGGTCATGCCGGCCGACAGGCTGAGGTTGCGTACATTCAGGCCGATCAGTTCGACATCGGTGAAGGCGATCCGCAGACGCTCGCAGCAAGCGGTCAGCCGTTCGGCATTGCAGTCGGGCAGCAACACGACGAATTCTTCACCACCATAACGTGCCAGCACATCGCCGTCGCGCAAGCAGGCCTGAGCGACGCCGGCAAACGCCTGCAACACCTGATCGCCGGCGGCGTGGCCGTGCAAGTCGTTGATGCGTTTGAAATGGTCGAGGTCGATCAGTGCCAGGCCGTGCACGACGTCGCTGTCCATCGCATTCAGCTCGCGCGAGGCCAGGCGCAGAAAATGCCGGCGGTTGAACAGGCCGGTCAGTTCGTCGGTGGCCACCAGATCTTCAAGCTGGCGCATCATCCCGCGCAACGTGTCTTGATGCGCCTGCAAGGCAAAGCGCCGCTGGCGCATGCGTTGACGCGACACCTGGACGAAACGCGCATAAATCACCAGCCACGCCAGCACCATGGCGAGGATGCACACCTGCAACGCGGCGAGCGCGGGCTCACGCAGGCGAAAGTGATAAGCGTCCCACAGGGTGATTGCGCAGAAGCTGAAGAACACCAGCAGCGCACAGCGGATAAACGCCCGCCGGCTCAGATGGAACAGACCGAACAGCAGAATCAGCACATAGAACACCAGGAAGGCACTGCGCGCTTCATCCAGATGGGCGATCAGCCAGGTCTGCCAGCCGAGTCCGAGCAAGACTTGCCCCTCGGTCAGGCTGGGGTCGGCGAAGCGCAGGTTGCGCCCGCTCCAGAACAGCACGAACAGGACGGCCTGACTGATCACCACCAGCGCGCTGCCGATGGCGATGGCACTCAGGGACTGCTCGTAATGACCGGTGAAAAACGCCAGCCACAGCAGCAGCAAAGCCAATCCATAGGTGGCTGCAGCGAGGGCAAAGCGTTTGAGCAAAAGACGTTGAATGGCGTTATGGGTCAATCGTTGACTCACCGTGCGATTGGAGGCTGACCGAGTGTCCTACTCTACAGACCGGCTGCCACTTTAGTGGCGTAGTCGATAAATGACCACCGATTTTCGGGCTCGAAATTTGACGTCAAAAAAGCCCCTTTAAAAGCCCCTCACCCTAGCCCTCTCCCGGAGGTAGAGGGAACTGACCGAGTTGTTTATCCGAGGTACACCGACCTGAAACATCGCGCCGAACTCAGGTTTTGAATAGCACGAAGATCGGCTCCCTTTCCCCCTCGCCCCCTTGGGGGCGGTCCGACGTTTCGGGAGGGCTGGGGTGAGGGGGTAGCTCTTGAAGTGCAAACCCCATGTCCGATATTCGCCCAGCCATGCGACCAACGAATGACTGCCGGCGCGTGTATGCCCCTGTGATGCGCGGTATACTGCCGCGCCTTTTTAGCGTCGCGCCAGCAGCCCCGGCGTGCCTTGAAAGGTGCTTGCGACCGACCGATGCACCCAAGCCGCAGGCACCTTATTGAATGTTCCCGTCTTTTAGAGGAGCGCGACTCATGACCGTGATCAAGCAAGACGACCTGATTCAGAGCGTTGCCGACGCCCTGCAGTTCATTTCCTATTACCACCCGGTGGATTTCATCCAGGCGATGCACGAAGCCTACCTGCGCGAAGAATCGCCAGCGGCGCGTGACTCGATGGCGCAGATCCTGATCAACTCGCGCATGTGCGCCACCGGCCACCGCCCGATCTGCCAGGACACCGGTATCGTTACCGTGTTCGTGCGTGTCGGCATGGACGTGCGCTGGGATGGCGCCACCATGGGCCTGGACGACATGATCAACGAAGGCGTGCGTCGCGCCTACAACCTGCCGGAAAACGTCCTGCGTGCCTCGATCCTCGCCGACCCGGCGGGCGCTCGTAAAAACACCAAGGACAACACCCCTGCCGTGATTCACTACTCCATCGTCCCGGGCAACACCGTGGAAGTGGACGTGGCGGCCAAGGGCGGCGGTTCCGAAAACAAGTCGAAAATGGCCATGCTCAACCCGTCCGACTCGATCGTTGACTGGGTGCTGAAGACCGTTCCGACCATGGGCGCCGGCTGGTGCCCACCGGGCATGCTCGGCATCGGCATCGGCGGCACCGCCGAGAAAGCCGCGGTCATGGCCAAGGAAGTGTTGATGGAATCGATCGACATCCACGAACTGAAGGCCCGTGGCCCGCAGAATCGCATCGAAGAAATGCGTCTGGAGCTGTTCGAGAAGGTCAACCAGTTGGGCATCGGCGCCCAGGGCCTCGGTGGCCTGACCACCGTGCTCGACGTGAAGATCATGGACTACCCGACCCACGCCGCCTCGCTGCCGGTGTGCATGATCCCGAACTGCGCCGCCACCCGTCACGCGCACTTTGTGCTCGACGGTTCCGGCCCGGCCTCGCTGGAAGCGCCACCACTGGACGCCTACCCGGAAATCGTCTGGGAAGCCGGCCCGTCGGCCCGTCGCGTCAACCTCGACACCCTGACCCCGGAAGACGTGCAGAGCTGGAAGCCGGGCGAAACCGTCCTGCTCAACGGCAAGATGCTCACCGGTCGCGACGCCGCGCACAAGCGCATGGTCGAGATGCTCAACAAGGGCGAAACCCTGCCGGTCGACCTGAAAGGTCGCTTCATCTACTACGTTGGCCCGGTTGATCCGGTCGGTGACGAAGTGGTTGGCCCGGCTGGCCCGACCACCGCAACGCGGATGGACAAGTTCACCCGGCAGATCCTTGAGCAGACTGGCCTGTTGGGCATGATCGGCAAATCCGAGCGCGGCCCGACCGCCATCGACGCGATCAAGGACAACAAGGCCGTGTACCTGATGGCTGTCGGCGGCGCCGCTTACCTGGTTGCGCAAGCGATCAAGAAGTCCAAGGTGCTGGCGTTTGCCGAGCTGGGTATGGAAGCGATCTACGAGTTCGAGGTCAAGGACATGCCGGTCACCGTCGCGGTGGACAGCAAAGGTGAATCGGTACACATCACCGGCCCTGCGATCTGGCAACAGAAGATCAGCGAAAGCCTGGCGGTAGAAGTGCAGTAAGCACTTAAACCGTAAAAAACAAGGCCGGCCCGTCCCACGACGAGCCGGCCTTTTTTGTGCCCGCACTTGCATAAGCCCTTTGGCGATAAAAACCGCGACAAAGCATACAAAACGGTCTTGCGCACCTGTCAGATCTGACAGGTTACGCGCCGCCCGGTTCTTGATAGCGTCAGTCCACCCCCGATCACTGCGTGCGCAACGGACAGGACCATGGCCGATCAAGACCTGAGCATCACTACGCCTTCCATCGCCAAAAGCTCATCGATTGCTACCATCGGCAAGAGTTGGGGCGCCGTCGGCCCGACGGGTGCTGCGTCGTTCGAGCTGCCGATTCCCCTGTCCGCCGGGCGTGGCTGGGATCCGCAATTGTCGCTGACCTACAGCAGCCAGACCGGCAACGGCCCGTTTGGTATCGGCTGGAATCTCGGCCTGGGGCAGATCAGCCGGCGCACCAACAAAGGCGTGCCACGCTACACCGAACACGATGAAATCATCGGCGCCGACGGTGAGGAGTGGATGCCCGAACTTGAGGCTGATGGTTCGCTCAAGTCGCGCCTCGAAACCCATTACGGCGGCGAGGACATCGGCTCACACCGCGTGGTGCGTTACTGGCCCCGGGTGGAAAGCGATTTTGCCCTGCGCGAGCTATGGCAACCGACGAAGGATCAGCCGCCCTTCTGGCTGATCCATGGCGCCGACGGCTCGTTGCATCTGTATGGCAAGACGCCTGACTCACGTCGTGCCGATCCGGATGATCAAACCAGGATCGGCAGCTGGCTGCTTTGCGAAAGCATGAATACCCACGGTGAGCACATCTGTTTCGCTTACAAAGCCGATGACCAGGACTCCGACCCGATTCACGACTACCGTGCCCAACGCTATCTGGAGCGGGTGTGTTACGGCAACTTCACCGCCAGCAAGGATTTGTACGCCTGGACAGTGGAACAGCCTGCGCAGCTGAACTGGCATTTCCAGCTGATCTTCGACTACGGCGAACGCAGCGCATCGTTGACGGAAGTCCCGGTGTATGACGGCGACACCTTGCTACCCTGGCCAGTTCGCCCGGACCCTTTTTCGACGTTTGGCCAGGGCTTTGCAGTCGGCACCCGCAGGCTTTGTCGGCAAGTGCTGATGTTTCACCATTTCCCGGTGAGCCTGCGTGGCAAACCGGTGCTGGTACGACGCCTGTTGCTGGAGTACCGAAATCCACAAAGCGCAACTCAATGGACCCAGAGCCAGATCAGCGCCGCCCACTATCAGGCCTTCGATGCCAGCGGCGCCGTGGAAAATACCCCGCCGGTGGAGTTTGACTACTCCGCGTTCGAGATCAATAAAACCCCGACACGCCTGTTCGCCATGGACACACAGCCAGGCATTGAAGATGGCGGGTTGTACCAGTGCGTTGATCTCTACGGTGAAGGCGTACCGGGGTTTCTCTGTCGCTATGACCAATGCTGGTACTACCGCGAGCCGCTGCGTGCAGACGCCGGAAGCGACAAAATCGGTTATGGGCCGTGGACAGCGTTGGACAGGATTCCGGTTGCCGATCGCAGCCGTCCGGTCCAGCAGCTGCTCACCGACCTGACCGGTGATGGCCGCCTCGACTGGATCACCGCACAACCGGGCGCCAGCGGTTTTCGCACGTTGAAGGCGCAACGCGAGTTCGCCGATTTCGTGCCTTTCAATGCGTTCCCGTTGGAGTTCTTCAATACCCTTTCGCAATTGGGTGATCTCAGCGGTGACGGTCTCAGCTCCATCGCCCTGATCGGTCCGCACGCGGTTCGCCTCTACGCCAGCCAGCGTGAACAAGGTTTCGCCCGCGCCGAAGACGTGTCGCATACCCCGGCCCACGACCGCTTGCCGTTATTCAGCAACTCGCCCACCGAGCTGGTGCTGCTGGGCAATCTGCTGGGCAGCGACATGCCCGAACTGTGCCGCATTCGCCATGACGAAATCACCTGCTGGCCGAACCTGGGCCACGGCCGGTTTGGCGAAGGCCGCAAGATCAGCTCCCTGCCCTTCACCTACGAGCAGTTCGATTCGGCACGGGTACGCCTTGCCGACCTCGACGGCTCCGGTGCACCGGCCTTGATCTATCTGAAGTCGGATGTGTTCGAGATCTACCTGAATCGCGGTGGCAACGGCCTGGAGCAGATCCCGGTCATCGTGCCCTGGCCCGCAGGCGTGCGTTACGACCGCTTCAGCCAGGTGAGTTTCGCCGACCTGCAAGGCCTGGGCTGCGCCAGCCTGATCCTGACGGTGCCGCACATCAATCCAGAGCATTGGCGCTACGATTTTGTCGCGGCCAAGCCTTATCTGCTGACCGCCAGCAATAACAACATGGGTTGCAGTACCAGCGTGGTCTACCGCAGTTCGGCTCAGGAATGGCTGGATGAAAAACAACGATTCCTCAAGCTGAAACGTCTGCCGGTTTCCCACCTGCCGTTTCCGGTGGCAGTGGTCAAAAAACAACAGCAACTGGATGAGATCACTGGCAACTGTCTGACCCAGGCGTTTACCTGGCGCGAAGCTGTTTACGACAGCAAGGAGCGCGAGTTCCGCGGCTTCGGCCGGTTGCAGCAAACCGATAGCGAAAGCGCCACGGCGGATGACGACGTCGGCTTCAGCGCACCGGTGCGGGTGTGCACCTGGTTCCACACCGGGCAAGCGCTGGATCGCCAGCGTGACGGCTATTTCAATGCAGACCCGCATGCCGTGCCGCTGGGCAAAACATTGTTCAGCCGCTACCACGCCGGTGACGAAATAGATGAACCGATCGCCCCCCATGACGCCGACAGTGAGTACCAGATCGCCCGGGCGCTGGTTGGCTCAATTACGCGCATAGAAACTTATGCCGATGCGGACATGGACTTGCCGGGCATGGCTACACCCTATGCCGTGGAAGAACGGCGCTATCTGGTGCGTGAAGTCCGACCTCAAGGTCACTCTGCGGCCGCCGTGTTGCTGCCGTTGGTGCTGGAGAAAATCAGCTACCAGTACGACCGTTTCATTGACGATCCGCTGTGTCGCCACGACGTCAATCTGCGCTGGAACGACCACGGCCTGTCGACTCATGCATTGGCAGTCAGCTATGCGCGCAGGCTGACTGAACGTGATCAACCGCCGTTCAGCGACCCGGATGAACAACAGTGGTGGCGCGACGCCCATGACGAGGCGCAACAATCGTTCTACCTGAGCGAAACCCGTGCGCAATACATCAACCTGACCAGCAATCTCCAGCAATGGCGTCTGGGCTTGCCGTGGCAACAGCGCGGCAATGCGCTGGTGTTGCCAAAAGGCACCCTGCCTGAAGGATTGTCCCCGGTTGAAGTGAGTTTCGAGCAACTCGCGCTGCATCAGGATTCGCCGCACTGGAACACTCAGCGGGTGCTGACGACGCAGTCGGTGCAGCGTTATCTAAGCTCCGACGGTTTGCCGCTGGACGACGGTGACGCCGAATTCGAAGCACTGGCGGGGCCGCTGGAACTGGCGCAACTGGACAAGACGGCGCTGGACGCTTACGACGTTCTGCCGCCGCCCTTCAATATCCGAGATGAACTGAAAAATATCGGTTACACGCCGATGCGGTTGCGGTTCGAGACCGAGCCGGACGATGCCGAAGAAAATCTGTGGTCATCCAACTTCGGTTTCGCCGATTACGCCGATATCGAAGGTTTTCATCAGGTGCGCAGCTACCGCGAAACCCCCAGCCATGGGCTCACCACCGCCGAATACGATGATTACCGACTGGCGATCACCCAGGTCGTGTTGCCGAATGGCTGCACCACCCGGGTCACCTACGACTATCACGCACTGCAACCGCTGACGATCACCGATGCCAACGACAATATCGAGGAGGCGATCTACGAACCTTCCGGCCAGCCGCTGGCGACCAGTTTCCACGGCACTGAATACGGCAAGGCTGCGGGTTTCGAAACGTTGAGCAACTACGTGCGTCCGGAGGATCATCGCCCCGATCCAGCGATAGAAAAGCCACACGATGCCGTGCAAAAAGCTGCCAGTACGCTGCGCAAGGACTTGTTCAGCTGGATGGGAATGAGCCCGACCGACAGCCCTGCCGCCGGCGAATGGCTCGCCAGCGGTGACATCCTGCCAAGCGGCTACATTCGTGCCAGCGCCCGCCGACGACTCACTGGGCTCGCCACACTGACGGCGGCAGAACAGGCATTGCGCGAGGTGATCGTCACGACCCGTCGCGAACCGGTGCACACCGTTGTCCTCAGCGCCGACCGTTACCCCGATGACCCCGTGAAGGCGCAGATCCAGATCACCAAGGCCTGCGTCGACGGTTTTGGTCGAGCGCTGCAAAACCAGCAGTTGGCCGACCCGGGCCTGGCTTATGCGGTGGACGCTGACGGCTCGTTGATTGTCGAGGACGGTCAGTTCGTTGAAGTCCATGCCGATCCGCGCTGGCGCATCAGCGAGCGCATCGAATACAACAACAAAGGCCTGGCGGTGCGTCAGTTCCGACCGTTTTTTACCAACGCCCACGGTTATATCAATGACCAGTCGCTGCACACGCTGGGTCACTACGATCAACTGTTCTACGACCCGCTGGGGCGCGCGGTCAAACTGCTCAACGCCAAGGGTGACTTTTCCCGCGAGACGTATCATCCGTGGTATCACGCCAGCGAAGACTTCAACGACACCGCTGAAGCGGTGCCGTCACAACGGAGATCACGGCGTTGACCGCCACCGTGCATTCGCGCACGCCCTCACTCGCGGTGAGTGATGGCCGGGGCCTGCCGATTCGTCAGGTCGGCTATTTGCGCAGTGTCGCGGGCGCAGAGGTAACGGCCCTGATCAGCCGTCAGTGCCACGACGTGAATGGGCGGTTGGTGGAGCAATGGGATCCGCGTTTGCCCGCGCCCAATCTCTCAACGGTTTACGGTCTGGCCGGCGAGGCACTGAAAGTCGCCAGTGTCGACGCCGGCTGGCGCCTCAGCCTGCCGGGGCTGGCCGCTGAGCCGCTGCAGCGCTGGGACGAACGCGGCGGTCATTGGCGTTCGACCTTCGATGATCAGTTGCGCGTGGTGGCGGTCGAGGGCCGTGATGCAACCGATGTCGATAGCTTCATTTACGCCGATGCCAGCGCCGATGCCGGACTCAATCTTCGCGGCCAATTACTGGAGCAGAAGGATCCGTCCGGCGCGTTACGCCTGAATGGCTATGCCTTGTCCGGCCAGCCGTTGAGCGAAACCCGTTCATTTCTCGATGGCGAAGCTTTCACCAGTCGGCGCGTGTTCAATCCGTTGGGGGCGGTGCTGGAACAGATCGATGCGGGCGACCATCGCCAGCAGTCGAACTATGGCTTGGCCGGGCAGCTCAGGCAGGTGCAACTGCTGGTCAATGGCAAGACCAAAAGCGAAGAGGTATTGCTCGACGCGCAGTACAACGCCGAGGGGAAGATCATCGAACAACTGGCGGGCAACGGGGTGCGCAGCCGCTGGACTTACGATCCGGCCAATGGTCGCTTGCGCAGCCAGTCCAGCCACAAAGACGCCAAGGCTCTGCAAGACTTCGAATACTTTTATGACCCGGCCGGCAACATTACCCGTATCGAAGACCACGCCTTCCAGCCAATCTGGTTTGCCAACCAACTCGTCGACGGCCACCGCGACTTCAGCTACGACTCGCTGTACCGGCTGATCAGCGCCAGCGGTTACGACGACGGGCCGCTCTCGGACATTCCGGGGCTACCGCAGCCCACCGATCCGAACAACCGCCTCAACTACACCCAGACCTACACCTACGACGCCGGTGGCAACCTGACCGAACTGGTGCATGTGCGAGCCGGCGCCAGCTACACCCGCCAGATGCGCATTGACCCGACCAGCAACCGTGGCGTGCGCTGGCAACCGGGCGACGCCGAACCTGTCTTCGACACATTGTTCGACCGCCACGGCAACCTGCTGGCTGTGCAACCCGGTCAGCCCCTGCAATGGAACGCCCGCGACGAACTGCAAAACGTGACGCTGATCCACCGCGAAGGGGGTCAGGATGATGCCGAGCATTACCATTACAGCCAGGGTCAACGGGTGTTCAAACGCCATGAAACCTTCAGCGGCGGCGCCGGACATTTTGCTCAGGTGCGCTACCTGCCGGGTCTGGAAATCCGCAGCAAGGACAACGGCGAAGAACTGCACGTCATCAGCGTCGGCAATGCGCGCTGCCTGCATTGGGCAAAAGCGCCTCCCGCCGACATCGACAACAATCAACTGCGCTACAGCCTCGAGGATCATTTGGGATCCTGTTCGATGGAACTGGATCACAACGCGCAAACGATCAGCGAAGAAGGCTATTACCCGTTCGGTGCCACGGCGTGGATGGCTGCCGCGATCGAGGTCAGCTATAAGTTCGTGCGTTATTCCGGCAAGGAAATGGACGTCAGCGGTCTCTACTACTATGGCGCGCGCTATTACGCACCGTGGCTGCAACGCTGGGTAAGTGCCGACCCGGCAGGGGATGTGGACGGGCTGAATCTGTATGGGTTTGTCGGGAATAATCCGCTGAGGTATGTGGATCAACACGGCAAACAGAAGGAAGAGCGCGTCATTGTCGATTACTCAACGTTCATTACCGGTCTCGGCAACTATGCCTCCAGCATGATGGATCTAATGGATGCCGTTGCTCACAAGAAAAAAATCGGTCAGTCGTTGCTGAAGAATCTGGTGGGCGAATCCATCAATGCAGCTATCGGCTTTATCGGCGGCTATTTGGGTAGCCAGGCCTTCGACTTTCTCCTGCCCGACGATCCACATGTGGCCAACTTCACCAATCAAAGCAAGCCCATGTTTACTCAAGGCCTGGTAGGCGGAAACATCGGCGCCGAAATTGCCGGGGCGGTATTCGGTCAAGTCATTCCGAGCGCACGCCTGATCGGCCCATTGATTCCGCAAACGTCGAAAATGACGGTGCAAGCCATTGATCGCGAACTCGGTATCGACACCTCAAGTGAACCGAGGGCCTGGGTACAGACATTTATCGGCATATTTCTGAACAATGTCGTCGGTTCAGTGGTGCCGGGGGTCAACGTAGCGCTGGGCATGGGCTCGCGGGTACAGGAAGCCGAGGACATCAAGACCGGTCTGGATCCGGCCAAATTGCTCAAGATCGAAAAGTTGCTGGACAGCTGGGAGTTGGCGGTCAGACAACGCTCGGCAAATGCCGAAAAGGCGTTTGTCCACTTGAATCAACCTACGGTGAGTTCAGGCTCCCAACTGATCGTGCGCCGAGACCAGCAAGCACAGACCAAGGTTGTACTCGGCATGATTGAAAGTACCCGGACAACCGTGTCCTGGATGAGGCAGGACGCAACCACGGATAACCGCTTCCTGATGAAGCAGGCACGTGAACTCAAACGCTCAAACGATCGTCATTGAGTTCAGGATCACACTCCATGACAAACGGTTGCCAAATGGCAGAACTGCCGAGTCGAGCATGCGTGGGAGACTCCGCCCGCCCATGCTATCGTGCCCGCCCGAACTGCCACCGTTAACCCAGCATGCTGCCGACTTCCCGTACCTTGCGTCTGTCGTTGTATACCCTGCTGATCATCGCCGGTGCGGCTGTGGCCGCCACGCTTGCCATTCGCCACGCCGAACGTCAGGCGCTGGAAGAAGACGCGGCCCGCGCCAACCAGCAACTGGCGCTCTATGCCAATTCGTTGCACACCCTGATCGACCGCTATCGCGCCCTCCCCGCCGTACTGGCGCTGGACCCGCAATTGCGTTCGGCGCTGACAGGTCCGGTCGACGCCGAACAACAGAACGCACTCAATCTGAAACTGGAAAAGATCAACGGCGCAGCGCAGTCCTCGACCCTTGAACTGCTCGATCACAGCGGCCTTGCGGTGGCCGCGAGCAACTGGCGTCTGCCGAGCAGTTATGTCGGCCACAATTATGGTTTTCGCCCCTATTTCAGCCAGACCCGCACCCAGGGCACCGGGCGTTTTTACGCGGTGGGTGTGACCAGCGGGATTCCCGGCTACTTCCTCTCCAGTGCGGTGCTGGGCGACAACGAGCAGTTCCTCGGGGCAATGGTGGTCAAGCTGGAATTCCCCGAGCTGGAACGCGAATGGAGCCAGGGCAACGACACCCTGCTGGTCAGCGATGCGCGCGGAATCATCTTCATTGCCAACCAGCCCGGCTGGCGTTATCGCGCCTTGCGGCCGCTGACCGCCAGCGACATGGCCGAGATCAAAGCCACCCGCCAGTACGACAAACAGTCGCTGGTGCAACTGACTCATTTGTCCCTGCGCAGCTTCGACGACAACAGCGATCTGCGCCGCGTCGAAGGCCCGCAAGGTACGGCGGATTATCTGTGGGAGTCGCTGCCACTGACGGCCGAAGGCTGGACGCTGCATCTGTTGCGCCGTCCGCAAGTGGCCTTCGAGGACCTGCGTAACGCCGGGCTCGCGGCTGCCGGCGTGTGGCTGGCGCTGGTGTTTCTGCTGCTGTTTCTCAATCAGCGCTGGCGCCTGTCGAAAGTCCGCCAGCGCAACCGCGAAGAACTGGAGCGGCTGGTCGAGGAACGCACCCGCGATCTGCGCACCGCGCAGGATGGCCTGGTGCAGTCGGCGAAACTCGCCGCCCTCGGGCAGATGTCCGCCGCCCTCGCCCATGAAATCAACCAACCGCTGACGGCTCAACGCATGCAACTGGCGACGCTGCGGCTGCTGCTCGAGCATGGCCGCGTCGATGATGCCTACAAGGCGCTGAAACCGGTGGACGACATGCTCACGCGCATGGCCGCCCTCACCGGCCACCTGAAAACCTTCGCCCGCAAGAGCCCCGGCGGTTTGCGCGAACGCCTGGATCTGGCGACAGTGGTTGATCAATCTCTGCACTTGCTCGACGCGCGCCTGCATGACGAACAGGTCAGTCTGGTGCTGCACCTGACCCGTCCGGCGTGGGTGCGCGGCGATGCAATCCGCCTGGAACAGGTGCTGATCAACCTGCTGCGCAACGCCCTCGATGCCATGCAGGGCACACCGTGCAAACGTCTGGAAATCCGTCTGGAAGCCGACGAGCAACTGTGGCGCCTGAGTGTCAGCGACAATGGCGGCGGCATCCCCGACGAACATCTGGGCCAGGTGTTCGATCCGTTCTTCACCACCAAGCCTGTGGGCGATGGCCTGGGGCTGGGGCTGGCGGTTTCGTTCGCCATCGTGCATGAATCAGGCGGACGCCTGAGTGTGGAAAATGGCGCGAGCGGCGCGGTGTTCACCCTGACCTTGCCGATTGATCTGGAGGCGCATATCTGATGCTCAACTCGGTGATGGTGGTCGATGACGAAAGCAGCATTCGCAATGCGGTCGAGCAATGGCTGAGCCTCTCGGGTTTCGAGGTGCAGCTGTTCAGCCGTGCCGAAGAATGCCTTGCCGCCCTGCCCGCGCACTTTGCCGGGGTAATCCTCAGCGACGTGCGCATGCCCGGCCTCAGTGGTCTGCAACTGCTGGCCGAAGTGCAGCGCCGCGAGGCCGACTTGCCGGTAATTCTGCTCACCGGGCACGGCGATGTGCCGATGGCGGTCGAAGCCATGCGCGACGGCGCCTACGACTTTCTGGAAAAACCGTTCAGCCCGCAAACCCTGCTCGGCAGCTTGCGCCGGGCCCTGGAAAAACGCCGGCTGGTCCTGGAAAACCGCGCCCTGCACGAGCAGGCCGACAACCGCGCGAAACTCGATGCGACGCTGCTCGGCGTGTCCCGTGGCATGCAGACCTTGCGCCGGCAGGTGCTGGATCTGGCGGCGTTGCCGGTCAACGTGCTGATCCGTGGCGAAACCGGCAGCGGCAAGGAACTGGTTGCCCGTTGCCTGCATGATTTCGGGTCACGGGCGGACAAGCCGTTTGTGGCGCTGAACTGCGCTGCGATTCCTGAACAATTGTTTGAAGCCGAACTGTTCGGCCATGAGAGCGGCGCGTTTACCGGCGCCTCCGGCAAGCGCATCGGCAAACTGGAATACGCCGATGGCGGCACGCTGTTTCTCGATGAGATCGAAAGCATGCCGTTGGCCCAGCAAGTAAAACTGTTGCGAGTGTTGCAGGAGCAGAAACTCGAACGCCTGGGCTCGAACCAGAGCATTCGCGTTGACTTGCGCATCGTCGCTGCGACCAAACCCGATCTGCTCGACGAAGCGCGGGCCGGGCGTTTTCGCGAAGATCTGGCGTATCGTTTGAACGTTGCCGAACTGCGGCTGCCACCGTTGCGGGATCGCCGTGAGGACATTCCGTTGTTGTTCGAATCGTTCGCCCAGAGTGCGGCGCAGCGTCTGGGGCGTAATTTTCCACCGTTGACTGGCGGCCAGTTGAGCCACCTGCTCAGCCACGACTGGCCGGGCAATGTGCGCGAACTGGCGAACGTTGCCGAACGCCAGGTGCTGGGGCTTGATGAGCCGGCGCCGGGGATTGACCCGGGCCAGTCGCTGGCGGCGCAGCAGGAAGCGTTTGAAGCGCAGTGTTTGCGCGCGGCACTGACCCGGCACAAGGGCGATGTGAAAGCGGTGCTTGAAGAGTTGCAACTGCCGCGCCGGACCTTCAATGAAAAGATGCAGCGGCATGGGTTGAGTCGGGAGATGTTTGTTCCAGGCAACTGATTTTTGCAGTATTGATCATTCCCACGCTCCGCGTGGGAATGCAGCCTGGGACGCTCTGCGTCCCCTCTAGAGCCGAACGCGGAGCGTCCGTTGAGGCATTCCCACGCAGAGCGTGGGAACGATCGAAGTAAGCGATATTTCGCTCATAGACACTCTGCGATAAGCGGATTTCCGCTCAGTCAATTCCGCTGCCCCCTCTAAAACGCCCCTCTCCCCGTTGGCACACCTCCTGCTATAGCCCCAGCAGGCTGCGTTCCCACGCGCTCCACAAAAACAATTAAACGAAGGATCCTTCAATGGATAACTCCAACGCCCTGCCACTTGGGTCGGCTGCCGTGCCGGCCAAAGAAAGAACCACCGCCAGCCGGATCAAATCGATCTTCAGCGGTTCCGTCGGCAACATGGTCGAGTGGTACGACTGGTATGTGTATGCCGCCTTCTCGCTGTACTTCGCCAAGACATTCTTCCCCGCCGGCTCCTCCACCGCACAATTGATGAACACCGCTGCGATCTTCGCCGTGGGCTTCCTGATGCGCCCGATCGGTGGCTGGCTGATGGGCCTGTACGCAGACAAGGTCGGTCGCAAGAAAGCCTTGATGGCCTCGGTCTACCTGATGTGCTTCGGCTCGCTGCTGATCGCCCTCAGCCCGAACTACGAGACCATCGGCATCGGCGCGCCGATCCTGCTGGTGTTCGCCCGTCTGCTGCAAGGCTTGTCGGTCGGCGGCGAGTACGGGACTTCGGCCACCTATCTCTCGGAGATGGCGACCAAGGAACGTCGCGGCTTCTTCTCCAGCTTCCAGTACGTGACCCTCATCTCCGGTCAGCTCATCGCGCTGGGCGTACTGATCGTGCTGCAGAACGTGCTGACCACTGAACAGCTGTATGCATGGGGCTGGCGTATCCCGTTCGCCATCGGCGCACTGTGCGCAGTGGTGGCGCTGTACCTGCGTCGCGGCATGGAAGAAACCGAGTCGTTCACCAAGAAAGAAAAGTCCAAGGAAAGCGCCATGCGCACCTTGATGCGTCACCCCAAAGAGCTGTTGACCGTGGTCGGCCTGACCATGGGCGGCACCCTGGCGTTCTATACCTACACCACCTACATGCAGAAGTACCTGGTGAACACCGTCGGCATGAGCATCTCCGACTCGACCACCATTTCTGCCGCCACGCTGTTTCTGTTCATGTGCCTGCAACCGATCATCGGCGGCCTGTCGGACAAGATCGGTCGTCGCCCGATCCTGATCGCTTTCGGCGTGCTGGGGACGATTTTCACCGTGCCGATCCTGATGACCCTGCACACCATCCAGACCTGGTGGGGCGCGTTCTTCCTGATCATGGCGGCGCTGATCATTGTCAGCGGCTACACCTCGATCAACGCGGTGGTGAAGGCCGAACTGTTCCCGACTGAAATCCGCGCACTGGGCGTCGGCCTGCCGTATGCACTGACCGTGTCGATCTTCGGCGGTACTGCCGAATACATCGCGCTGTGGTTCAAGAGCATTGGCATGGAAACCGGTTATTACTGGTACGTGACGGCGTGTATTGCCGTGTCGCTGCTGGTGTACGTGACCATGAAGGACACCCAGAAACATTCGCGCATTGTCACTGACTGATCGGGTTTCGGCAGCCACTGCAAGGGTGGCTGTCATGGCCTCATCGCTGGCAAGCCAGCGAATGAGGCAACCCGGTATCAAGTCAACTCGGCAACCTGCTGCTTGCCATAGCGCTTCTGCGCATACGATGCACCCACAATCATCACTAGCAGAATCCCCGCCAGCACCGCCGACGAACCGATGGTGCCGAAGTCCAGCCCGCCCTTCTCATGGGGCTTGGTCATCAAGTCACCCAAGGTCGCACCGAACGGCCGGGTCAACACGAATGCCACCCAGAACAACACCACTGTGGAAATCTTCGTGAAGTACTTGAGCAGCACGACCACCGCGATGGTCGAGCCGATCAGCAAAGCACCACCGGCAAACCCCAGCCCCGAATCATCGGCCAGGTAATCGCCGAGCGCTGTACCGAGGGTGTTAGAGAACAGAATCGCCATCCAGTAAAACATCTCGCCGCGAAAGCTCTGCACCTTGCTGACGTTGAGCGAATCACCGCTCAGGCGCCACGCCGTAAAGATCGCCAGCAGAATTGCAATCAGGATCATCGAGCCCGTTGCATACCCTAGCTCCAGCGTGCGGTCCATGAAATCAGACATCGTGGTGCCGGCGGTGCTGGTGGACAAAATCACGATCCAGTACAGCAGCGGCTTGTAGGTCTTGGCCATCAATTGGCTGATCAGCGTCAGGACGAACACGCTGATCAGAATCAGCGAACTGATGGCGTAGCCAACGTTGAGCGTCATCGACAGCAAATCCCCCGCAGTTTCCCCCAGGGTCGTCGCGCAGATTTTCATGACCCAGAAGGCCAAGGTGATTTGAGGAAGTTTATTCATCGCAGGGAACGCTCCAGTGTGTGACGGCCGGTTCTTGGTTTTCTGGCCGTGGGCAGACTGGCGTTGCGCGCGTGAAAAAGCGGTCGGGAATCTATGAAAAATCTGTCACACAACGAAAACAGCGATTAATCAGCGGTTAATGCTGAGCTTTCATCCTGTGCTCACCTGATCGATTACCTGCGCGACGTTCGCTCCTGATGATGGAAGCCTTTCAATGCGTCGCTCTTAATATCTATTTAATCGATGGTTTTTAGCATTATTTTGCGCTTTTTAATCAATATAGTTGGCGTAGCATGAACCCCATGCAAGACACACCCGCCAACGAATCCGGAGTAACGAACATGAAAACCAAACTGATCCTCGCGCTGACCCTGTCTGTACTGGCTGCCAACACTTTTGCTGCCGACGGTTTCGACCGCACGGGCTCCGCGGTGGCTGCCGATGGCTATGATCGCACTCAATCGGCCACGGTCGCCGAAGACGGCTTCGACCGCACCGGTTCCGCCACCTTCGCTGAGGACGGTTATGACCGTACCGGCTCGGCCACTTTCGCAGCTGACGGTTACGACCGCACCCAATCCGCTGCCATCAGCTGATTGCAGTTGTAAAGCGCACAGCCCGGCTTCGGCCGGGCTTAGTCATTTCTGGGGGAATGATATTTTTTAGCTCAGCACAAAGACCTGTGGGAGCTGGCTTGCCAGCGATGACTGACTTCAGAACGCTGGAAA
>NZ_JBYSZA010000013.1:55639-157920 GCF_058786735.1 Pseudomonas sp. FW305-7
GGCTTGCCAGCGATGGCGATCTGTCAGTCGACATTTACATCGGCTGAAAAAATGCCATCGCTGGCAAGCCAGCTCCCACAGGGTTTGGATTGGATGGAATATCAGTGCCTGACTGGAAATTGTTTGATCGTGCTTGCACTATTGGCCACCTGATCCAGCCATCTCCAAGAGCCCCAGCCATGCCCGATGACATCCACTTCTACGAACCCGCCAATGGCCACGGCCTGCCCCACGATCCGTTCAACGCCATCGTCGGCCCACGCCCCATCGGCTGGATTTCCTCGCAGGATGCCAATGGCCAGTTGAACCTGGCGCCGTACAGTTTCTTCAATGCGTTCAACTACATTCCGCCGATCATTGGTTTCTCCAGTGTCGGGCGCAAAGACAGCCTGAACAACATCGAGCAGACCGGCGAATTCGTCTGGAACCTCGCCACCCGCCCACTCGCCGAACAAATGAACCAGAGCTGCGCGATGGTCGCGCCTGAGGTCAACGAATTCGAGTTGGCGGGACTGACCACGGTGGCGTCGAAAGTGATTTCAGTGCCACGGGTCGCCGAAAGCCCGGTGTCCTTCGAGTGCAAGGTCACGCAGATCATTCAGTTGCAGCGTGCCGACGGCGAGACGGTGCCGAGCTGGCTGATCCTCGGCGAAGTGGTCGCCGTGCATATCGCCAAGTGGCTGTTGAAGGACGGCATCTACGACACCGCCGCGGCAGAACCGATTCTGCGCGGCGGCGGGCCGGCGGATTATTTCCAGCTGGGGCCTGAGGCCCTGTTCAAGATGTGGCGTCCGGGCGCAACGAAGTAACGCGTTACCAGATCAACTCGGCGTCGTCAGTGACGCCCTTGAGTTTATCCAGCTCATTGATCGCGGCCTCGTCGGCAGCGATGGCGCCGGGGAACACCTGATCACCCAGCAGTTTGTGAAAGCGCGGTGCACCGCCATCGACCAGGGCTTTCACCGCGATTGCCGCGTGATAACCCTTGTTGCCACCCAGTTCGACGGGGACGACTGCGGATACTGCTTCGAAGTGTTCGAACTCTTTACGTGCCATGTCGCAAGTCCTGGCTCAGTCAATTAAGCCGGACATTAAACCCTCAACCGGCGAGTTTGTGTACCGGTGCCGGGCATTGACCGAGGGCTTGCGCTGCCGAAACATCCTTGAACGTGTGGAAATCCAGACTGTTGACCACCAGGTCCTGCACCAGCTCGGCGAAGATTTCCATCGACGGGCTGTTGAAGTACGCGGTCATCATCTGCTGATTGCTCCAGAACCCGGAGACCAGCCACAACTCGGGATCACACTGCGAATGCTGCAAGGCAAAGTTCAGGCAACCAGGGGCGGCACGGGACGGTTCGATCAACGCGCTGAGGCGTACACCGAGTTCCGCCGAACGCCCGGCGCGCGCTCGAACGAAGGCCATATGACTGACGGGAATCTGCTTGGACATGTTCAACCCTCCCAGGGAGTCGCGTGGCAGCCGGGGGACGGGCTGCGACAGGATCCAAGGTTAAGGGCCGGATGATCGACGCCGTTAGTCGATTCCTGCCGCCGCATTGCACAATCCTGCGAGACTGCACGCAAGCGCTGTAACAACCTGTAAAACACAGTCACATGGCTGTCACACGGGGTATCAAGCAAGTTTGCCGTTCTACGTCCTGCTATGGATGGCCACCTACCCAGGCCCAAGCAGAATCAGGCAAGCATTTCGCAGGATGTGTCTACCGCTCTCGCTTGCACAAACATATGCTCTGCTCCATTCCACCTCCCCTGCCGAGGATGCCGTGCATGACGTCATTCGATCGTTTTCAAGCCCCGCCCGACGCCGACATGGAAAAACAGCGCGCGGAACTGGCGGCAATCATCCGCCGCAACACCACCGACGATGGCAGCTATGAGACCGCCATCGGCTCGCTGTTCATGTCGCGCCACACCCAATCCCACGACTTTGCCCCGGTGCTCGCGCAACCGGCGCTGTGCATCATGGCGCAGGGTCGCAAAGAAGTGCGTCTGGCCGATGAGTACTTCAATTACGATCCGCTGAATTATCTGGTGGTATCGGTTTCGATGCCGTTGAGTGGGCGTGTGGTCAATGTTTCGCCGCAGGAGCCGATCCTCGCGGTACGCCTGGATATCGACCCGGCGGAAATCACCGCACTGATCGCCGACGCCGGCCCCATGGGCGTGCCGACCCGGCCGACTGGACGGGGTTTGTACGTCGAACAGATCGACAGTTCGATGCTCGATGCCGTGCTGCGTCTGGCGCGTTTGCTCGATGCACCGAAGGACATCGCCATGCTCGCGCCGCTGATTCGCCGGGAGATTCTCTATCGCCTGCTGCGCAGTCCGCAGGGCCATCGTTTGTATGAGATCGCGATTGCCAACAGCCAGAGTCACCGTATCAGCCAGGCGATCAAGTGGCTCAACGGCAACTTCGAGCAGCCACTGCGCATTGATGATCTGGCCAAGGAAGTGAACCTCAGCGTGTCGACCTTGCATCACCGCTTCAAGGCGATGACGGCGATGAGTCCGCTGCAATATCAGAAGCAACTGCGCCTGCAAGAGGCGCGGCGTTTGATGTTGACCGAAGGGCTGGAAGCGTCGGCGGCGGGGTATCGGGTGGGGTATGAAAGTCCTTCGCAGTTCAGCCGCGAGTACAGCCGCTTGTTTGGTGCGCCGCCGCTCAGGGATCTGGCGCGGCTGCGGCTATCGGTCTGATACCGACATTGCGCTGTGTCGACTGACGCCATCGCTGGCAAGCCAGCTCCCACAGGGTTTTATGCTGAACACAGAATTTGTGCTCACCCGAAAAACCTGTGGGAGCTGGCTTGCCAGCGATGGGGCCAGTCAAGACAACCTCAATCCAAAATCAGGCACCGAGTACCCGACACGCCTCAGCCGGCAACGTCACCGACACCGGATGCCCGATCCCCAAGCCAATCCCCTGACACGGCGTACTCAACGCCGTAAACGTCACCCCTGAACACTCCACCGTGGTCTCGATGGTCGCGCCGATATCACGTACAAACGTCACTTTGCCAAGCAATCGATTGCCCGCCGTTGCCTGCGGCGCGGACAGTTGCAGGTCTTCCGGACGGATCAGCATTTTCACTTTCTGCCCCACGACAATGCTGCTGCAGATCGGCACTTGCAGCGCGTCACCACCCGGCAGGCTGACCTTGCCGTCGCCCAGCACCGTGGCCGGGAAGATGTTGCCCGAACCGATGAAGTCGGCGACGAATTCGTTGGCCGGATGCCGATAGATTTCAATCGGCGTACCGACCTGCTGCACCTTGTGCTCGCCCAATACCACGACGATATCGGCCATGGTCATGGCCTCACGCTGATCGTGGGTAACCATGATCGTGGTGATGTTCAGGCGTTGTTGCAATTGGCGGATTTCCACCTGCATCGACTCGCGCAATTTGGCGTCGAGCGCCGACAGCGGTTCGTCGAGCAAGAGGATTTTCGGGTGCGAAGCAATCGCCCGGGCAATCGCCACGCGTTGGCGTTGACCGCCGGAGAGCTTGGCCACCGGCCGGTCGATCATCGCCTGCAACTGGATCAGTTCCAGTAACTCCACCACCCGCGCCTGCTGATCGGCCTTGCTCACCCCGCGCAGTTTCAGCGGGTAGGCGATGTTCTCGCCGACGGTCATGTGCGGGAACAATGCCAGCGACTGGAACACCATACCGAAGTTGCGCAGATGCGCCGGGGTATGGCCGATGTCTTCGCCGTCCAGGCGAATTTCCCCGCCGCTGAGGGTTTCAAGGCCGGCGATCATCCGCAGCAAAGTGGTTTTGCCGCAGCCCGAAGGGCCGAGGAAACACACCAGTTTGCCTTCCGGCAAATGCAGGTTGACGTCTTGTACCGCGCAAGCCGAGCCGTAGAATTTCTCGACGTTTTCCAGAATCAGACCAGTCATGTTGCACCTCAAATCAAAAGGAAACGCCGCCCTCGCCCACCAGCTTCTCCAGCGCCCAGATAAGGACGAAGTCGATCAGCACGATCAGCACGGCAAACGAGAACACGGTAGGGTCGAGCGATGACACGGTGCGGCTGTACATCCAGATCGGCACGGTCATGACGTCGATGGTGTAGAGGAAATAGGTCACGGTGAATTCGTTGAACGAGACGATGAACGCCAGCAGCATGCCCGCCAGAATTCCCGACTTCATCAACGGCACCACCACATCGACAATCGCCCGCAATGGCGAGGCGCCGAGCATGCGCGCGGCTTCTTCGACTTCACTGCCGATGGACAGCATCGCCGCCGTGCAGTTTTTCACCACGAACGGCAGCGCCAGAATCACGTGGGCAATCACCAGCCGCGACGTGGTCAGGTGGAACGGCAGGCTGTCGAACACCAGCAGCAACGCCAGGCCCAACACCACCATCGGGAACACCAGCGGCAGCGACATCAATTGCAGCGCCACGGCTTTGCCACGGAACTCGCAGCGGGTCAGCGCATACGCCGCCGGCACCGCGATCAGCGTGGCGAAGACCATTGTCAGGCACGACACCAGCAGGCTGGTGGTCATCGCCTGACCGAGGCTCAACACATCACTGGCGTCAGGCGACACAAAGGTGTGCCACGCCGCTTTGTACCATTGCAGGCTATAGCTGCTCGGTGGGAAGTCGAGGTTCGACGCACCGCTGAACGACATCACGATCATGGTCAGGATCGGCAACACCGCCAGCAGCAAAATGAACCCGGAAAGGATCCCGGCAAACTTGCCGGTATCGCCCGGCAGCAGCGCCATGCGCTTCTTGGTCAGGGCACTCATTGCGAAGCCTCCAGCAGGCGCCGACGGCGGCCGGTGATGTATTCGGACAGAGTCATGATCGCGAGCGTGGTGACGATCAGCACCACCCCGGCCGCCGACGCGGCGGGCCAGTTCATCAGCGGCGCGATCTGGTCATGCACCATCACCGCGAGCATCGGCACGCGCCGGCCACCGAGCAGCAACGGCACGACAAAACTGCTGGCGTTATAGGCGAACACCAGCGTCGCGCCAGTGATGATCCCCGGCAGGCTCATCGGTAAAACCACCTGACGGAACACTTGGAAACGACTGGCGCCGAGGGTCGCGGCGGCCTCTTCGTATGAACGTGCGACGCCGCGCATGGCGCTGGCGATCGGCAGCACGGCCAGCGGAAACGCGGTCTGCACCAGGCCCATCAAAACTCCGTTCTGGTTGTACAGCAACATGATCGGGCGCTTGATCAGGCCCAGCCCCATCAGCGCCTGATTGAGCATGCCGCCGGGGCCGAGAATCACCAGCCAGCCGTAGCTTTGCAGCAACAGATTGACCAGCAACGGCAGCAGCACGGCGGCGAGGAAAATCCGCCGCAGAAACGGCGACGTCAAACGCGACATGGTGTACGCCACCGGGATCGCCAGCACCACGGCGATCACCGCGCTGATCAGCGCCAGACGCAAGGTCAGCAGCAAGGATTTCAGGTAATAGGGTTCGAGCAATTGCGCGTAACTGGCGAGGCTGAACCCGCTCCATTCCGCGCCTTTGGTGCCGACGCTCATGCGCAACACCAGCAGGCTGGCGGCGATCAGCACGCCGAGAAACAGCATCGACGGCGTGAGGAAAAGCCACGCCCGCGCCGTCGGCGAAATACCGCGCGCCGGGCGCACGTCAGCGGCGCCGACCGGTTGGGTCAGGGATTGATGTTCCATAGCAATGATCTCGTCAATGGAAAACAACTGACAAACACAGGTCTCCAAAGCACCGTGCCCCCTGTGGGAGCTGGCTTGCCAGCGATAGCAATCTGTCAGTGACATTATGTCGACAGGAAGGCCGTCATCGCTGGCAAGCCAGCTCCCACAGGGATTTGCGGTGTTCTGAAGGTTTGTATTCGGATCAGGAAGAAAAGATTTCCGTATAGCGACGAATCCATTGGTCATGCACGGTGGCCAGGAAGGCGTTGTCGTGCATGATCGCCTTCTCGGCAATCTGCTCGGGCGTGAGAATGAACGGGCTCTTGCGCGCTTCGGCGGAGATGATCGCCTTGGCGTTGACCGGTCCGTTGAAGATGTCTTCGGCCATCTTGCCCTGCACCAGCGGGTCGAGAGAGTGGTCGATAAAGGCGTAGGCCAGATCAGTGTCGCCCGGACGATTTTTCGGCATCACCGAGAGCATCAGGTCGGTGTAGAAACCTTCCTTCATGCCGAACGTGGCGCCGAGGCCATAGTTCGGATCGCGGATCTGTTTGGGGAAAAACGCCGGGGCGTACAGCCCGCCCATGTCCAGCGAACCGGTGCGGAACAGTTCGGCGATCTGGTTCGGGTTCTCGCCCAACGTCACCACGCGGTCCTTGAGTTCAGCGAGTTTCTTGAAGCCCGGCTCGATATTGTGCTCGTCACCGCCAGCCAGTTTCGCGGCGATGATGATCAGGTCCATGGCCTCGGTCCAGTTCGGCGGCGGGAGGAAAATGTTCGGTGCCAGATCGGCGTCCCACAGCGCGGCGTAACTGTCCGGCGCCTGTTTGAGGGTGCGGGTGCTGTAGACCAGACTGTTGCACCACAGCAGGTAACCGATGCCGTGACCATTGGCGCCGGTGCGGTATTTTTCCGGTACGTCGACCAGATTGGGAATGCGGTTGAGATCGGGTTTTTCCAGCAGTCCGGCAGCGGCCAGGCCTTCGGCGCCGACGCCCGCCAGGGTGATGATGTCGTATTGCGGACGGTCACCGCCGGCCTTGAGTTTGGCGACCATTTCCGAGGTGCTGCCGGTACGGTCGGCGATAACCTTGGCGCCGGTTTTGGCTTCGAAGGTTGCAGCGATGTTACGCAGTGCAGCGAGGCCGGTGTCATCCGACCAGGTCAGTAAACGCAGGGTCTTGCCGGCGAAACGCGTGTCGCTGGCGCTCGCCCGGATGAAGGGCATGCTCATGGCGGCTGCCGCCACCGACGCCACGCCAACGGTTTTAATGAATTGACGCCTGTTCAGATCATGCTCGCCCATGACGGACTCCCTTTGTTTTTTTAAGTATGAGGTTGGTCGCAACCGTTGCATCCGCGCGGCCGGATCCGCGCCAGGCCCCGTATTACTAGGGCTTTAGCGCTGCCGACGGGTTCATCCTGAGGTCGTGCAAAACACCTGACTATCGATAAAAACTCATTGAAGCCATGACGCCAACGCATGCCTCGTTGCGAGGCATACGCTCACCTTTTTCGGGCGTTTCAGAGCGCCCGGATCACGTGTTTGATTTCCTGAAACGCGGCCAGGCCCCACGGCCCCAATTCGCGGCCGATGCTGCTCTGCTTGTAGCCGCCCCACGCCGTCTGCGGGAAGATCACTTGCGGCGCGTTGAGCCACACCAGCCCCGCCTGCAGGGCGTTGGCGACACGGTCAGCGGTCTCGGCGTTACGCGTCACCACACTGGCGACCAGACCGAACTGGCTGTCGTTGGCCAGCGCGATCGCTTCGGCTTCGTTGCGGAAACTGCGCACGCACAGCACCGGGCCGAAAATCTCTTCGCACCACAGCGCACTGTCGAGGGGCACGTCGGTGAACACGGTCGGCTGCAAAAAATAGCCGCGAGGCAAATGCGCCGGACGATTACCGCCACACAACAGCTTCGCTCCGGCGCTCAGACCACGGTCGATGTGGCCGAGCACGCGCTGGTATTGCGCCTGGTTGACCAGTGCGCCCATCTCCACGTCGGGGTCGAACGGGTCAGCCACGCGAATCGCCTGGGCACGCTTTTGCAGACGGCTGAGGAATTGCTCTTCCAGCTCTTCAGCGACCAGCACGCGGCTGGTGGCCGAGCACATCTGTCCGGCGTTGAAGAAACCGCCGCCGCAGGCCAGCTCCACGGCCAGATCCAGGTCGGCATCTTCCAGCACCAGCAACGACGATTTTCCACCCAGTTCGAGGCTCACGCCCTTCACGGTTTCCGCCGCACGCTGCATCACCTGAACGCCAACAGAGTTGCTGCCGGTGAAAGAGATTTTGGCGATGCGCGGATCGGCGGACAGCGGCGCGCCCACCGCCAGACCGGTACCACAAACAACGTTGAACACGCCTTTGGGCAGACCGGACTCGGCAATGATCGCCGCCAGTTCCAGCTCCGGCAGCGGCGTGACTTCCGACGGTTTGAGCACCACGCAGCAACCGGCGGCCAGGGCCGGCGCGAGTTTCCACGCGGTGGTGACCATCGGGAAATTCCACGGCACGATCAGCCCGACCACACCGCACGGCTCGCGACGCAGACGCGCACTGAAATCGTCGCTGGGCAGCGCCACGTTGCTGTCGAGTTTTGCATCGAGGCCTTCGGCCAACCCGGCGTAGTACTCGAAGGTGGCAATCACGTCATCGACGTCGATGGCCGCTTCGAATTGCGGTTTGCCATTGTTGCTCGACTGCAACTTCATCAAGTGATCACGTCCGTTGCGCACGCCGTTGGCGATGTTGCGCAGGATCACAGCGCGTTCGGTGCCGGTGGTTTGTGACCAGGTCTTGAACGCGTCAGAGGCAGCGGTCACGGCTCGCTGAACGGCCTGTTCGTCACCGCCATTGACCGTGGTCAGCAGCGCTTCAGTGGCCGGGTTGATCACCCGCAAATGCTCGCGGCCAGCAGACCATTGGCCGTTGATGTAGAGACCATCGAGGGTGATTGGGAAACTGATCATTTGTTCACCGCCTGCATCCACTGGTTCTGGTCGATTTCAATCAGCGTCGGGCCTTGACGATCCGTCGCCGCACGCAGCGCGCCGCGCAGTTGCTCCACCGAGCTGATCGCTTCGGCAGCGCAGCCCAGCGCCTTGGCCACCCCAATGAAGTCCGGGGTGTAGATGTCGACGCCGACCGGCTCGATGGCGCGGTTGACCATGTACTTTTTAATTTCTTCGTAGCCCTGGTTATTCCACAGCAGGACGATCACCGGGGTGCGCGCCTCCACGGCGCTGGCCAGTTCCGGCAGGGTGAATTGCAAACCACCGTCGCCGATCAGGCACACCACTGGCGGACGAGTGCCGCCCTCGATGCTGCCGCCGAGCCACGCGCCGATGGCCGCCGGCAAGGCGTAACCGAGGGTGCCGTAACCGGTGGACGAGTTGAACCAGCGGCGCGGCCGCTCCGGGTTGAACGTGAGGTTGCCGGTGTACACCGGTTGCGTGGAGTCGCCGACAAACACGGCGTCGGGCAACTCGTGCAGGACGGTCTCGAGGAAGCGGGTCTGCGCCAGCGTCGGTGCGTCCCAGGTCGCGGCCAGATCATCACGCAGCCGCGCGGCACGCACCTGGCCCCAATCGTTGCGACGCTCGGCCAACGGCTGATGTGCCAGCGCACTGAGCAGCGCCTGTGCAGCGTTGCGCGAGTCGGCAACCAGAGCGACGTGCGGCGGATAGTTGCGCACGGTCTGGTCGGCGTCGATGTCGATGCGCAGCAACTTGCCGGGAATCTCGAAACCGCCGGCAAAGGTGACGTCGTAATCGGTCTCGGCCAGTTCGGTGCCAATCGCCAGCACCACGTCGGCATCGGCGACCAGTGCGCGAGTGGCGAGCAGGCTTTGCGTCGAGCCGATCAGCAGTGGATGGCTGGACGGCAGCATGCCTTTGGCGTTGATGGTCAGCGCCACCGGAGCATCGAGCAGTTCGGCCAGTTCGGTGAGTTCGGCAGCGGCATCGATGGCACCGCCACCGGCAAGAATAAGCGGACGCTGGGCGCCGGCCAGCAACTCGCTCATGCGGCTGACGGCAGCCGGTGCGGCACCGGCGCGGTCGATGTTGACCGGGACGCTTGCGAGCAAGTCATCGGCCTCTTCCACCAACACGTCCAGCGGGATCTCGATGTGCACCGGACGCGGGCGCCCGGCCTGGAACAAAGCGAATGCGCGAGCGAGAACGCCCGGTAACTCCGACGCCGACATCAGCGTGTGGGAAAACGCAGCAACGCCGCCGACCAATGCGCTCTGGTTCGGCAGCTCGTGGAGCTTGCCACGGCCGCCGCCCAACTGGTTGCGGGTCTGTACGCTGGAGATCACCAGCATCGGGATCGAGTCGGCGTAGGCCTGGCCCATCGCCGTGGTGATATTGGTCATGCCCGGCCCGGTGATGATGAAGCACACCCCCGGTTTGCCGCTGGTGCGGGCGTAGCCGTCAGCCATGAAACCGGCGCCCTGCTCATGCCGTGGGGTGACGTGGTTGATGCTCGAACGGGCCAGCCCGCGATACAGCTCCACGGTGTGCACGCCGGGAATCCCGAACACCTGCTCGACCCCGTAACCTTCGAGTAACTTGACCAGTACTTCGCCACACGTCGCCATGTCATTGCCCTTCTTGTTCATTTGAGACACAAGGCCTTTGTGTAGGAGTGAGCCTGCTCCCGATGGCGTCTTCGCATTCAACATTACGGTGACTGACACACCGCTATCGCGAGCAGGCTCACTCCTACAAAGGGCCCTTCAATGGGCTCATTGAACGGTGGGCAGGTAGCCGCAACAATCGATTAAAAGTCATACTAGCCATGTCCTCACGTCATACCTTGGATCCACATGAAACGACTGCCACCCCTGCCCGCCCTGCATACGTTTCTGATCACCGCGCAGTGCTGCAACTTCACCCGGGCCGCCGAGCAGTTGCACATCACCCAGGGCGCCGTGAGCCGGCAGATTGCCGGGCTGGAAGATCATCTGGGGTATGAGCTGTTCATTCGCCTGGCCCGAGGTCTGGAACTGACGGCCGAAGGACGCGAATGGCTGCCACGGGTGGAGAAGGTGTTCGGCCTGATCAGCGAAGCCACCGAGCAGATCGGCCTCAAACGCGAAACCCTGCAACTCAAGGCGCCGAGCTGTGTGATGCGCTGGCTGGTGCCGCGCCTGCTGCAGTGGCAGAAAGAGCGCCCGGATGTGCCGGTCAAACTGACCACCACACTGGCGCATGGCGTCGACTTTCAACGCGAGCAATTCGATGCGGCGGTGATTTATGGAACGCCACCGGATAACTCGGCGACCGCGCTGCATCTGTTCGATGAACAACTGACCCCGGTCTGTTCACCGGCATTGTTGAAAGGCCCGCCAGCGTTGTCCGAGCTGGCCGATCTGCAACAGCACTTGTTGCTACATCCGACTGCCGACACGAAGGACTGGAAGGTGTGGCTGACGGCGGCGGAGTTGCAGCTCAATAACGTGAACATGGGCCAACATTTCGAGACGCTGGATCAGGCGATGTCGATGGCGTCGCACGGGACAGGAGTGGCGATCGGCGACTGGTCGTTGATCGGCGATGACTTGCGTGCCGGACGACTGGTGATGCCGTTTGAGCTGAAGGTGAAGACGGGGTTGGCGTATTACGTGGTGGTGCCTGCGGGAACCGAGCCATCGCCGCAGCTGGAAGAATTGATGATCTGGCTGGTTGAGCAGGCCCATTTGCGCTGAGGCTTTTCCCCTCACCCTAGCCCTCTCCCCGAGGGAGAGGGGACTGATTGGGGGATGTTATAGAAATACGCCGACGTGAAATTACTGTGTTGAATCCATAATCGACTCGGTTTTTCAGGTCGATGTATGAAGCAATACACCTCGGTTGGCTCCCTCTCCCTCGGGAGAGGGCTGGGGTGAGGGGCAAGGATTCACTCAGTACCCGACAGTAAACCGCTGACGCGAATGCTTCGGCGTTTCCACTTCGTCGATCAGCGCAATCGCGTAATCGGCAAAGGTGATCCAGCTGCGCCCTTCAGCGCTCACCAGCAAGTGATCCTGGCCAACGCGGAACTTGCCGCTGCGCTCCCCTTCGACAAACTCCGCCGACGGCGACAGAAAGGTCCAGTCCAGCTCCTGCTCCTGACGCAACGCCTCAAGAAACGCCGCACCCGCACTGGCCTCTGCTTTGTACTCCGCCGGGAAGCCTGCGCTGTCGATCACTCGCGTATCGTCCGGAAGCAACAGCGAACCGGCACCGCCCACCACCAACAGACGATTCACACCCGCCTGCTTCACCGGCCCGACAATCGCGGCAGCAGGGACGGTAGCGAAATGCGCAGCGGTAATCACCACATCGTGACCGGCCACCGCGTCTTGCAGCGCCGCCGCATCCAGCACATCGACATTCTTGCTGACCACGCCGGCACGGGCGCCGATCTTCGAAGTATCGCGGGCGATAGCAGTAACGCTATGGCCGCGACGCAGGGCTTCTTCCAGCAGTTGGCTACCGGCACGGCCGGTGGCACCAATGATTGCGATCTTGCTCATGACATTCTCCAGTTGGCTTGAGAGTGCTGCGTTTTCAGATTCGGCTTACCACTGCATTTCGCCCTTGGCGACTTTCGCGCTCAGCTCCAGCGAGCTCTCCTCGCCCAGTGTCGGGTAGCGCTTTTTCATTGCCGCGATCAGCGCAGCGGAGTCTTTGGCCTTGGCCGTTTCCTGATCGAAAGCCTTAATGTAGTCGGCGGTGAATTTCACGCTGGCCAGCGAGCGGCTGCTTTCACCCAGGTAATGCCCCGGCACCACGGTTTTCGGCTTGAGGGTTTCGATCGAGTGCAGGGTTTGCAACCAGTCGGCGTGGGATTGCGCGGTCTGGGTATCGGCCATCCAGACATGGATGTTCTCGGCGACAACCACGCCACCGACCACAGCCTTGAGCGATGGAATCCACACGAAGCTGCGATCCGGTTGTTTGCCGTCAAGGCCGACCACCTGCAATTTCTGCCCTTCGAGCATCAGGCTGTCGCCCTTGAGTACGCCCGGCACGATGGTTTTCGCTGGCACGTCGGCGCCCATTTTCGGACCCCAGAACGCCAGTTTGCCTGCGACGGTTTTGGTGATGTGATCCACGGTCGGTTGCGAGGCCAGTACCTTGGCGTCGGGGAAGGCTTTGGTCAGGGTGTCGAGGCCGAAGTAGTAATCCGGATCACCGTGGCTGATGTAAATGGTGGTCAGGTGCTTACCGCTGGCGCGGATCTTTTCCACCACCTGCTCGGCCTGGGATTTGCCGAATTGCGCATCGACGAGGATCGCGTCTTTTGCGCCGCTGACCAGTACCGAGGTCACCGGAAAGATGGCGTTGGTGCCCGGGTTGTAGACATCCAGGGTCAGGTTGGCAGCGGCGGCATGCGCGGCAAAGCCAAGGGAAGCGGTGGCGAGTAGAACGCGTTTGAGTGTGGTGAAACCGATCATCTGTTGCTCCGGTGTCCGAATGCCATGTCTGGCGATGGGACAGAGCTTAGTTGCCTGACTCAGTACAAAAAATGCGATGCTTGAACATAGTTTGTTTCTGAAAGCGGGCAAATCATGGATCGTCTCCAAGCAATGCGGGTGTTTGTCACGGTGGTGGACCTGGGCAGCCAGTCGGCGGCGGCCGATCATCTGGATCTCTCACGCCCGGTGGTGTCGCGTTATCTGGCGGAGCTGGAGGACTGGGTCGGCGCGCGCCTGATGCACCGCACCACGCGCAAATTGAGCCTGACTGCAGCCGGCAGTGAAATCCTGCCACGTTGCCGGCAGATGATTGAACTGTCGACCGATATGCAGGCCGCCGTCAGCGAACCCCACGATGCGCCGCGCGGACTCCTGCGGATCAGCGTCAGCACCTCGTTCGGCCAGGCGCAACTGGCCGATGCGATGGCGGCTTACGTCAAGCGCCAGCCAGGCGTGAGTATCGACATGCAAATGCTCGATCGAACGGTGAATCTGGTGGATGAGCGGATCGACCTGGCGATCCGCACCAGCAATGACCTGGACCCGAACCTGATCGCCCGGCGCCTGACCGTGTGCCGCTCGGTGGTGTGCGCCTCCCCGGCCTATCTGCGAGAGCATCCGGCGCCGCAGCGAGTTGAAGAACTGAGTCGGCACAATTGCCTGACTCACTCATATTTCGGCAAAAGCCTGTGGCATTTCGAGGAGGACGGCGAGCCCGTTTCGGTGCCGGTGCAGGGCAATATCAGCGCCAACGAGGCCAGCACCTTATTGCGCGCGACGCTGGCCGGCGCGGGCGTGGCGATGCTGCCGACGTATCAGGCCGGGGTGCATATTCATTCAGGAGAGTTGATTCGCTTGCTGCCGCAGGCTGAGCCGCGACAGATGAATATCTACGCGGTCTATGCCTCGCGCAAACACATGCCGGCGGCGCTGCGCAGCATGCTGGATTTTCTGGTAGAGCGCTTTCCAGAGCATCCGCAATGGGACGTTGATCTGTAAATCCGATCCCCTGTAGGAGTGAGCCTGCTCGCGATAGCGGTGTGTCAGTCGGATAGAGGTTACCTGACACTCCGCTATCGCGAGCAGGCTCACTCCTACAGGGGGGGCTATCAGCGTGCTGAATGCCCGGTTACAAGCTCAAGCACACTCGCTGGCAACTCGCCGCCGCTGACCTATGCTGAAAGTAATACCGGTAGGTATACGTTCAGAGGTCGAACGCCATGAACATCAAAACAAGAAGGTACGTCGCGATTTTCATCACCTGCGCCGCCACGCTGGCGCTGTACGGCACCGCCGCCTGGCGGGTCGAACAACTGCGACAGCTGCCGCGCGAGTATGCGAGCTGCAACTTCGAGCGCTGCATTCCGCACAATGCCACGCTGAACGCATTGCGCTGAGGCTGAGGCTGACTCATTACCTGTGGGAGCTGGCTTGCCAGCGATTGCGGTCTGACATTCACCATTGAAGGTGACTGGGCCAGCGCTATCGCTGGCAAGCCAGCTTTCACAGGTTTTTGTGGTGGTTATGAAATTACTGCTCGGCCTTCAGCCGGTCGCGGAAAGCCTTCGGTGATATCCCCACCCTGCGCCGGAACAGGCGCGTGAAGTTGGTCGGATCGGAAAACCCCAGCAATTCCGACATCTCGTAAATGGTCATGCTGGTGTACGTCAGCAAGCGCTTGGCTTCCAGCAGCTGACGCTCGTGCATGATCTGCAACGCCGGTTGCCCCGCCAGTTCACGGCAGGTGCCGTTGAGGTGCGACACCGAAATCCCCAGCCGATGCGCGAGATCCTCGACCTTCACATGCTGGCGATAAGTCTCTTCCACCAGTTGAATAAACCCGTTGAGGTACTCGCGCTGGCGCTGTGGTCGCTGGCTGGCGTTATGGCGCACGATGGCCTGACGACTGACCCAGACCATGATCACGCTGACCAGCGAATGCATGAGCATTTCCCGCGCCGGTTGATGGCCGTTGTACTCGGCCTGCAACGCCGTAAACAGGCTGTTCAAGTAATCGCCGTCCTTGCCCGCCGGATAGCTTTCGGCTCGGGCCAGCGCGTGCACGGCATCGCCCAGTTGCGCCTGCAGGTGATTGATCAGCGGCGTTGCCAGCGTGACGACGAACCCTTCGACGTCTTCGGAAAAACGAAAGCCATGCACCGACAGCGGTGGCAGGACTTGAATCGCAGGGGTGTGCAGTTGCGTGCGCTGGCCTTCGATCTCAAGCTCTGCCTGACCTTTGAAAACGAAGAGCAGCTGACACAGATCAGCATGGCGGTGGGGTTTGATTTCCCATTGATGTTCGCGACTGCGTGAGGAAATGGTTTCACAGTGCAGCAAGTCAGGGGTCGGCCAGTCCAGGCTTTCACCGTAGAGCTTGAACACCGGAATCGAAGGCAGCTCGGGCTTGTTCATCACTTCAATCCAGGCCTCTTGTCTTGCGGGCGATAATCGCACCGATTGGCAGAATGTACAGGTATCGGCTCAGTTTTCACCTTCAATTGACAAACCCGCAAGGGAAAAATGCAAGCACTCGATCCATAAAAAATATTCACCGGCTCTGGTCGCGTGAAGCTTGCGAGCCATAAAAACAATGAAAACGCTGAAAACCCAAGTCGCCATCATTGGCGCCGGCCCGTCCGGATTACTCCTCGGCCAGTTGCTGCACAACGCTGGCATCGACACCCTCATCCTCGAACGTCAGACCCCCGATTATGTCCTCGGCCGAATCCGTGCCGGCGTGCTTGAACAGGGCATGGTAGAGCTGTTGCGTCAGGCAGGCGTGGGTCAGCGGATGGACGCCGAAGGACTGGTGCATGGCGGTTTCGATCTGGCGCTGGACGGGCGTCAGGTACACATCGATCTGCAGGCATTGACCGGCGGCAAGACCGTGATGATCTACGGCCAGACCGAAGTCACCCGCGACCTCATGGCCGCTCGTCGGGAGGCTGGAGCGCTGTCGTTTTATGAAGTGAGCAATGTCGTTCCCCACGGCATGAAAAGCGACGAAGCCTTTGTCACGTTTGAAAGGAACGGTGAAACCTGGCGCGTCGATTGCGATTACATCGCCGGTTGCGACGGCTTCCATGGCGTCGCTCGGCAGTCGATTCCTGATGACTGCCTGAAGGTCTTCGAGCGGGTTTATCCGTTTGGCTGGCTGGGGATTCTGGCCGACACCCCGCCGGTGCATGACGAGTTGGTCTATGCCCGCCACGAACGCGGCTTCGCCCTGTGCAGCATGCGTTCGGCGGTTCGCACCCGTTACTACCTACAAGTGCCTGCGGATGAAAACGTGGACGACTGGAGTGATCAGCGCTTCTGGGATGAGCTGAAAACGCGCCTGCCTGCGGAGCTGGCGGAGAAACTGGTCACCGGCCCGTCCATCGAAAAAAGCATCGCGCCGCTGCGTAGCTTTGTCGTCGAGCCGATGCAATACGGGCGAATGTTTCTGGTCGGTGACGCGGCGCATATCGTCCCTCCCACCGGCGCCAAGGGTTTGAATCTGGCCGCCAGCGACGTCAGCACGTTGTTCAATATTCTATTGAAGACTTACCGCGACGGTCGCACCGATCTGCTGGAGAAATACTCCGAGATCTGCCTGCGCCGGGTGTGGAAAGCCGAGCGGTTTTCCTGGTGGATGACCTCGATGCTGCATCGCTTCGATGACCACGATGCGTTCAGCCAACGCATCAGTGCCTCGGAACTGGACTACTTTGTCAGTTCAGAAGCGGGTCGAAAAACCATTGCAGAAAATTACGTCGGACTTCCTTATGAGGCTATCGAATAGCCTGCTACCGACTTACACTGGCGAGCACTTACCCGCTCGCCCTCGCCTTGCGGGTCAATCAATGCCCGCAGGTTCGCCCGTGACCAATCTCAATCACCCCGAAACGCCCAAACCGGCCATTCGCAGCGTGCTGGTCGCGCTGATGATGGCGATCTTTCTTGGCGCGCTGGACCAGACCATCGTCGCCGTATCGATGCCGGCCATTTCCGCTCAGTTCAAAGACGTCAACCTGCTGGCCTGGGTGATTTCCGGGTACATGGTGGCAATGACTGTGGCGGTGCCGATCTACGGCAAACTCGGCGATTTGTACGGGCGACGCAAACTGATGTTGTTCGGCATGGGCCTGTTTACCCTGGCGTCGCTGTTCTGCGGCATGGCCCAGAACATGGAGCAACTGGTGCTGGCGCGGATACTTCAGGGCATCGGCGCAGGCGGGATGATTTCGGTGAGTCAGGCGATCATCGGCGACATCGTGCCGCCGCGCGAACGCGGGCGCTATCAGGGTTACTTCAGCAGCATGTATGCAATGGCGAGCGTTGCCGGCCCGGTGCTGGGCGGCTACATGACCGAATACCTGTCGTGGCGCTGGGTGTTCCTGATCAACCTGCCGCTGGGCCTCGGCGCCTGGTGGGTCGCCCATCGCAATCTGCGCGGGCTGCCGATTCCCAATCGTAAACCGATCATCGATTACCTCGGCACCGTGCTGATGATCATCGGCCTGACCGCGTTGTTGCTCGGCATCACCGAGGTCGGTCAGGGCCACTCGTGGCGCAGCAGCGAAGTGCTTGGGCTGTTCGCTTGCGCGATAGTGGTGCTGGCGATTTTTGTCTGGCATGAACGGCGTGCGCGCGAACCGTTGCTGCCGATGCACCTGTTCGCCAATCGCAATGCCTTGCTGTGCTGGTGCACGATTTTCTTCACCAGTTTCCAGGCGATTTCGCTGATCGTGCTGATGCCATTGCGCTTTCAAACGGTCACCGGCGCAGGCGCCGACAGTGCTGCATTGCATTTGCTGCCGTTGGCCATGGGCCTGCCGATCGGTGCTTTTTTTGCCGGGCGTCGCACCTCGGTGACCGGCCGTTACAAACCACAGATTCTGACCGGCGCGATCCTGATGCCGATCTCGATTCTCGGCATGGCCTTCAGTCCGCCCGAAGCAACCTTGATGAGCGGTCTGTTCATGCTGCTCAGCGGCATCGCCAGTGGCATGCAGTTCCCGACTTCACTGGTCGGCACGCAGAACTCGGTGGAACAGCGCGACATCGGTGTGGCGACGAGCACCACCAATCTGTTCCGTTCACTGGGCGGCGCGGTGGGCGTGGCATTGATGTCGGCGCTGTTGCTGGCGTTGTTGCAGGATTCGAGTTTCGCCCATCTGGCGAGCAGTTCGCTGATCAACGAAGGCCATTCCGGCAATGTGCTGCTGGATGGTTTGAATGCCGCGCCGGGAGAGGCGCAAAACGCCTTGCGCGCAGAGCTTGCGGTAACGTTCCGGCATTTGCTGTGGGTCAGTGCGGCGGTGTCGCTGCTGGGCCTGGCGGCGGCGATTGCGATGCCGAACAACCTGCTGCGCGGCCGCGAACACGGCGCCAAATAAAACAAGCACTACGAAACTCTGTAGGAGTGAGCCTGCTCGCGATGAGGGCGTGTCATACAACAATGACGTCGACTGACACACCCTCATCGCGAGCAGGCTCACTCCTACAAGGGCCGATCATTCACGGACTGTAGTAACCCACCGCCACAAGGAAATGCCCGACCTTCTTCAGGTAGGCATGCTTGTCCTCGATCTTGCCGGTGACCGGGTTCTTCCAGCGGTATTCGTATTCGCCGTCATCCTGTTTGGCGATCAGCGCCAGAATCGGCTCGCCCACCGGTTTGCCTTCCGGGTCCTTGATCTTGCTGAAGTCGGTGTTGATCAGGCGCAGATTGGTGCCGTGGGCGACGTAGCGCTGGGTATCGAGATCCACGACAAACACGTACAGGTCGTCCTGCAAGTAGCCGCCCTTGAGCGAGTTGATTGCCGTCAGCGTGCCTTTCTCGTTTTTGCCCAGGTCAGTGGCGGCTTTGTCGAGCAGCGCTTTGGCTTGCTCGGCCGAGGCTCGTGGCAGGTAATAACCGACGGCGAGAATCCGCTGGCCGATGCGCTGATAAAACACATGCTTGCGTTCGACCTTGCCGTCGGCCCAGTTCTGCCAGCGGTATTCGGCCTGCTGAATGCCGTTGCCTTCCGGCACTTTCAGGGCGTCCTTGAACGCTTTCTGCAAATCCGCCGGCAGCACTTCGCTGACGTCGCGGCCAATCAAGGCTGACGATGGCCCGCCGCTGGCGAGCATCACGCCTTTGGTGTCGACCACGAACACGTATCGATCCTTGTCGACGAATTCGCCTTGGCGGCTGAACGCGGCGAGTGCCTTGTCACCGTTGTCGTGGTAGTAGGCCAGCGCTTTTTCCAGCAGGGCGATGGCGGCCTTGCTGTCATCCTTTTCCGTTGTCGCCGCGTTGACCTGGCCGAAACACATCAGCAGCACCGCGCCGACCCAGGCCAGCTTATGCAAAAACCCCATGACGCATCCCTCGTTCCTGTTGGTGTTTCAAGAGCGTAGACGGGTTGGGGTGATGTATGGATATTCAGAAGGTTTCTGGAAATGACACAGTCCCCTGTGGTGAAAGGGGATTATCTGTGGTGAGGGGATTTACCCACTCCACAAAAATGCTGTTCGGTTAAGGCCGGGCATTGATCTGCTGTTGCAAGTTCTGGATCTGCGCCTGAAGCGTATTGATGTTGCGGGTCATCTGAGCGCGAAAAGCGTCGAATTCGGCGGTGTTACCGCCACCCTGCGGCGCTGCCGGGCGGTTGTCCTGTTCGCTTTTGAGGACGACGATTTCCTGCTCAAGACGATCAATCGCCGCGCTCGGATTGCCCTGCTTCTTCAATGCCGCGATGTCCGCGCCAAGGCTCTTGAACTGGGCATCGAAGCCCTTGAGCTGCGCATCGACCTTGCTGGTATCAGCCGGCGTACTTTTCACCGTCGCCAGTTCTGCGCCAAGGGCTTTGACCTGTGCCTGCAATTGGGTATTGGCGGTCTGCAGCTCGGTGGTCTGCGCGGTCATCTGCGCCAGACGCTTGTCCAGATCGCTGGCCTGACCGGCCACGCCTTGCTGCTGCTTGCTCTGATCGAGCAACTTGCCTTCCAGCTGCTTGATCTGCAGCTTCAAGGCTTCGCTATCGCTGGTGACATTGCTCTGGCTGGCCACGACCTTGCCGGAAATGTCTTGCAGGCGCCCCGCCGCTTCCTCACTGATGCGCGCAAAACTTTCCTGGGTCGCCACCAGTTGCTGTTCCATCAGCGAAATCTGCTGGAAGCTCCACCAGGCCAGACCGATGAACGCAAAGAACAGCGCGCCAACCAGTGCCCACAACGGCCCGGTGCTAGCGGCCTTGACCTTGACCACAGGCGGCGTGCGCGAGTGCACGGAGGTGCGGCTGGTGGTCGGAATGTCATCGTCGTCGAAGGTGTCGGCACGCAAGCTCGGAACATCATCGAAATCGTCGTGGGCATCATTACGCATGGACATTGAGGCAACCTTTATGAAACGCGGTGATGGCTAAATGCTGCGAAGTATAACCGCCGCAGCCGCAGGGATTGACCCTCAACCTGCGGTGCGGTTCATTGCCGGCCGGCCGAATCGTTGCAATGCGTTTCAGCGAATGTCCTGAGCCTTCCACCAGCCACAGAACTCGTCGAGGGCCGTCCACAGGCTGACTTTCGGATCGTAGTCCAGATAATGCCTGGCACGACTGATGTCGAGGGTGAAATTTTTTTTCATCACTTGCATGCCCAAACGCGACAGGGTTGGCTCCGGACGTCCGGGCCAGAGCTTGCATGCACCCTCGTTGAGCGCCGCGACGCTATAGGCCAGCCCATAGGAGCGGTACTTGGTGACCTGCGGGACTTCCATTTTGCGCATCACGTAATTGACCACATCCCACAACGGCACAGGCGCGCCGTTGCTAATGTTGTAAGCCTTGCCGAGCGCGGAACCGGCGGCCAGCAGACTGCTGAGCATGGCTTCGTTGAGGTTGTGTACGCTGGTGAAATCGACCTTGTTCAACCCGTTGCCAATGATTGCCAGACGCCCCTTGCGCTGCATGTTGAGCAGACGCGGGAAGATGCTCATGTCGCCGGCACCGGTGACGAAGCGCGGACGCAGCGCGATGGTTTCCAGACCGAATTCCTGCGCGCCGAAGACCTTTTGCTCGGCCAGATATTTGGTCGCGGCATAGTGATGCTTGAAGCGCTTGGGCACTTGTTCTTCGGTCAGGTTGAAGTGGTCACGGCCATCGAAGTAGATCGACGGCGACGACAAGTGCACAAGACGCCGCACTCGCTGCTTCAGGCAAGCCTCGACAACGTTTTCCGTGACCTGCACGTTGCCCTGATGGAAGTCTTGATAACGGCCCCACAAGCCAACTGCGCCCGCGCAGTGCACCACGGCTTCGACGTCGGCGCAGAGTTCGCGCACCAGATCCGGATCTGTCAGGTCGCCGGAGACAAATTCGGCGCCACGGCGCACCAGATGTTCAACACTTTCGGCCCGGCGACCGTTGACCCGTACGTCCAGGCCCTGCTCCAGGGCGAAACGCGCAAAGCGTCCGCCAATGAAGCCGCTTGCGCCGGTGACCAGAATTTTCATGTAAAGCTCCGATGTCTTTCGTTTTGCCTGATTCGTGTGTCTTGACGCTGCCCGTCAGCTCAACGGCACCAGCCATCGTGCTGAAGACCGCACCAACTGCTCGGTCAACAAGCCCAGCAACTGACCGCCGTTGCGCCAATGATGCCAGTACAAAGGCACGTCGATCGGTTTATCTGGCAACAACTCGCGCAACGCCCCGCGCTGCAACTGCTCGTGCACTTGCAGTTCCGGCACCAGGCCCCAGCCGAGTCCGGCCTCGGTCAGGCGGATGAAGCCTTCGGAGGACGGGCATAAATGGTGCTCGAATCCGCCGTCGACACCCAGTGATGCGAGGTACCGATGCTGGAGGAAATCGTCCGGGCCGAATACCAGCGCCGGCGTACGCGGTAACTGCTCGGCACGCACGCCATCGGGAAAATGCCGTTCGATAAAAGCCGGACTGGCCAACGCCCGATAGCGCATCGCGCCAAGCAAAACGCTACGGGCGCCCGCCACCGGGCGCTCACTGGCACACAGACACGCCGCCACTTCACCAGCGCGCATGCGCTTGAGGCCAACGGTCTGGTCCTCGACGATCAGATCCAGCAACAAATGTTGTTCGGCACAGAAATCGCCCACCGCCTCGGCCCACCAAGTGGCGAGGCTGTCGGCATTGAGGGCAATGCGCAGGCGTTCCGGCAATCCTTCTTCGTCCAATGCCGGCACGAGGGTTTGCAGATCGCGCTCAAGCAGGCGCACCTGTTGAACGTGGTTGAGCAGGCGCCGGCCAATGTCCGTCGGCGACGGTGGCGTGCCGCGCACCAGCACCGGTTGGCCGACCCGCGCTTCCAGCAGTTTGATCCGCTGCGAGATCGCCGATTGCGACAGGCCCAGCACCTGCGCGGCACGTTCGAATCCGGCCTGCTCGACAACGGCGGCCAGAGCGGAAAGCAATTTGTAGTCGAACATCAGTTTTCCTAATGAGCGATCAGCACTATTGGTTTTTCTTATACCGCGTTGAGCCGGAGAATAGCCAGCAAGCACTCTTTATCAAGGACTACCCCAATGGCTGGCGAAACCTCACTCAGCACTTTGCTGCGCAGCATGAGTCCGCAGCTCAATGCCGGCGAATACGTGTTCTGCACCCTGCGCGACGGGCGGATGCCCAATGATCTGGAGATTGTTGGCAATTTTCGCGAACAGGAAGGCCTGACAGTGATTCTCGAACGTTCCCACGCTGAAAAGGCCGGTTTCAGTTTCGACTACGTCGCCGCGTGGATCACGCTGAACGTGCATTCGGCGCTGGAAGCCGTCGGTCTGACGGCGGCGTTCGCCACCGCACTGGGCAAGGCCGGGATCAGTTGCAACGTGATCGCCGGTTACTACCACGACCATCTATTCGTCGGTCAGGCCGACGCCGAACGCGCCATGCAAGTGCTGCGTGATCTCGCAGCCAACGCGGAGTAACCGTTATGTGGCAAAGCTATATGAATGGTCTGTTAGTGGCGCTCGGGTTGATCATGGCGATCGGCACCCAGAACGCGTTTGTCCTGGCACAAAGTCTGCGGCGTGAGCATCACTTGCCGGTCGCTGCGCTGTGTGTGGCCTGCGATGCGTTGCTCGTCGCGGCCGGGGTGTTCGGCCTGGCGACCGTACTGGCGCAGAACCCGACCTTACTCGCGGTCGCACGTTGGGGTGGCGCGGTGTTCCTGATCTGGTACGGCAGCCAGGCGCTGCGCCGGGCGTGCTCGAAACAGAGTATGAATCAGGGCGAGAACCAGACCGTGCGCTCATTGCGGGCAGTGATGCTCAGTGCGCTGGCAGTGACACTGCTCAATCCGCACGTTTATCTGGATACGGTTTTGCTGATCGGCTCGCTCGGCGCCCAGCAATCGGTGCCGGGCGCTTATGTAGTGGGCGCGGCGAGTGCGTCGCTGTTGTGGTTTTTCACCCTGGCGCTGGGCGCGGCATGGCTGGCTCCGTGGCTGGCTCGGCCGAGTACCTGGCGGATTCTTGATCTGGTGGTCGCACTGATGATGTTTACAGTGGCGGGTCAGTTGATATTGGCATCATGATTTATTCCAAACAGCTCTGGAACCTCTATCCCACACAGTTGTTGCGTGGTTAAGCCGCAACCCCGGTGCTATGATCCGAACCCTGCGCCGCAAAGAGTAAAAACTCGCCGGTGCATTTCTGGCCGCCCGTGATCGGCCTTGCGCTCACCGCAACAGACCTGATTAGGAGAATCATCATGGCTTTCGAATTGCCGCCGCTGCCTTACGCACACGATGCCCTGCAGCCGCACATTTCCAAGGAAACCCTGGAATATCACCACGACAAGCACCACAACACCTACGTCGTGAACCTGAACAACCTGGTGCCAGGCACCGAGTTCGAAGGCAAGACCCTGGAAGAAATCGTCAAGACTTCCTCGGGCGGCATCTTCAACAACGCCGCTCAGGTCTGGAACCACACTTTCTACTGGAACTGCCTGGCGCCAAACGCCGGCGGTCAACCAACCGGCGCGCTGGCTGAAGCCATCAACGCGGCTTTCGGTTCGTTCGACAAGTTCAAGGAAGAGTTCAGCAAAACTTCGATCGGCACCTTCGGTTCCGGCTGGGGCTGGCTGGTGAAAAAGGCTGACGGTTCCCTGGCTCTGGCCAGCACCATCGGCGCCGGCAACCCGCTGACCAGCGGCGACACCCCGCTGCTGACCTGCGACGTCTGGGAACACGCTTACTACATCGACTACCGCAACGTCCGTCCAAAGTATGTCGAAGCGTTCTGGAGCCTGGTCAACTGGAAGTTCGTTGCTGAGCAGTTCGAAGGCAAAACCTTCACCGCTTAAGCTGCGCGCCAGACAAAAAACCCGGCTGATGCCGGGTTTTTTTATGCCTTTGATTTCTGTAGGGGCTGCCGCAGGCTCGGGCCGCGGCAGATCCTGTAGGGAATAGCGTTTTTCTCACGATGAAAGCTGGCACCGACTGCTTGCCGGTGCAGCGCAGAGGGCTAACATCAAACAGAGGAAAATTTGTCTCGCCGCGCTCAAGTTGAGGACCGAAACTACCGACATAGTACAAATAGGGCTAATACTCCAGACAGCAGCATTCTGGCCAAGGCCACCAGCGAATGCTCCGGGGTCTGATTGTCCCTTTGACTGCCAACACGGGATTGCCAATACTCATGGCAAACTGACGCTACCCGCACGGAACAAGGAATAACCCTTTGAAGCTGGAACTCAAGAACAGCTTGTCGGTGAAGTTGCTCCGGGTCGTGCTCCTGTCGGCATTGATCGTCGGCGTGGTCTTGAGCTGCGCGCAAATTGTTTTCGACGCCTATAAAACTCGTCAGGCCGTGGCCAACGACGCTGAGCGCATCCTCGACATGTTCCGTGACCCCTCCACTCAGGCCGTCTACAGCCTGGACCGTGAGATGGGCATGCAAGTGATCGAAGGTCTGTTTCAGGACGACGCGGTGCGCCAGGCCTCTATCGGTCACCCCAACGAAGCCATGCTCGCGCAGAAATCCCGCGACCTGCAGCATTCCAACAGCCGCTGGCTGACCGATCTGATCCTCGGCCAGGAACGCACCTTCACCACGCAGTTGGTGGGTCGCGGCCCCTACAGCGAGTATTACGGCGACCTGAGCATCACCCTCGATACCGCCACCTATGGCGAGAGTTTTATCGTCAGCTCGGTGATCATTTTCATTTCCGGCGTTTTGCGTGCACTGGCGATGGGGCTGGTGTTGTATCTGGTCTATCACTGGCTGCTGACCAAACCGCTGTCGCGGATTATCGAACACCTTACCGAGATCAATCCGGATCGCCCCAGCGAACACAAGATTCCGCAGCTCAAGGGCCACGAAAAGAACGAACTGGGTATCTGGATCAACACCGCCAACCAGTTGCTCGAATCCATCGAACGCAATACCCATCTGCGCCACGAAGCGGAAAACAGCCTGCTGCGCATGGCTCAATACGATTTCCTCACCGGCCTGCCGAACCGCCAGCAATTGCAGCAGCAACTGGACAAGATTCTGGTCGACGCCGGCAAATTGCAGCGCCGGGTCGCGGTGTTGTGTGTAGGGCTGGACGATTTCAAAGGCATCAACGAGCAATTCAGCTACCAGACCGGTGACCAGTTATTGCTGGCCCTGGCTGATCGACTGCGTGCCCATAGCGGCCGCCTCGGCGCCCTCGCCCGGCTCGGCGGCGACCAGTTCGCGCTGGTGCAGGCCGATATCGAACAGCCTTACGAAGCGGCGGAACTGGCGCAGAGCATTCTCGACGACCTGGAGGCGCCGTTCGCCCTCGACCATCAGGAAATCCGTCTGCGCGCGACCATCGGCATCACCCTGTTCCCGGAGGATGGCGACAGCACCGAGAAGCTGTTGCAGAAAGCCGAGCAGACCATGACGCTGGCCAAGACCCGCTCACGCAATCGCTATCAGTTCTACATCGCCAGCGTCGACAGCGAGATGCGCCGCCGTCGCGAACTGGAAAAAGACCTGCGTGATGCACTGGTGCGCGATCAGTTCTACCTGGTTTATCAACCGCAGATCAGCTACCGCGACCATCGCGTGGTCGGGGTTGAGGCGCTGATTCGCTGGCAGCACCCGGAACACGGTCTGGTGCCGCCCGATCTGTTCATTCCACTGGCCGAGCAGAACGGCACGATCATCGCCATCGGCGAATGGGTGCTCGATCAGGCCTGCAAGCAGTTACGCGAGTGGCACGATCAGGGCTTCGTCGATCTGCGCATGGCGGTCAATCTGTCTACCGTGCAACTGCACCACGCCGAGCTGCCACGGGTGGTCAACAACCTGCTGCAGATGTATCGCCTGCCGCCGCGCAGCCTGGAACTGGAAGTCACCGAAACCGGCCTGATGGAAGACATCAGCACCGCCGCCCAGCATTTACTGAGCCTGCGCCGCTCAGGTGCACTGATCGCCATCGACGATTTCGGCACCGGTTATTCATCGCTCAGTTATCTGAAAAGCCTGCCGCTGGACAAGATCAAGATCGACAAGAGCTTCGTCCAGGATCTGCTCGATGACGACGACGATGCGACCATCGTTCGCGCGATCATCCAACTGGGCAAAAGCCTCGGCATGCAGGTGATTGCCGAGGGCGTGGAAACCGCTGAACAGGAGAGCTACATCATCTCCGAAGGTTGCCACGAAGGTCAGGGTTACCACTACAGCAAACCACTGCCGGCGCGGGAGTTGAGCGTTTATCTCAAGCAGGCGCAGCGCAGTAATGCGGCCATTCTTTAGAAGATCAAAAGATCGCAGCCTCGTTTCACTCGACAGCTCCCACATTTGAAATGCGCCCCCCTGCAGAAGCTGCCAAGGGCTGAGATCTTTTGATCCTGGTGTGCGAATAGGAAATATTTCCAAGCACTACCCTTTACACATAATGCGAAAGATTTGCATTATGTCGCAGTTTTGCGCACCCCCCGCGTGAGTCCATTCAATTACCGAAGCAGGATGTTCGCCATGATTCGTATGCCTCTGGCTACCGCCAGTCTGCTGGCCATCGCTATTTCCCTCGCCGGTTGCGGCGAAGGCAAAGACAAGGCTGCCGCCCCGGCCACGCCGACTCCAGCCGCCAGCACCGCTGCTCCAGCGGCCGCGCCAGCCGCTGCCGGTAAAGTCGACGAAGCCGCTGCCAAGGCTGTGGTTGCACACTACGCCGACATGGTCTTCGCCGTTTACAGCGATGCCGAATCCACCGCGAAAACCCTGCAAACTGCCGTCGACGCGTTCCTCGCCAAGCCGAACGCTGACACCCTGAAAGCCGCCAAGGCTGCCTGGGTTGCCGCTCGCGTGCCTTACCTGCAGAGCGAAGTGTTCCGCTTCGGCAACACCATCATCGACGATTGGGAAGGTCAGGTTAACGCCTGGCCACTGGACGAGGGTCTGATCGACTACGTCGACAAATCCTACGAGCACGCACTGGGCAACCCGGGCGCCACTGCCAACATCATCGCCAACACCGAAGTACAGGTCGGCGAAGACAAGGTCGATGTTAAAGACATCACTCCGGAAAAACTCGCCAGCCTCAACGAGCTGGGCGGTTCCGAAGCCAACGTCGCCACCGGCTACCACGCCATCGAGTTCCTCCTGTGGGGCCAGGATCTGAACGGCACCGGCCCTGGCGCTGGCAACCGTCCTGCTTCCGACTACCTGGAAGGTGCCGGCGCCACTGGCGGCCATAACGACCGTCGTCGTGCCTACCTGAAGTCCGTGACTCAACTGCTGGTCAGCGACCTGGAAGAAATGGTCGGTAACTGGAAGCCGAACGTGGCTGACAACTATCGCGCCACCCTGGAAGCCGAGCCGGCTGAAACCGGTCTGCGCAAAATGCTCTTCGGCATGGGCAGCCTGTCTTTGGGCGAACTGGCGGGCGAGCGCATGAAGGTTTCCCTGGAAGCCAACTCCCCTGAAGACGAACAGGATTGCTTCAGCGACAACACCCACAACTCGCACTTCTACGATGCCAAAGGCATTCGTAACGTTTACCTGGGCGAGTACACCCGTGTTGATGGCACCAAACTGACCGGCGCCAGCCTGTCGTCGCTGGTGGCCAAGGCCGATCCGGCTGCCGACACCGCACTGAAAGCCGATCTGGCCGCCACCGAAGCGAAGATCCAGGTCATGGTCGATCACGCCAACAAGGGTGAGCACTACGACCAGTTGATCGCTGCCGGCAACACGGCGGGCAATCAGATCGTTCGCGACGCCATCGCCTCGCTGGTCAAGCAGACCGGTTCGATCGAAGCCGCTGCCGGCAAACTGGGCATCAGCGACCTGAACCCGGATAACGCTGATCACGAGTTCTGATCACAGCGTCCGCGTCAAAAAAAGGCGACCTTCGGGTCGCCTTTTTCATACCTGCTTTTTGCGGTGATGCTGATGGCCTCATCGCTGGCAAGCCAGCTCCCACAGTTTTCGCGGCGTTCACACACTCCGGGTACAACACAAATCCTGTGGGAGCTGGCTTGCCAGCGATGGCTGCGCCTCGGTCTCGAGTGAAACCCTGCCGCAAATCAAGCAAACGATAATTCCTCTTATTCAATGCCCCCGGCCCTGTTAGACTTTGCGCCTTCAAATTTGCCCGTCCGCAGGATGTCTGATGCCCTCGCTGCCTCTTCGCTTGTCCGCACTGTTTCTGGCCCTGAGCCTGAGTGCCTGCGATGACGCCCCGCGTTTCACCAAGGCCGAGCCCGGTGAAGCACGCTCGGGGGGCGCGGCGACCGTGCGCAAGACCGATCAGAACGCATTCTCCCTGCCCTCGGCCAACCTGCCGCCGTCGCGGCGGGTGGACTTCAGCGTCGGCAACAGCTTTTTCCGCAGCCCGTGGGTGATCGCGCCGTCGACCACCACCGCCCGCGATGGCCTCGGCCCGCTGTTCAACACCAACGCCTGCCAGAACTGCCACATCAAGGACGGTCGCGGTCATCCGCCAGAAACCGGCGCGACCAACGCGGTGTCGATGCTGGTGCGCCTGTCGATTCCCGATGCGCCGCAGTTCGCCAGGCTGATCGAGCAGGTCGGCGTGGTGCCGGAGCCGGTCTACGGTGGCCAGTTCCAGGACATGGCCGTGCCCGGCGTTGCTCCGGAAGGCAAGGTGCGCGTCGACTACACGCCAGTGCCCGTGCGCTTCAAGGACGGCAGCGAAGTCGAACTGCGCAAACCGCTGTTACAGATCACCCAGCTCGGCTACGGCCCGATGCACCCGGACACGCGTTTCTCGGCCCGCGTCGCCCCGCCAATGATCGGCCTCGGCCTGCTCGAAGCGATTCCGGAAGAGGCGATCCTCGCCAATGCCACCGCGCAGGCCAAAGAAAAAAACGGCATCAATGGCCGGCCGAACCGCGTTTGGGATGACGAATTACAGAAAACCGTGATCGGCCGGTTTGGCTGGAAAGCCGGACAACCGAACCTCAATCAACAAAATGTTCACGCGTTTTCCGGTGATATGGGCCTCACCACCAGTCTGAGACCGTTCGATGACTGCACCGACGCGCAAACCGCCTGCAAACAGGCGCCGAACGGCAATGGCCCGGACGGCGAGCCGGAAGTCAGCGACAACATTCTGCGTCTGGTGCTGTTCTACAGCCGCAACCTCGCCGTCCCCGCGCGTCGCGGCGTCAACGATGAGCAGGTGCTGGCCGGCAAGAACCTGTTCTTCCAGGCGGGTTGCCAGTCCTGCCACACACCGAAATACACCACCGCTGCCAACGCGGCCGAACCTGAACTGGCCAATCAAGTGATTCGCCCGTACAGCGATTTGCTGCTGCACGACATGGGCGACGGTCTGGCCGACAACCGCACGGAATTCCAGGCCTCCGGCCGCGACTGGCGCACCCCGCCGTTGTGGGGGATCGGCCTGACCCAAGCGGTCAGTGGCCACACCCAGTTTTTGCATGACGGCCGCGCACGCAATCTGCTCGAAGCGGTGCTCTGGCACGGCGGCGAAGCTGCAGCTGCGCAGCAACAGGTTTTAGCTTTCAATGCCGAGCAGCGTGCCGCGCTGCTGGCGTTTCTGAACTCACTTTAAACACTTAAAAGAATCGGGAGCCCGACATGTTCCGTCCCAAGTTGTTGTTCACCAGCCTTGCCGCGCTTGCCCTCGGTGCTTGCTCGCCACAGGACCCGCAAGCAGTCACCTCGGCGGCCATCGCCAAATCGGTGATCCTGCCGACCTACACCCGTTGGGTCGAAGCCGACAAGCAACTGGCGGTCAGCGCCCTCGCCTACTGCCAGGGCAAAGAGAGCCTGGAAACCGCTCGCGCCGACTTCCTGCACGCGCAGAAAGCCTGGGCCGAGCTGCAACCATTGCTGATCGGCCCGCTGGCCGAGGGCAACCGTTCGTGGCAGGTGCAGTTCTGGCCGGACAAGAAAAACCTCGTCGGCCGTCAGGTCGAGCAACTGGTCGTCGCCCAGCCGCAGATCGATGCTGCCGCCCTGGCCAAATCCAGCGTAGTGGTTCAGGGCCTGTCGGCTTACGAATACATCCTGTTCGACGCCAAGCCTGATGTCGCCAACGCCGAACAGAAAGCCAAGTACTGCCCGCTGCTGATCGCCATCGGCGAACGTCAGAAGCAACTGGCCGAAGAGATTCTGCAGAGCTGGAACAACAGCGACGGCATGCTCGCGCAGATGAGCAAATTCCCGAACCAGCGCTACGCCGACTCCCATGAAGCGATCGCCGATCTGCTGCGTGTGCAAGTTACCGCGCTCGACACCCTGAAGAAAAAGCTCGGCACGCCAATGGGCCGCCAGAGCAAGGGTGTGCCACAACCGTTCCAGGCCGATGCATGGCGTAGCCAGTCGTCGCTGACCGCGCTGGAAGCCAGCCTCGCCGCCGCCAAAACCGTTTGGGAAGGCGTCGACAACAAAGGCCTGCGCGGTCTGTTGCCAGCCGAGCAAAAACCACTGGCGGACAAGATCGACGCCGCTTATGCCGCCTCGCTGAAACTGTTCGACAGCACCCAGCGTTCGCTCGGCGAAATGCTCGAGGACGACGCCGGTCGCCAGCAACTCAACGATATCTACGACAGCCTCAACGTCGTCCATCGCCTGCACGAAGGCGAACTGGCCAAGGCGCTGGGCATTCAACTGGGCTTCAACGCCAACGACGGTGACTGATGAGGGCAAGTGCCATGCTGCGACGCCAGGCTCTGACTTTAGGTAGTTTGCTGCTGGGAGCAGTGACACTGGGCGGCTGGACGCTGTTCAAGCGCAAGGATCAGAGCCCGCTGTTGCTCTCGGCTCGCGATGACACCGATGGCAAGCATTACGCCGTCGGTTATCGGCTCGACGGCACGCGGCTGTTCGCCACGCAAGTCGGCCAGCGTTGCCACGACATCATCAACCACCCGACGCTGCCGATTGCGTTGTTCGTCGCCCGCCGGCCGGGCACCGAGAGCTACCTGATCGACCTGCGTGACGGCACGTTGTTGCAGACCGTGACGTCGCAGCCGAACCGGCATTTCTACGGCCACGCGGTGATTCACAAGGATGGCGAGTACCTCTACGCCACCGAAAACGACACGACCGATCCGGGTCGTGGCTTGCTCGGGGTGTACAAATTTGAAGGCGAGCGGCTGGTGCACAGCGGCGAGATTTCCACCCATGGCCTCGGCCCGCACCAAGTGTCGTGGATGCCCGATGGCGAAACCCTGGTGGTGGCCAACGGCGGGATTCGGACCGAGGCGGAAAGCCGCGTCGACATGAACCTCAACGCCATGGAGCCAAGCCTGGTGCTGATGCAGCGCGACGGCACCTTGCTGAGCAAGGAAACCCTCGCCCAGCAGATGAACAGCGTGCGGCATCTGGGGATCGCCAGTGACGGCACCATCGTCGCCGGTCAGCAATTCATGGGCGCGTCTCACGAACGTTCGGAGTTGCTGGCGATCAAGCGTCCGGGGCAGCCATTCGTGGCGTTCCCGGTGCCGGACCATCAGTTACAGTCGATGGGGCATTACACCGCCAGCGTCGCGGTACACAGCGATTTGCGTCTGGTGGCGCTGACTGCGCCGCGTGGCAACCGTTTTTTCATCTGGGATCTGGACAGCGGCGAAGTACGCCTCGATGCACCGCTGGCCGATTGCGCGGGCGTTGGTGCGGTGAAGGACGGTTTTGTCGTGACCTCCGGTCAGGGCCGCTGCCGGTATTACGATTGCCGCCAGGATGAGCTGCTGGCCAAGCCGCTGGAACTGCCGGCGGGGCTCTGGGACAACCATCTGCACTTGATCGCATAACCCACCTGTTCTGAGTACGACTCATAACCTGTGGCGAGGGGATTTATCCCCGATCGGCTGCGCAACAGTCGCAAAACCATCGCACCCGGTTCAATTGACAGACCGCGGTTGCAGGTTTTGAGGTGGCTTCGCCGCCCATCGGGGATGAATCCCCTCACCACAGGTTTTGTGTTCAGACTTCTTCACTCCGTCCTCACCTGTAATAACTGCCAGTTGGAATCCCCCCTGAACTCGGAGTAATGTGCCCGCCTGTCTCACCTGATTTATCCAAGGAACTGGAAATATGCTGCGTCGCCGCATGCTGATCATGTTGGGTGTTGTGTTGCTGATCGTCCTGGTTCTGGGCGGGTACAAAGCCTTTTCGATCTATACGATGATCCAGGGCTTCTCCAAGCCGAAACCGCCGATCAGCGTCGCCGTGGCCAACGCCACCGAGCGCCCGTGGCAGATGCGTTTGCCCACGGTCGGCACGCTCAAGGCGTTGCAAGGCGTCGAGCTGAGCCTGGAAGTCGCCGGCACCGTCACCGAGCTCAAGTTCGAATCAGGGCAGAAGGTCAAAGCCGGGCAACCGTTGCTGCAACTCGACAGCGCCGTTGAAACCGCCCTGCTGGAAACCGCCAAGGCTGACCTTGGTCTGGCGCAACTGGACTTCGGCCGGGGCAGCCAACTGGTCGACAGCCGCGCGATCTCCAAAGGCGAATACGACCGGCTCTCCGCTGTTCTGCAAAAGAACAAGGCCACGGTCAATCAGCTCAATGCCTCACTGGCGAAAAAACGCATCCTCGCCCCGTTCAGCGGCACCATCGGCATCCGTCAGGTCGACGTCGGCGACTACCTCGCGAGCGGCACCAAAATTGCCACATTGCAGGACCTGAGCAGCCTCTACGCCGACTTCTACCTGCCCGAGCAGTCGGTGCCGAAACTCGCGATCGGCCAACCGGTGAACGTCTCGGCCGGCGCTTACCCCGGCCAGAACTTCCCGGGCAAAATCAGCGCGATCAACCCTATCGTCGAAAGCACCACGCGCAATATCCTCGTCCGCGCCACCCTGGCCAACCCCGACGGCAAACTGCTGCCGGGCATGTTTGCCAGCCTCGAAGTATTGCTGCCGGATCCGCAGACCCACGTCGTGGTGCCGGAAAGCGCGATCACTTACACCCTCTACGGCAATTCGCTGTACGTGGTCGGGCAGAAAAAAGCCGAGGATGGCAGCGTCGAAAAAGACGACAAGGGCCAACCGGTGCTGATCGCCGAGCGGCGCTTCATCGAAACCGGTGAACGCCGCGATGGCCTGGTGATGATCAACAAGGGCGTACAGAGCGGCGAACAAGTGGTGACGGCCGGCCAGATCAAACTGGACAACGGCGCACACATTGCCATCAGCGACGACAAGACCCTCGGCGAGCAGAACAGTCCGCCCCGCGCCGACTGATCAAGGAATCCCCATGGCTTTTACTGATCCGTTCATCCGCCGCCCGGTGCTCGCCACCGTGGTCAGCCTGCTGATTGTGCTGCTGGGCTTTCAGGCCTGGAGCAAGTTGCCGCTGCGCCAGTATCCGCAAATGGAAAACGCCCTGATCACCGTGACCACGGCGTACCCCGGGGCCAACGCCGAGACCATTCAGGGCTACATCACCCAGCCGATGCAACAGAGCCTGGCCAGTGCCGAAGGCATCGACTACATGACCTCGGTCAGTCGGCAGAACTTCTCGGTGATCTCGATCTACGCACGCATCGGCTCCAACACCGACCGTCTGTTCACCGAGTTGCTGGCCAAGGCCAACGAGGTGAAGAACAAACTGCCGCAGGACGCCGAAGACCCGGTACTGAGCAAGGAATCCGCCGACGCCTCGGCGCTGATGTACATCAGTTTCTTCAGCAAGGACTTGAGCAACCCGCAGATCACCGACTACCTGTCGCGGGTGATCCAGCCAAAACTGGCGACCCTGCCGGGCATGGCCGAGGCGGAGATTCTCGGCAATCAGGTGTTCGCCATGCGCCTCTGGCTCGACCCGGTGAAACTCGCCGGTTTCGGCCTCAGCGCCAGCGACGTGACCAACGCGGTGCGCCAGTACAACTTCCTCTCCGCCGCCGGCGAAGTGAAAGGCGAGTACGTGGTCACCAGCATCAACGCCAACACCGAACTGAAATCCGCCGAGGCTTTCGCCGCGATTCCGCTCAAGGTCAGTGGCGACAGTCGCGTGCTGCTCAGCGATGTCGCACGGGTGGAAATGGGTGCGGAAAACTACGATTCGATCAGCTCGTTCGGCGGCACGCCCTCGGTGTACATCGGCATCAAGGCTACGCCGGGGGCCAACCCGCTTGATGTGATCAAGGAAGTGCGCAAGCTGATGCCGGAGCTGGAAGCTCAACTGCCACCGAACCTGAAAAGCGAGATCGCCTACGACGCCACACTGTTCATTCAGGCGTCCATCGACGAAGTGGTGAAAACCCTGTTCGAAGCGGTGCTGATCGTCATCGTCGTGGTGTTCCTGTTCCTCGGCGCGCTGCGTTCGGTGGTGATCCCGGTGGTGACCATTCCGCTGTCGATGATCGGCGTGATGTTCTTCATGCAGATGATGGGCTACTCGATCAACCTGCTGACCTTGCTGGCGATGGTGTTGGCAATCGGTCTGGTGGTGGACGATGCGATTGTCGTGGTGGAGAACATCCACCGGCATATCGAGGAAGGCAAGACGCCGTTCGACGCGGCACTCGAGGGCGCTCGGGAAATCGCCATGCCGGTGGTGTCGATGACTATCACCCTGGCAGCCGTTTACGCACCAATCGGCTTCCTCACCGGGCTGACCGGTGCGCTGTTCAAGGAATTCGCCCTGACCCTGGCCGGCGCGGTGGTGATTTCCGGGGTCGTCGCGCTGACACTGTCGCCGATGATGTGCGCCTTTTTGCTGCGGCACGAGGAAAACCCCAGCGGGCTGGCGCATCGCCTCGACCGCATCTTTGACGGCCTCAAACGCCGTTACCAAAGCATGCTGCACGGCACGCTGAACACCCGGCCGGTGGTGCTGGTGTTCGCCGTGATCGTGCTGTGCCTGATTCCGGTGTTCCTCAAGTTCACCAAATCGGAACTGGCGCCGGACGAAGACCAGGGCATCATTTTCATGATGGCCACCGCCCCGCAGCCAACCAACCTCGATTACCTGAGCACCTACACCGACGAGTTCATCAAGATCTTCAAGGAGTTTCCGGAGTACTACTCCTCGTTCCAGATCAACGGCTACAACGGTGTGCAGGCGGGGATCGGCGGCTTCCTGCTCAAGCCATGGAACGAGCGCAGCCGTACGCAGATGCAAATTCTGCCCGAGGTGCAAGGCAAACTGGGCGCCATCCCGGGCTTGCAGATTTTTGGATTCAACCTGCCTTCCCTGCCCGGTACCGGTGAAGGTTTGCCGTTCGAATTCGTGGTCAACACTGCCAACGATTATGAACTGCTGCTGCAAGTGGCCGACCGGATCAAGAAGCGCGCCATGGAGTCGGGCAAGTTCGCTTTCGTCGACCTCGATCTGGCGTTCGACAAACCGGAAGTGGTGGTCGACATCGACCGCGCCAAAGCCGCGCAGATGGGCGTGTCGATGCAGGACCTCGGTGGCACTCTCGCCACTCTGCTGGGCGAGGCGGAAATCAATCGTTTCACCATCGAAGGGCGCAGCTACAAGGTCATCGCCCAGGTTGAACGGCCGTATCGCGACAACCCGGGCTGGCTGAACAATTACTACGTCAAGAACACCCAGGGTGAGTTGCTGCCCCTGTCGACGCTGATCAAGGTCAGCGACCGCGCACGTCCGCGCCAGCTCAACCAATTCCAGCAACTCAATGCGGCGAAGATCTCCGGCTTCCCGTTGGTGAGCATGGGTGAAGCGATCGATACGGTATTGCAGATCGCCCGGGAAGAGGCGCCAGCCGGTTTTGCGTTCGATTACGGCGGCGCGTCACGGCAATTCGTGCAGGAAGGCAGTGCCCTGTGGGTGACGTTTGCCTTGGCGCTGGCAATCATTTTTCTGGTGCTGGCGGCGCAGTTCGAGAGCTTCCGCGATCCGCTGGTGATTCTGGTGACAGTGCCACTGTCGATCTGTGGCGCATTGATTCCGCTGTTCCTCGGCTGGTCGAGCATGAACATCTACACCCAGGTCGGGCTGGTGACGCTGATCGGCTTGATCAGTAAGCACGGGATCCTGATCGTCGAATTTGCCAATCAGTTACGCAAGGACAAAGGCCTGAGCGCGCGTGAGGCGGTGGAAGAAGCCGCCGCGATTCGTCTGCGGCCGGTGCTGATGACCACGGCGGCAATGGTGTTCGGCATGGTGCCGCTGATTCTGGCGACCGGCGCGGGAGCGGTGAGCCGGTTTGATATCGGTACGGTGATTGCGACGGGGATGTCGATCGGCACGTTGTTTACGCTGTTTGTGCTGCCGTGCATCTACACCCTGCTGGCGAAACCGGATCCCAAACCAACCGCATAACCCTGTAGGAGCGAGCCTGCTCGCGAAGGCGGTGTGTCAGGCCCCCTGGTATTGACTGACACACCGCTATCGCGAGCAGGCTCACTCCTACATAGAGATCTGCGTTGCCCAAGGATAAAAAAAGGCCTCGCATCTGCGAGGCCTTTTATGTGGGCTTCAATCGGTTCAACTTTGCGGCCTCATCCCTTGCGAAAGTCCGAACATGAACAGCAACAAATCATGGTCGGGTTTGGTCGCCACGGAGGCTTTCGCCACCCGTGGTACCGCGCAGTGAGCATCGTCTACAGACGCGCCAACAACCTGCATGCGGGGCTGCTCCCAGGCAGCCACCGCCAGTGAAGCAACTGCCAAGGCCCCTACCAGGAACAAACCTCGTGCAATTTCGAGTTTCATCGCTATAAACCTTTGATAGCGCTGCCAAACGCCGTCTCGTAAAAATAGACGAGTTTCTTCCAGTCCGCGTCGCGGAACGACGAATGGCGGCGCAGTTGTTTCATGTCATGGGAGGCGGCGCGATAAGCGGTCAGGCGCTGGCGGCATTTCTCCAGATCAATCAATGCCACTTCAACTTTTGCCGATTCGCCCTCGCCCGTCACCCGTACGAAAACGTGTTTGATGTAGATGCAGCTGTGTTGCCAGCGACCCTTGTGCATACGCGCCAGGTTTTCGGCGAGATCCTTGAGCACACGCTCATAGATCGCATCGCCGCACTGATCGCGGCCACCGGCAGCAGCCAGCCAGTGTTCCAGTTCCTGGAAACCGTCCAGGGACTTGGTCACCAACAATGCCCGCCACTTGTGCTGCGGATCGGGCTGAGCGCCGCAGAAAACGATTTGCGGCACTCGCACACCGAGTTTGCTGACGCCGGTCAGCGCATCGAGTTCGCGCAGCACGGTCGGGCGGCCGAACGGATGCAGCCAGCTACGGTAAATATGTCCAGTCTGGCGTTTGGCATAGAGCAATTGGCCATCCCGGCCGACGATCCTTTGCACGCCACTTTCACCACCACGGCGAACATTCGGTTCTTCCACCCACTCACCGCGCTGACTCCAGTAGTAGTCGAAGCGATCCTGGGGAGCGACTTCCGTTTCTGCTGCAAATTGCACTGCCATCCTGTTACCTCTTGCGTAATACGTAAACCCGCCACATCGCATAGAGCGGAATAAAGTCCAGTTGTTCCTGAATGCGGAAACCCGCCTGTTCAAATTCTTTTTCAACCGTAGCAACCGGTAACACAAAGCGATTCTGGTAGTCGCGGTTGGGACGATCCTGCTCAGCTCGTTTGCGCTTCCAGGCCTTGAAATTGCCGTCGACCCACAAAGAAACGATCACGCTGTCGCGGGTGACGCGCTCGAATTCGCGCAAAATCGCCCGGCGGTGCTCGGCTTCACCAATGTGATGCAGCAGCCGCATGCAAAAAATGCTGTCGACGGCGTTATCCGGCAAAGCGATGTCGAACGCTGAGGTGTGCAAGGGTTGTACCCGTTTCACCACGTCGGCCGGTTGAGCTTGCAGTGCCGTCTTGATCATCGACTCGGAGTTATCCGCACCGATGATCACCCGGTTGTGCTTTTCCGCCAGCAATGGCCAGAAGCGTCCGGCACCGCAGGGTAGATCCAGCACCAGACCAGGTTCACCGGCGAGTGTCAGAGCCTTGCGGGCCAACTGCTCGTCACGCCAGTGGGACAGGCGACGGCCAAGACTTTCTTTGTGTTTGCGCAGGTACTTCTGCGCATGTTGATCGTCGTACTTTTCTGAAAAATCGAGCTTGATCGGGCCGGCCATCACCAGGACTCCTGAGTTACTGATGACGCCACCTTAAGCAGCGGCGTGTCAGCGTCAGGTCATCCGGTTGTGAAAAAAATGTCAGGTAAACCGGCAAAGTATTACAGCGTTATACAGGATTTAGACAGGTTGGCGGGAGTAGCATGGAGCCACTATTTGCGCCCGATATTGCCAAGATCGACCTCGAAGCGGCAGCCATTGGGCTTCATCGTGCTCAAGCTGACCGTCCAGCCCTGGTTCTCGCAGATGCGCTGCACAAGAGACAAGCCGAGGCCCAGACCTTCTCCGCGCTTTTCACTGCCACGCACGAAAGGCTCGAACATGGCCTCGCGTTTCTCCTCGGGAATCCCCACGCCCGAATCCTCGACCACAAAGCCATTGCCCGTCAGCGTCAGACGAATGAACCCCTGCTCGGTGTAATGGCAGGCATTACGCAGCAGGTTGCCCATCACCGCCGTCAGCAACGTGGCGTTGTAACAGTCGGCGGGAGGGTTGCCGGGCTCGAACTGCAAGGTCAGGCCTTTGCTTTCGATCGGTTCGCGCCATACGCACAGCAGGCTGTCCGCCACTTGCGCAAGATTCTGTTGCGGCGATGCCCCGGAGTCCTCGCGTTGGGCGCGGGCCAACATCAGGAAGGTCTGCACCAGCTCACGCATTTCCTCACTGGCGCGAGCAATGCGCTCGACCTGCGAGCGACCGCGTTGATCGATCGCGGGATTCTCGAGCAGCAACTCGCAGGAGCTGGCCAACACCATCAGCGGAGTGCGCAACTCGTGGCTGACGTCGCTGGTAAACAAGCGCTCGCGAGTCAGGGCCTGACGCAATCGCCCCAGCGTGGCGTCAAACGCCACCGCCAGTTCGCCGACTTCGTCAGCCGCATAATCCGGTGCCAGCGGTGGCGCCAGCCCCAGTAACTGATCGCGATGACGCACCTGCCGTGCCAACCGCACCACCGGCGCCATCACTTTGCGCGCGAGCACCCAGCCGAGGAACACCGCCAACGCCAGACTGAGCACAAAGCCCACCAGCACCACGGCAAACAGCACACGCTCGCGCTCTTCGAAATCGCTTTGATCCTGCAGCAACACGTAGCGCCGACCGTCGACGATCTCGACCATCGCGTGATACGACAATTGTTCGCGGAAGACTTCGTGGAATCCGGAATCGAGGTGACGCAAATCTTTCGGCAGTTCGAAATCACCGGGCCCGCCGCTGAAATAGAACAACTGATCGGGCTCCGGACGATGGCTCCAGTCGGAGACATTGTCCATCAGCAACAGGCGCTGCAAATCGCCACCCAGCCCTGCCGAAATCAGTTTTTCCTCGACCAGGTGCACCGTTGCGACGATGCCCATCGCGAACGCCCCGGCCACCAGTGCGCTCATCAATGCAAAGGCAATGATGATCCGCTGGGAAAGGCTTTGCTTAAACTCCATCACGACCCTCGGCCAGGCGATAACCGACGCCGTGCACGGTGTGCAGCAATGGTTTGGCGAACGGTTTGTCGATCACTTGGCGCAATTGGTGAACGTGGCTGCGCAGGCTGTCGCTGTCCGGGCAGTCATCGCCCCACAGCGCTTCTTCGAGAATTTCCCGGCGCAGCACGTGTGGGCTCTTCTGCATCAACACCGCCAGCAACTTCAGGCCGACCGGGTTTAGTTTCAACAGCTTGCCTTCGCGGGTCACTTCCAGGGTATCGAGGTCGTAGCTCAGATCGCCGACCTGCAAGGCACGTCGACCACCGCCCTGGGCACGACGCATCACCGCTTCGATGCGCGCGGCCAGCTCGGACAAGGCAAATGGCTTGATCAGATAATCGTCAGCCCCGGACTTGAAGCCCTGCAGGCGATCGTCGAGCTGATCGCGGGCGGTGAGCATGATCACCGGGGTGTCGCGGCGGGCATCTTCGCGCAGGCGTTTGCACAGCGTGTAGCCATCAATACCAGGCAACATGATGTCGAGCACGATCAGGTCGTAATGCTCGGTGGCCGCCAGATGCAGGCCCGACAGACCGTCCTGGGCGCAATCGACGGTGTAGCCCTTGAGCCCCAGGTAATCGGCCAGATTGGCCAGGATATCGCGGTTGTCTTCGACCAATAGAATTCGCATGGGCACCTCTTCCGTACACAGTAACGGCCGTCATGGCCCGCGCAGCTTACGGCCAAGTGTGGCTCAGGGCTAGGCGTGTGTAGGGTTGTTTATCGATAAAGATGTTCATTGCGCCAACCAACGTTTTTTTCACTTTCGGTTAACAAATCGGCGACGCCATCGCGCGCAGACTCCGCGCATTTACGCTCTTCGAACACACTTACCGACCAAGGAATTACCCATGGCGTCGACCTCTGCCCGTCCCGTTTCAAGGCCGCTGAACTTCTGGTTGTGCCTGGGCATTCCCGCCGTCGCGGCGGTCATTCTGGTACTGCTTGAACTGACCGATCTGGACATGGATCTGGCCAGGCTGTTTTACGACCCAGTCGCGGGCGACTTCATCGGTCGCCACAGTTTCTTCCTGGAGGACATCCTGCATGACCGCGCCAAGCAGGTGGTGATTGCGTTCTCGGTGTTCGCCATCCTCGGTTTCATCGGTGCGTTCTTCATCGACCGGCTCAAACCGTTCAAGCGCGAACTCGGCTGCCTGGTGCTGTCGCTGGGGCTGGCGACTTCGTTCGTTACACCGGTCAAAGCCGTGACTGCGGTGCAATGCCCATGGAGCCTTGAGCAGTTCGGCGGCCATGAGACCTACAGCAAACTGCTCGATCATCGCCCGCCTACCGACAAGCCCGGCCGTTGCTGGCCTGGAGGTCATGCCGCGACCGGCTTCACGTTGTTTGCGCTGTTTTTCGTGCTGCGTGATCGCCGTCCGCGTCTGGCGCGACAGGCGTTTGTTTTTGCGTTTGCGTTGGGTTCGGTGTTTTCGATCAGCCGGATGATGCAGGGTGCGCACTTCTTTTCGCACAACGTGTGGACGGCGATTTTCTGCTGGCTGATTTGTCTGGGGTCGTATTACTGGGTGTTGTATCGCCCGGCGGTGAAGGCTGAGGCGGTGGTAAAAGCACAACCAGTCAGCGTCTGAGCTGACGCTATCGCTGGCAAGCCAGCTCCCACAGGATTCACTGCTGCCCATCTGTGATCACTGGCAATCCCTGTGAAAGCCAGGCTTGCCAGCGATGGCCGCACTTCGGTCTCCCACAGGATTCACTGCTGCCCACAACATCTGTGATCACCGGCAATCCCTGTGGGAGCCTGGCTTGCCAGCGATGGCCGCACCTCGGTCTTGAGCAGCATCAATTCGAAGGCAATAAAAAACCCCGCTGGCTTTCGCCAGCGGGGTTTTGCGTTACGGGGGTAAGGCTGGCTTACATCATGCCGCCCATGCCACCCATGCCGCCCATGTCTGGCATGCCACCACCAGCGCCACCGTCTTTCTTCGGTGCGTCGGCAATCGCAGCTTCGGTGGTCAGGATCAGACCGCCGATCGACGAAGCAGCTTGCAGAGCCGAACGGGTCACCTTGGTTGGGTCCAGGATGCCCATTTCGATCATGTCGCCGTACTCGCCAGTCGCAGCGTTGTAACCGAAGTTACCTTTGCCGTTCTTGACTTCGTTGACCACAACGCTTGGCTCGTCGCCGGAGTTGGAAGCGATCTGACGCATCGGTGCTTCAACAGCACGACGCAGAACAGCGATACCCACGTCCTGATCGGCGTTGTCGCCTTTCAGATCCAGGATAGCTTCCAGAGCACGGATCAGCGCTACGCCGCCGCCAGGTACCACGCCTTCTTCAACGGCTGCACGGGTTGCGTGCAGGGCGTCTTCAACGCGGGCTTTCTTCTCTTTCATTTCGACTTCGGAACCAGCGCCAACCTTGATCACTGCAACACCGCCGGACAGTTTGGCCAGACGCTCTTGCAGTTTTTCACGATCGTAGTCGGACGAAGTTTCGGCAACCTGAGCACGGATCTGAGCGATACGCGCCTGGATGTCGGTTTCTACGCCAGCACCGTCAACGATGATGGTGTTTTCCTTGGAGATGGTCACACGCTTGGCGCTGCCCAGGTTTTCCAGGGTGGCGCTTTCCAGGCTCAGGCCGATCTCTTCGGAGATAACGGTACCGCCGGTCAGAACAGCGATGTCCTGCAGCATGGCCTTGCGACGGTCGCCGAAGCCTGGAGCCTTGACGGCTGCGACTTTAACGATGCCACGCATGTTGTTCACGACCAGAGTCGCCAGGGCTTCGCCTTCAACGTCTTCCGATACGATCAGCAGTGGACGGCCGGCTTTGGCAACGGCTTCCAGTACTGGCAGCATTTCGCGGATGTTCGAGATCTTTTTGTCGACCAGCAGGATCAGCGGGCTGTCCAGCTCGGCAACCATGGTTTCCGGCTTGTTGACGAAGTACGGGGACAGGTAGCCACGGTCGAACTGCATGCCTTCGACAACCGACAGTTCGTTTTCCAGGCCAGTGCCTTCTTCAACGGTGATCACGCCTTCTTTACCGACTTTTTCCATGGCTTCGGCAATGATGTCGCCGATGGAGTTGTCGGAGTTGGCGGAGATGGTGCCGACCTGAGCGATTGCCTTGGTGTCAGCGCATGGCTTGGACAGGTTTTTCAGCTCTTTGACAATGGCGATGGTCGCCTTGTCGATGCCGCGCTTCAGGTCCATCGGGTTCATGCCGGCAGCGACGGCTTTCAGGCCTTCGTTGACGATCGACTGAGCCAGAACGGTAGCAGTGGTAGTACCGTCACCGGCGTCATCGTTGGCACGGGAGGCAACGTCTTTGACCAGCTGCGCGCCCATGTTTTCGAAGCGATCTTCGAGTTCGATTTCTTTGGCGACGGAAACGCCGTCCTTGGTGATGGTCGGAGCGCCGAAGCTCTTCTCGATGATCACGTTACGGCCTTTCGGGCCCAGGGTCGCTTTTACTGCGTCAGCCAGGACGTTGACACCGGTGAGCATTTTCTTGCGGGCGGAATCGCCGAATTTAACTTCTTTAGCAGCCATGATCGATATTCCTTAAATACTTTGTAGTAGCGGGAAAATGAGCGGGAAATCAGCCTTCCAGTACGGCGAGAATCTCGTTCTCAGCCATTACCAGCAGGTCTTCGCCGTCGACTTTCACAGTGTTGCTGCCGGAGTAAGGACCGAACACAACCTTGTCGCCGACTTTAACGGCCAGCGCACGCACTTCACCGTTTTCCAGAGTCTTGCCTGGGCCTGCAGCGACAATCACACCGTGGTTGGCTTTTTCAGCAGCCGAACCTGGCAGGACGATACCGCCAGCGGTTTTCTTTTCTTCTTCGCTGCGACGGATAACGACGCGGTCATGCAGAGGACGAAGCTTCATTGTCGATCTCTCCTAATTGTGGTTTTCATCGGCCGGTGTAGTCCCGGCGGGTTTAACAAATCCGGCCTGCGCCGGTTGCGATTCGTCGAGCGAACCGCGGAAGTCTGTCCGACTCGAATGTCGGAAACCTTTCGGTGACCGTTACATAGGGGCGCATAAGCTTATTACAAGGGCGAGGCTAAAATTTTTTCGCGAATGTTGATCACAAAAGCAGCCCATAAACGAACACGGCACCCGAAGGTGCCGTGTCATTGAACAGGTTATTTGCTGTCGCGATGTTCGAACTCACCTTCGATCACATCACCCTCGCGGCCCAGAGGCTGGCGCGGTGCAGGACCGCCACGGGGTTGCAGGTCGTCGGCGAATGCACGCTGGCGCATGGCCTGATCTTCGGCGCGCTGGCGCATCTTGTTCGCCAGCAGACGACGGGTGAACGGCAGCAACATCACCAGACCGACCACATCGCTGATGAATCCCGGCAGGATCAGCAAGCCACCCGCCAGTGCCAGCATCAGGCCTTCAAGCATGGTTTGCGCAGGCAGCTCGCCGCGGTTCAGGCTTTCCCGGGCACGCAGTGCCGTGGCCAGACCGGCGACGCGCAGCACGAACACACCGAACATCGAGCCGAGAATGATCAGCAGCAGGGCCGGGAAAAACCCGATAGCCCCTGCCACTTTGACGAATACGAAGAGCTCCAGCACCGGAAACAGCAGAAAGAGCAACAAAAAAGGGCGCATCAAAATTTCCTCAACGCAAGAAATACCTTGCAGTAAGCCTTAGATGACGTCGCCCTTTCGTGAATTCAAGCGTCGGCCACTGTCTTTTTTGGCCAAACCTCGGCGTGAGCCAGAGAAACCAAGGCTTCGCGCACTTGTATCGGCGTATGACAAGGCGCTTGAAACGGCAACCAGTAGAGCGCCTGACCGATGCGCAGGTGCATACCTTCAGTGTCGATCCCGGCCAGTTGCGCCGGTACGGTTTTCGGCAGGCCGGCCAGGTCGACGTAATGCGCGATGGCTTTGGCATGGTCGCTGTTCATGTGCTCGACCATGCTGATTTCAGCTTTGCCGGCGAATGGATTGGCCAGGGTCAACTGATCGATCCAGTGGATCGCGCCGAAACCGCCAATGTAGCGATGACGCACAGGCTTCAACACCCAGAAATCGAAATCGTGGGCCTTGTGGTAGTTCTGTGAATCCGGGAAATAGCGGTAGTAGCGCTCGGCGGCGGCTTCAATGGCAGCGGCGTCTTCGAGTTTTTCGGCTTCGGCCAGATAGGTCAGGCGACCAACGGCTTGCACGTCATCGGCCTCGCGCTCACCCACCAGCATCGAGCATTTCGGGTCTTTTTGCAGATTATGGGTGTGCTGGGCGATGCGGCTGATCAGGATCAGCGGCCGGCCCTGCTCGTCCAGGCAATAAGGCACGACGGAGCCAAAGGGAAAACCGGGCATCGATTTGGAGTGGGTCGACAGCACTCCGCGGTATTCCTTGAGAAGCAATTCTCGGGCATTCTTGGCCACTTCAACGCTCAATTTATGACTCCTTAAATAGAATCCGTCGAAAAAACGGACAGGCGTGCGGGATAAGTTCCGCTCACCTTCGGGCAACTCTCATGTGCAGCCAGGCCACATCGGGCGCAGATCGAGAGGCTCTCCAAGGAAAACCACTCTGACCTGCTATCGGGGCATGCGAATGCAACTCAACGACAAAGTAATCATTATCACCGGCGGTTGCCAGGGTTTGGGCCGCTCCATGGCCGAGTATTTCGCCGGTAAAGGCGCGAAGCTGGCACTGGTCGATCTGAACCAGGAAAAACTCGACGACGCGGTTGCCGCCTGCAAAGCCAAAGGTGTCGAGGCGCGCAGCTATCTATGCAACGTCGCCAATGAAGAACAGGTCGAGCACATGGTCGCCCAAGTGGCGGCAGATTTCGGCGCGATCCACGGTTTGATCAACAACGCCGGGATCCTGCGCGATGGCCTGCTGCTCAAGGTCAAGGACGGCGAAATGACCAAGATGAGCCTGGCCCAGTGGCAGGCGGTGATCGACGTCAACCTGACCGGCGTGTTCCTGTGCACCCGTGAAGTGGCGGCAAAAATGGTCGAGCTGAAGAACAGCGGCGCGATCATCAACATCTCGTCGATCTCCCGCGCGGGCAACGTCGGCCAGACCAACTACTCCGCCGCCAAGGCCGGTGTAGCGGCGGCGACCGTGACCTGGGCAAAAGAGCTGGCGCGTTATGGCATTCGCGTGGCGGGCATTGCGCCGGGCTTCATCGAGACCGAGATGACCCTTGGGATGAAGCCGGAAGCGCTGGAGAAAATGACGTCGGGTATTCCGCTCAAGCGCATGGGCAAACCGGAAGAGATCGCCCATTCGGCGGCGTACATCTTTGAGAACGACTACTACACCGGGCGGATTCTGGAGATGGATGGCGGGTTGCGCATCTAACATCCACCGCAAAACAACTGTAGGAGTGAGCCCGCTCGCGATAGCGGATTAACATTCAACAGAAGTGTTGAATGATCGACCGCTATCGCGAGCAGGCTCACTCCTACAGGATTACCGGTGTTGCTGATGGATCAATCGTCGCTGATGGTGATGTTCGGCATGGCCGGCGTTGCCGCTTCCTGCAACACAATCCGCGCGCCGACATGGCGGGCCAGTTCCTGATAGACCATGGCAATCTGGCTGTCCGGTTCGGCGATCACCGTCGGTTTGCCGCCATCGGCCTGTTCGCGGATCAACATCGACAACGGCAGCGACGCCAGCAGTTCGACGCCATATTGGGTCGCCAGCTTCTCGCCACCGCCCTCACCGAACAGATGCTCGGCATGGCCGCAGTTCGAGCAGATGTGCACGGCCATGTTTTCCACCACGCCCAGCACTGGAATGTTGACCTTGCGGAACATTTCCACGCCTTTGCGCGCATCGAGCAGTGCCAGATCCTGCGGGGTAGTGACGATCACGGCACCGGCCACCGGGACTTTCTGCGCCAGGGTCAGCTGGATGTCGCCGGTGCCTGGCGGCATGTCGATGACCAGATAATCGAGGTCGCCCCACGCGGTTTGCGTGACCAGTTGCAGCAGCGCGCCGGAAACCATCGGACCACGCCAGACCATCGGCGTGTTGTCGTCGGTCAGGAAGGCCATCGACATGACTTCCACGCCGTGGGCCTTGAGTGGCACGAACCACTTCTGATCCTTGACCTCAGGGCGGGTACGCTCGGGGATGCCGAACATGATGCCCTGGCTCGGACCGTAGATATCGGCGTCGAGAATCCCGACTTTGGCGCCTTCACGAGCCAGTGCCAGCGCGAGGTTGGCCGCCGTGGTCGATTTGCCCACGCCGCCCTTGCCTGAGGCGACCGCGACCACGTTCTTGACGTTGGCCAGCCCCGGAATCTGCGCCTGGGCCTTGTGCGCGGCAATCACGCTGTTGACTTCAACCTTGGCGATCACAACGCCATCGAGGTTTTCGATGGCCAATTGCAGCAATTGCGCCCAGCCGCTTTTGAACAGACCGGCGGCGTAACCGATTTCCAGCTGAACATTGACGCGATCACCGATGATTTCGATGTTCTTCACGCAGCCGGCGCTGACCGGGTCCTGATTCAGGTAAGGGTCAGTGTATTGGCTGAGGACGGCTTCCACCGCTGCGCGAGTGACGGCACTCATGGGCAACTCCGATAACAAGACTGGGAAAAGATGGCGGGTATCGTACGCTGGACATTGATTTGAGGCGAACAGATTGCTCGAGCTGGAAAACCTTTGTGGCGAGGGGATTTATCCCCGACCGGCTGCGCAGCAGTCGTGAAACCATTGAACGCGGTTTGCCTGATTTACCGAGTTGTCTGGTTTTGGGGCGGCTTCGCCACCCATCGGGGATAAATCCCCTCGCCACAGGGGCCCATTCATATAGAAAGGTTTCATAGGCTGAAAATTAAGTGACTGGCGTATCCGGAAACAGGTGCACAGGGTGAAAAATATGCGCCAGCGCTTTATAGTGGCCGACCTCCGTTTCATCAAGTAGCGAAGCCCCACATGTCCGAACCACGCAAGATCCTCGTCACCAGCGCCCTGCCCTACGCCAACGGTTCGATTCACCTTGGCCATATGCTGGAATATATCCAGACCGATATGTGGGTGCGCTTCCAGAAGCATCGCGGCAATCAATGCATTTATGTCTGCGCCGACGACGCCCACGGTTCGGCGATCATGCTGCGCGCGGAAAAAGAAGGCATCACCCCGGAACAACTGATCGCCAACGTGCAGGCTGAACACAGCGCCGACTTTGCCGAGTTCCTGGTCGACTTCGACAATTTCCACTCCACTCACGCCGAAGAAAACCGTGAGCTGTCGAGCCAGATCTATATCAAGCTGCGTGATGCCGGGCACATTGCCCAGCGCTCGATCACCCAGTATTTCGACCCGGAAAAGAAAATGTTCCTGGCCGACCGCTTCATCAAGGGCACCTGCCCGAAATGCGGCACCGAAGACCAGTACGGCGACAACTGCGAAAAATGCGGCGCGACCTACGCGCCAACTGATTTGAAGGATCCGAAGTCGGCGATCTCTGGCGCCACACCGGTGCTCAAGGATTCCCAGCACTTCTTCTTCAAGCTGCCGGATTTCCAGCAGATGCTGCAAACCTGGACCCGCAGCGGCACCCTGCAAGACGCCGTCGCCAACAAGATCGCCGAATGGCTGGACGCCGGCCTGCAACAGTGGGACATCTCCCGCGATGCGCCGTACTTCGGCTTCGAGATCCCGGACGAGCCGGGCAAGTATTTCTACGTATGGCTGGATGCGCCGATCGGCTACATGGCCAGCTTCAAGAACCTTTGCGATCGCACGCCGGAGCTGGACTTCGACGCGTTCTGGGGCAAGGACTCCACCGCCGAGCTGTACCACTTCATCGGCAAGGACATCGTCAACTTCCACGCCCTGTTCTGGCCGGCGATGCTCGAAGGCGCGGGTTACCGCAAGCCAACCGGGATCAACGTTCACGGCTACCTGACCGTCAACGGCCAGAAGATGTCCAAGTCCCGTGGCACCTTTATCAAGGCGCGCACGTACCTGGATCACCTGTCGCCGGAATACTTGCGCTACTACTACGCGGCCAAACTGGGCCGTGGCGTCGATGACCTCGACCTGAACCTCGAAGATTTCGTGCAGAAGGTCAACTCCGACCTGGTCGGCAAAGTCGTCAACATCGCCAGCCGTTGCGCCGGTTTCATTCAGAAAGGTAACGCCGGCCTGCTGGTCGACAACAATGCCGCGCCAGAGCTGACCGAGGCTTTCCTCGCCGCCGCACCAAGCATTGCCGACGCCTATGAAGCCCGCGACTTCGCCCGTGCCATGCGCGAAACCATGGCTCTGGCCGACCGCGCCAACGCGTGGATCGCCGACAAGGCGCCATGGTCGTTGAACAAGCAGGAAGGCAAGCAGGATGAAGTCCAGGCGATCTGCGCCACCGGTATCAACCTGTTCCGCCAACTGGTGATCTTCCTCAAACCGGTGCTGCCGCTGCTGGCTGCCGATGCCGAGGCGTTCCTCAACGTCGCACCGCTGACCTGGAACGACCACACCACCCTGCTGGCCAACCACCAGCTCAACGAATTCAAGCCGTTGATGACCCGCATCGACCCGGTAAAAGTGCAAGCCATGACCGACGCCTCGAAAGAAGACCTGACCGCCAGCCAGACCGACACTGGCGCAGCCGCACCGGCAGGCAACGGCGAACTGGTCAAGGATCCGCTGTCGCCGGAAATCGACTTCGACGCCTTTGCCGCGATTGATCTGCGCGTTGCACTGATCGTCAAGGCCGAACACGTGGAAGGTGCTGACAAGCTGTTGCGCCTGACGCTGGACATCGGTGACGAGCAACGCAACGTGTTCTCCGGGATCAAGAGCGCTTATCCGGACCCGTCCAAACTCGATGGTCGCCTGACCATGATGATCGCCAACCTCAAGCCACGGAAAATGAAGTTCGGTATTTCCGAAGGCATGGTGATGGCGGCAGGTCCTGGCGGTGAAGAAATCTACCTGCTGAGCCCGGACAGCGGCGCCAAGCCGGGTCAACGCATCAAGTAAGACGCGGCGACCAATCGATCCCACCGACGTGCCCTGCATGCCGGTGGGATTTTTCATATCTGGCCCACCCTGCCGGATAATGCCTAACCTTAAGAGACACCCGCCCGTTTCGCCGGCAGAACCATGACCGAACTTGTGCTTACGCTTTTCAGTGCCGCGCTGATCAACAACTTCGTGTTGCACTGGCCGCTGGGCGTCGATCCGCTGCTGGCGGGCAGTCGCCGTCAGGTGCATGCGCTAGGGCTGGCGACGTTGTGCCTGATGCTGATCGTAGGCGTAATCAGTCAGGCCATCTGGCACTGGCTGCTGTTGCCATTGCAACTGCAAGCCCTGCGTCTATTCGTTTTTCTGCCGTTGAGCGTGCTGTTGATCGCACCGCTGCTGAAAGCGCTGGCTCGCGGGCTGCCCGACTGGCCGTTCGAGGGTTTGTGGCCGCTGTTGCTGGGCAATGCCGGCATACTCGGGCTGGCGCTGATCAATGCGCAAAACGATCAAGGGCTGCTGCCTGCAACGGCATTGAGCCTTGGCGCGGGGCTGGGCTTCTGGCTGGTCCTGTGCCTGTTCAGCGATTTGCGCGAGCGCACGGCCGGCAACGACATTCCTCTGCCCTTTCGCGGCTTGCCGATCGACCTGATCGGCGCCGGATTGATCGCAGTGATTTTTCTCGGATTCAGTGGACTGATCAAAACATGAGTCTGATTCAACGCATCGATGCCCTGCTGCCGCAGACCCAATGCGGCAAGTGCGGCCACCCCGGATGCAAACCCTACGCCGAAGGCATCGCCGCCGGCGAGCCGATCAACAAATGCCCGCCGGGCGGTGACGAAACGGTGGCGGCATTGGCCGAGTTGCTGAAAGTGCCGGTGCTGGAACTGGACATCAGCCGGGGTTCGGCACCGCCGCAAGTCGCCTACATCCGCGAAGCCGAATGCATCGGTTGCACCAAGTGCATCCAGGCCTGCCCGATCGACGCCATCGTCGGTGCGGCGAAATTGATGCACACGGTGATCATCGACGAGTGCACCGGTTGCGACCTGTGCGTGGCGCCGTGCCCGGTGGATTGCATCGAAATGCATCCACTGCCGCTCGGCACATTGCCGGTGGTGGGCGGGCTGGCATTCAGTCTTGAAGAACAACGCGCGCGCGCCGTCAAACGCGACCATGCTCGCCAGCGTTTCGAACGCCGTAACGCGCGCCTGCAACGAGAAGAACAGCAGAAACAGGCTGAACGTGAGGCCAGGGCGAAAAAAGCCACGCAATCTGAGGTAACAACGCTCGACCCCGTGCAGGCTGCGTTGGAGCGTGTGCGCGCGCAAAAAGCCGCCACGGCTGATGCTGCGCTGAAGAAAGCCAAGATTGACGTCGCGATGAGCCGCGCGCAATTGCACAAATCGCTGAAAGCCTTCGGCCATCCGCCGACCTTTGAGCAGCAGTCGCAATTGATCGTGCTGCAGCAACAATTCGAAGCAGCCGAGCAGGCCCTGGCGAAACTCGAAAGCGCCACACCCGCCACACCCGCCGCTCCGGTCGCGCCAGTCCCGGCGAAGGACGCCGACCTGAAAAGAGCAAAGATCCAGTTGGCCATGCGGCGCGCCGAGCTGAAAAAAGCCCAGACTGCCGAAGCGCCACCCGAGCAAATTACGGCGCTGGAGCAATCACTGCGTGAAGCCGAGCAAGCCCTTCACGCCGCCGAAAACTCAAGTGATCAGCCTGTGCCTGACCTTGTACGAGTGGAAAAACGCCCGATCGACGCCCAGCTTCGTCAGTTGAAAACCGAATTGGCCTACGCCCGCGCCGACTTCAACAAACTCGAACGTCGCGCCGACACGCCCGCCGAAACCCTCGACAAGGCCCGCGCCCGCCTGCAAGACGCCGAGCGCCAGGTGCAAGACCATGTCGCCCCTTGAGGCGCCGGACGATCGCCTGCAACAGGCGATGAAACAGGTACTGCTCGCTACGCTGCCGGGGCTGCTGGCCTTGTTCGCGCTGTACGGCTGGGGCGTGTTGATCAATTTGATTCTGTCGGTCAGCACCGCGTTGATCGTTGAGGCGTGCGTCATGCGTCTGCGCCGCCAATCGTTACAGCCGACGCTGAGCGACGGCAGTGCGCTGGTCAGCGCGACACTGCTGGCCGTCGCGTTGCCAGCGTATTGCCCATGGTGGCTGACGGTGACCGCAATCGCCTTCGGTCTGTTGTTTGGCAAGCACCTGTATGGCGGCGTGGGTAAAAATCCGTTCAACCCGGCCATGCTCGGATTTGCCTTGATCATCGTGATGTTTCCACAGCCGATGACACATTGGCCGGCTCACGGCCTGGCGCTGTTCGACGCGGTGCAGCAGGTGTTCAATCCCGCTCAGGCGCCGGACGCCTGGGTTCAGGCCACAGCGCTGGACAGTCTGCGCATCAATAAAAGTCTGACCATCGATGAGTTGTTCGCCGCCAGTCCGGCATTCGGGCGCTTCGGCGGCCAGGGTGTGGAATGGGTGAACCTGGCATTTCTCGCGGGCGGGCTGTTCCTGCTGCAACGACGAGTGTTCGGCTGGCATGCGCCGGTTGGCATGCTCGCCAGCCTGTTTGTGGTCAGTCTGTTGTGCTGGAACGGCTCGGGCTCGGACTCACACGGCTCGCCGCTGTTTCACCTGCTCAGTGGCGCCACCATGCTTGGCGCATTCTTCATCATTACTGAACCGGTGTCCGGCGCCAAAAGTCCTCTCGCCCGCTTACTGTTTGGCGTCGGTGTCGGCTTGCTGACTTATCTGATTCGCACCTGTGGCGGGTATCCGGACGGTGTCGCGTTTGCGGTGTTGCTGATGAATCTCTGCGTGCCGGCGCTGGAACGGTTTGCCGCCAGTCGACAAGCACAGGTGAGCCCATGAATCGGATGACAAGCGCGCTCACGCTGCTGCTGTTGGCCGTCGTCGGCGTCGGTGCGACGTACTTTTTACAACGCAGTAATGCACCGCAGATTGCCGCTGCGCAACGTCTGTTCGACAGCCGCAAACTGCTCGACGTGCTCGCGGCAGAGACCTATGACAATCAACCGCTGGAACAGCCGCTGGTCCTGGCAAACGTCGCCTTGAGCCACAGCACACTGACCGGCGGCTATCGCGCGATCAAGGCTGGCCAGTCAGTCGCGGTGTTGCTGCGCAGCCAGACCGAGGGCTATGCGGGCAGCATCGAGTTGCTGATCGCCATCGATGCTGAAGGAAAATTGCTCGGTGTGAAAACCCTCAAGCAGACAGAAACCCCGGCACTGGGCGGACATTTGGGCGACTGGCCGAATACGTGGTTGCAGGTATTTACCGGCAAATCGAGCAATCAACCGACGGATTCCGGTTGGGCGCTGAAAAAGGATCAGGGGCAGTTTGATCAGATGGCTGGCGCGACCATTACGTCTCGCGCGGTGATCAATGCAATCCATGATGCACTGCGCTACTTCGATGAGCATCGTGTGCCATTACTGGGGAACGAACCATGAACCGGTCGGCGACGCTGGCGAACTCATTGATGCTGATGTTGCTGCTGGGCACCACCGGCTCATTGGCCAGCGCACTGGTAACGGTACTGATGTTCGTCCTGGTCGTGGGTGCTTACGGCATGTGCATGCGCCCGCTGCGGTCGCGCCTGACGGGGACAAACACTTTACTCGCCAGCTTGCTGCTCGCAGCTGCATTGACCAGTTGCGCCGAGATTCTCGCGCAACGCTGGTTTTTACCATGGCATCAGGCCTTGGGGCTTTATGCCGGCCTGATCGCTTTGCAGTGCGTAGCACTGGAACACAATGGATTCTTCCGACAGACGCGAATCGAGCGCTTCAAACTCACGGGTCTGTTTGGTGCCTTGATGCTGATCCTCGCCTTGTTGCGAGAGCTCGCCGGCCAGGGGACCCTCGGCCGAGGCATCGTCGAACATCGGCAAGGTCTTGTTTTATTCAGTGAAGGGTTGCATCTGGCAACTCTGGTTCCGGGCGCGCTGATTCTGTTGGGGCTGTTGCTGGCCGCCCGACAGGCGTGGACCCGCTCGAACTCTATTTCCAAGGAAACGCATCGCCCATGAATGCCGCAAAACGTCTTGAGATCTTTCGCCGACTGCATGAAGACAATCCCGAGCCGAAAACCGAACTGGCCTACTCCTCGCCTTTCGAACTGCTGATTGCCGTGATCCTTTCGGCGCAATCGACCGACGTGGGCGTCAACAAGGCAACGGCGAAGCTGTTCCCGGTAGCCAACACCCCGGCGGCGATACATGCGCTGGGCGTCGAAGGTCTGTCCGAATACATCAAGACCATCGGCCTTTACAACAGCAAAGCCAAGAACGTCATCGAAACTTGCCGCTTACTGATCGAGCGCCACGGCAGTGAAGTACCGCAAACGCGTGAGGAGCTCGAAGCCTTGCCGGGCGTGGGCCGAAAGACTGCCAACGTGGTGCTCAACACGGCTTTCCGCCAACTGACCATGGCCGTCGACACCCACATTTTCCGCGTCAGCAACCGCACCGGTATCGCTCCCGGCAAGAATGTTGTCGAAGTGGAAATGAAACTGATGAAGTTCGTCCCCAAGGAATTTCTGCTCGATTCCCACCACTGGCTGATTCTTCACGGACGCTATGTGTGCCTGGCACGCAAGCCACGGTGCGGCAGCTGCAGGATCGAAGATTTGTGCGAGTACAAAGCCAAAACATCGGACGATTGATCAAGCATTAGGTTTATTGATTGATCGATTGAAAAAATCTTTTTTACCCGTCGCTACATTACCGATATAAGGAGCGCCAAAGGCAGTCTTAGCCGGGAGTCAGCTTTATGAGTACCGAAAAAGAGCGATTGGACGTAGAAGACGATTTCACCCCCACTGAGACCGATGACCCGGAACCGGTTGTCGAGGTGGCCAAAACCAACCTCAGCAAACGTCGCACAATCGATAACCTGCTGGAGGAGCGCCGACTGCAAAGGCAATTGGCCGATTACGATTTTGATCTCTGATGCTTGAAAGCCTCCCGAAACGGAGGCTTTTCACTTTCTGCGGCTAGCTGAACTCGATCGGCCCATGACCCCGTCAGCTGATAAAACATTCAGACGAGTCCATTGCGTTGCGCCAGCTCGATCAAATCAACCAGTGAACGCGCATTGAGTTTCAGCAATAAGCGGGTCTTGTAGGTACTCACGGTTTTGTTGCTCAGAAACATGCCGTCGGCGATTTCCTTGTTGGTCTTGCCTCGCGCCAATTGTTGCAACACCATCATTTCGCGCCCGGACAGACGATCCACCATGTCTGCTTCACTGGCATTACCCAGACTGGTACGCACTGTATGCAACGCCTGATTTGGAAAGTAACTGTAGCCGGACAAAACGGCCTTGATTGCGCTAAGCAATTCAGTCAGGTCCTGTTGTTTACACACATATCCCGCCGCTCCCGATTGCATGCAGCGCATTGAAAAATGTCCAGGTGCCTGGGAGGTCAGTACCAGAACTTTAATTGGCATGGCGGTCGAGGTCAGACGCGCAATAACTTCCAGTCCATCAAGTTTGGGGATTCCAATATCCAGAATTACAATATCCGGCATCTGCTCGCGCGCAAGTTGCAATGCATCCACACCGTTATCAGTTTCTGCAATGACTTCGTAGCCATGACGTTCCATCAGCATACGTACCGCAAGACGAATGACGGGATGGTCATCCACGATCAGCACTTTATTCATGGGCAAGTCCAGTTTCGCTGTTCGAATTTTTAGAACACGCACCATATCCCAGTCACTTGCGCAGTGGCATGTCGGGGCTCTCATGCACTTGCATCGAAAGACATTCCCTACAACCATTGAAGATAATTCCTACAAAAAATCCTTTTCACTCTATAAATCCGACGCTGTAACGCACTAACTCCCTCGTTACATTCCCCACTTTAACTTGTAACAGATTACGACCCTTGTGCCATGCAGCGGCCATTCCACACTCCGACTCCATTACGGATGGACGACATATACCTAACAAGAATGATCACGTGTGCAAACTGGAAACATCAAGCAATAACACTCTCTTTCACAACTTTCATGCACCTCCACCCCCCACAAACACTTGAAACAAGATATTTATACTCAATCAAACACTTTTGCTATAAATACAACAACACTCTCTCAACTATCACAATCTCACAAAACATGAACAACCCATCTATGAGAAAAACCAAACACAAGAGCACAAGCATGTTAAAGATAAAAAACAAAATCACCAATCCAATGACGGTAATCGCTATATTTGCTGGCATCTCAGAAGCATCTGCAGCGATATCCTTGCCGTTCCTCAACAGTGAGGATCGCGCCATCTATGTATGGTTCCTGATCAGCTTTCCGTTCTATTTGTTATTTCTTTTTTTTATAACTTTGAACTTCAATTATCGCTCACTCTATTCACCTTCCGATTTCGGTAAGGACGCGACTTTCTTGAAAGCCATGGACAGCAATGACCGCGACAACAAACGCAACACATCCAAAGAGGGATCCACCACACACCATACTTTCGGAATTTCGAGTCGCGTCGTACCTCATGATACCGCCGCACAATGCGCGGACTCGTGCGAAATCCACAACGCACCCGATCCGCCAACGCCCCCCCGTGCGAGGTCAAACCTGACGGTCCAACACAATATTCAGTTGCCCGTTTGCGTCAGCAACCTGCACATCATTGATGCCCGTGACATCGATGCGTCGAGAGAACTCGCCACAATTGTGCAAAGAATCCGGCTCAACGACAGGAAAACCACCCGCGTCATCGTGTTTCTTTCCAATCATGTGTCAGACGCTTCACTGACGAAGAGAGCGCTGCTACAGATCAAACACGCCAAGAAAGACTCAGGCACCACGCTTTGTATTGTTTACAACCTGTGCTCACAAGCGGTGACGCTGTTGGGACGGACTTGAAGGATGGGGTCGTTGTCGCGCAAGCGGACAGACCAGAGACATTGCTCGATGAGCGCCGAAAAAAAGAATCATGTAAAAAAGGGCGGCCCTGTCTCGAAGACAAGGCCGCCCTTTTATTGCGCGTCAGTCTGAAAAATCAGAACAGCTTGCGGCCCTTGTTGGCAGCAATGCGCATGCGCAGCGCGTTGAGCTTGATAAAGCCCGCCGCGTCGGCCTGGTTGTAAGCACCGCCGTCTTCTTCGAAGGTCGCGATGTTTGCGTCGAACAGCGAATCGTCGGACTTGCGGCCAGTGACGATCACGTTACCTTTGTACAGTTTCAGGCGAACCACACCGTTCACGTTGACCTGCGAAGCGTCGATCATCTGTTGCAGCATCAGACGCTCAGGGCTCCACCAGTAGCCGGTGTAGATCAGGCTGGCGTATTTCGGCATCAGCTCGTCTTTGAGGTGAGCGACTTCGCGGTCCAGGGTGATCGATTCGATGGCGCGGTGAGCGCGCAGCATGATGGTGCCGCCCGGGGTTTCGTAGCAGCCACGGGACTTCATGCCGACGTAACGGTTCTCGACGATGTCGAGACGGCCGATACCGTGAGCACCGCCGATCTTGTTCAGCGTCGCCAGTACGGTGGCCGGGGTCATTTCGACGCCGTCCAGCGCAACGATGTCGCCGTTACGATAGGTCAGTTCCAGGTATTGCGGGGTGTCAGGCGCGTTCTCCGGGGAGACGGTCCAACGCCACATGTCTTCTTCGTGCTCGGTCCAGGTGTCTTCCAGCACGCCGCCTTCATAGGAGATGTGCAGCAAGTTGGCGTCCATCGAGTACGGAGACTTCTTCTTGCCATGACGCTCGATCGGGATCGCGTGCTTCTCGGCGTAGTCCATCAGCTTCTCGCGGGACAGCAGGTCCCACTCACGCCAAGGGGCAATTACTTTCACGCCTGGCTTGAGCGCGTAGGCGCCCAGTTCGAAACGCACCTGGTCGTTGCCCTTGCCGGTGGCGCCATGGGAAATGGCGTCAGCGCCGGTTTCGTTGGCGATTTCGATCAGACGTTTGGCGATCAGCGGACGTGCGATGGAGGTACCCAGCAGGTACTCGCCTTCGTAAACGGTGTTGGCGCGGAACATCGGGAATACGAAATCGCGCACGAATTCTTCGCGCAGGTCGTCGATGTAGATTTCTTTGACGCCCATGGCCTGAGCCTTGGCGCGGGCCGGCTCGACCTCTTCGCCTTGACCGAGATCAGCGGTGAAGGTCACCACTTCACAGTTATAAGTATCCTGCAGCCACTTGAGGATCACCGAAGTGTCCAGGCCGCCGGAATACGCCAGAACGACCTTGTTTACGTCCGCCATGCCATCACTCCACGGGGTTCTACGGAAAGCCGAGGAGTCTACCGCTCAAACGCGATAATTTACAGAGGCGCGACAGCTTAAGACGACAAAGCGACAGAATCTGTCGAGAGCGCGACGATGACCGATGGGTCAGGAAGTTGCTGCAGTGTTGGCTGGAGTGCTCGCTTGTGGTGCCGGGGCCGTGACTGGAGCCACGCGCGCGAGTTTTACGTTAACCCGACGATTCTTCGCCCGATTGGCCGCATTTGTGTTCGGCACAATGGGATATTGCTCGCCATGGAAACGCACGGTGATCTGCGATTCCTGAATGCCGTTGGCCTTGAAGAAGTCGACCACCGCCAGCGCCCGACGGCGCGACAGTTCACGGTTGGTCAAGCGATTGCCGCTGTTGTCGGAATGCCCATCGAGCTCAATGTGATTGACCGTCGGATCAGCCTTCATGAATTCGAGCATCACTTGCAGCTTGGCCTTGGCGGCAGCGTCCAGGTCAACGCCCTCGCCGGGGAAGCCGATCTGCGACTGCTTGATCTGGTCGAAATTCTGCGGCAGCAATTTCGCCACACAGGTTTGATAGTCGTTAAACGCCTTACTGAATTTCACCGGCAACAAACGCACTTCCGACACGCGGCCATCGCCCGAAGCACGACGCACGACCGGGCTACGACCGTCCAGCAGACCGCTGATCAGGCCACCGGCCTGGGACTGCGAGCTGCTGAACAAGACATTGCCACTGCCGAGCCTGACGCTGCCCAGATTGATGTCACCGCGCCCCGGCTGCCAAGGCGCGGCGGCTGCCAGCAAAGTCGCCGAACCGCCGCCGAGCATGGCGTTGTAGGCATTCAGACGAAAGATCGCCTGTTCGCCAGCCTTGCGCACGAATTCACCCGAACCGAAATCGGTGATCGGCTGTGTCAGGCGGCACTCGAACTTGTCGCCGGCGACCGTCCACTCAATGTTCTCCAGGCGAGTCTGGTAGGTGAGCGCCATCGCGGGAAGGCTGGCAAACACACTGAGCAAGGCTAAATAACGCTGGCGCACGGGAGGCTCCATTGGCTTCTGAAACACAAAGACCGATTCACACTATGTTTACGGCATACCTACGGGATATCGGAAGCATCCCGCAAAACTTGATAGCGAGTGCCTGCAAGAGTCTTTTCCGGTAGCATTCGCCTCAGTTTGACCCGCCTGGAATCCCCTCATGTCCGACCGCCTGACCCTGCTGCGTCCCGACGACTGGCACATTCATCTTCGCGATGGTGCCGTGTTGACCAATACCGTTGCCGATGTTGCGCGCACCTTTGGCCGCGCCATCATCATGCCCAACCTGGTCCCGCCAGTGCGCAACGCCGCTGAAGCCGACGGCTATCGCCAGCGGATTCTCGCTGCCCGCCCGGCCGGCAGTCGCTTTGAGCCGCTGATGGTGCTGTACCTCACCGACCGCACCCAGCCCGAAGAAATTCGTGAAGCCAAGGCCAGCGGTTTCGTACACGCCGCCAAGCTGTACCCGGCCGGTGCGACCACCAACTCCGATTCCGGGGTGACCAGCATCGACAAGATTTTCCCGGCGCTGGAAGCCATGGCCGAAGTCGGCATGCCCCTGCTGATCCACGGCGAAGTGACCCGTGGCGATGTCGATGTCTTCGACCGCGAAAAGATCTTCATCGACGAGCACATGCGTCGTGTGGTCGAGCGTTTCCCGACACTGAAAGTGGTGTTCGAACACATCACCACCGGCGATGCCGTGCAGTTCGTCAACGACGCCTCGGCCAACGTCGGCGCGACCATCACCGCACATCACCTGCTCTATAACCGCAACCACATGCTGGTTGGCGGGATTCGGCCGCACTTCTATTGCCTGCCGATCCTCAAGCGCAATACGCATCAGGAAGCTCTGCTCGACGCCGCCACCAGCGGCAGCGCGAAGTTCTTCCTCGGTACCGACTCGGCGCCGCACGCCCAGCACGCCAAGGAAGCCGCCTGCGGCTGCGCCGGCTGCTACACCGCGTACGCCGCCATCGAGATGTACGCCGAAGCCTTCGAACAGCGTAATGCGCTGGACAAGCTCGAAGCCTTCGCCAGCCTCAACGGCCCGCGCTTCTATGGCCTGCCGGCGAATACCGATCGCATTACCCTGGTTCGTGAAGAATGGACCGCCCCGACCAGCCTGCCATTCGGCGAGCTGACCGTTATCCCGCTGCGCGCCGGTGAAAAACTGCGCTGGCGCCTGCTGGAGGAACACGCGTGAGTGAAGACCATTTCGACGACGAACTGGACGGTCAAAGTGGCGGTGGCGGTTCCCGTCACCCGATGGCAGCACGCTTTCGTGGCTACCTGCCGGTTGTCGTCGACGTAGAAACCGGTGGCTTCAATTCTGCCACCGATGCGTTACTGGAGATTGCCGCGACCACCATCGCCATGGATGAAAAGGGTTTTGTCTACCCGGATCACACCTACTTCTTCCGCGTTGAGCCGTTTGAAGGCGCCAACATCGAAGCGGCAGCGCTGGAGTTCACCGGGATCAAGCTCGATCATCCGCTGCGCATGGCCGTCAGCGAAGAGACGGCACTGACCGACATCTTCCGCGGCATTCGCAAGGCGCTGAAGGCCAACGGCTGCAAACGGGCGATTCTGGTCGGCCACAACAGCAGCTTCGACCTCGGCTTCCTCAACGCTGCGGTTGCGCGACTGGACATGAAGCGCAACCCGTTCCACCCGTTCTCCAGCTTTGACACCGCGACGCTGGCCGGTCTGGCGTACGGTCAAACCGTACTGGCAAAAGCCTGCCAGGCCGCCGACATCGATTTCGACGGCCGTGAGGCGCACTCCGCGCGTTACGACACCGAGAAAACCGCTGAGCTGTTCTGTGGCATCGTCAACCGCTGGAAACAGATGGGCGGCTGGGAAGACTTCGACGACTGATCCTCGTCGGGTAAATCCTGCACATAAAAAAACCGGCCACGTGGGCCGGTTTTTCGTTTAATGCTTATAGAGCTTAAATTCTCGATCAATCCACATGACGTAGAAAACCCGATGGTTTTTGTAGCCAACCATCGCTACACGCTCGAAAGCCCGAAACACCAACAATCTGACATCACCTGTTAAAAAATCAGGTATCCCGACTTTCAAGCTGTTTCTCTCAATCGTTTCACAGCCATATCGATGCCTACGCTCCTTGCGCAGTTCTCTCCAAGGCATTTTTCCCGGAATCCTCAGACGCTCAAGCATTTTCGAGCGTTCGACGGCCTCGCAATCTTGAATGCACCATCCATTCTGCAAATATTCAAATGAGAAAACCGGAGGTCGTGCTTCCGATGAATCCATTTCGATGGTGGACGTCCTTGCCGTTACTGCAGCCGCCGCATCGCGTTCCCTGCGTTTGAACCTGGCCATTTTTCAGTTCACCAAATGCTCTCGGAAATACTCCTGCATCTCACAGGCGGGAATTTCTCGGCTGAACTCCCCTTCCTTGAAGTTTCTACGCCAAGGGGCTTCTTCATGTGTCAGCTGACGTAGTTTCCACGCCGAGAATTGGCCATAAACGTCGAACACTTCGTTGAGCAAACTTTGTTGTTTGGCACTGAAGACATCTGGATTGAAATCACTTGGAGGAGGAATGGCACTCGATCCAAATTGGCTGAATCTTCGATACAGATCCGGAACCACTGGCCCGTGCATCCACGCTTCCAGCTTTTCAGGGAAGAGAGCCTCGCCATGGACGGCCAGACTGAATCCTTGAGCGTAATAAACCATTTTTTGAATTTTAAGATTGGAGATCTCCCCCTCATGCCCTTCCAGGCAGAGGAAATAATCCGCAACGTCCAGGCTACTCGGCATTTGAATCCCCTTCTGCATCATGCAATCCATTGCACCGTCCTTACTGAAGTGAGGCGACCTGTTATCGCTCGAGCACAACCCTATCCAACCACTGTTCAGTCATCCAGTATTTTTCTCGCGCATTTGAAACAAATGATGCCGAAAGGCTGTTTCAAATAATTCTCCACATAAAAAAAACCGGCCACGTGGGCCGGTTTTTTTGTACCTCGACGTTGCGCCTTACAGGGCAGCAGCGTTCTCGGTCAGGTATGCAGCAACGCCTTCTGGCGAAGCGTTCATGCCTTTGTCGCCTTTTTTCCAGTTGGCAGGGCAGACTTCGCCGTGCTCTTCGTGGAATTGCAGAGCGTCGACCAGACGGATCAGCTCTTCCATGTTACGGCCCAGCGGCAGGTCGTTGATGATCTGCGAGCGGACAACACCCTTGTCGTCGATCAGGAATGCGCCACGGAAAGCCACGCCGCCTTCGGACTCAACGTCGTAGGCCTTGGCGATGTCGTGTTTCATGTCGGCAGCCATGGTGTATTTCACCTGGCCGATGCCGCCATTGTTCACTGGGGTGTTGCGCCAGGCGTTGTGGGTGAAGTGCGAGTCGATCGACACGGCGATCACTTCAACGTTGCGAGCCTTGAAGTCAGCCATGCGGTTGTCCAGAGCGATCAGCTCGGACGGGCAGACGAAGGTGAAGTCCAGTGGGTAGAAGAACACCAGGCCGTATTTGCCTTTGATGGCCGAGGACAGAGTGAAGCTGTCAACGATCTCGCCATTGCCGAGTACGGCCGGGACGGTGAAGTCAGGGGCTTGTTTGCCTACGAGTACGCTCATTGATATCTCCTGGTGTAAAAACTTGAAGTTCAGGGTCCGGGCCAGCCTGCCACCCTCAGGCGACAGCCCTGTGACACGAACCCCCTTCGCAAGGGCCGACCATCATACACTGCGTTTTTGGCCTGTCCTTAACGGTTTTTTAAAGCAGCGGTTAACGGCGCTGCATTTACGGGGCCAGGCAGATGGCCAGTCATTACCGCTCGTCAGTCACGCGCAAATCCTGCGCAAAGCTTTCCGAAAGCACTTTGACAATCATTCTCGTTAACATTAAGATCCATCGCAATTGAGTCACAACCAGCGACGGTTCTCACTTATGTATGTTTGTCTCTGCACTGGCGTCACCGACGGACAGATCCGCGAAGCGATCTATGAAGGTTGCTGCAGCTATAAAGAAGTCCGCCAGGCCACCGGCGTCGCCAGCCAATGCGGCAAATGTGCCTGCCTTGCCAAGGAAGTCGTACGCGAAACCCTGACCAAGCTGCAAACCGCCCAGGCTGCGATCCCCTATCCTGTAGAATTTACCGCTGCGTAAATTACCCCTATTTCAAAGAACCGGACTTATGTCCGGTTTTTTTATGCCTGAAAATCAATTGGTTAGCGTCTAGACGCGGAACACAAACATTCTTATTCCGATTAATTTTCATATATTATTCAATAACTTAGGTTTGACACTTATAAGTACGAAGCTCAAACTCCGCCTTATATACAGCTATTACAGGGCAGGACTCCGATCATGAAAGGCGACATTACAGTCATCCAGCATCTCAACAAGATCCTTGCCAATGAGCTGGTCGCGATCAATCAGTACTTCCTGCATGCACGCATGTATGAAGATTGGGGCCTGAACAAGCTGGGCAAGCACGAGTACAAAGAATCCATCGACGAGATGAAGCACGCGGACAAGCTGATCAAGCGCATCCTGTTCCTCGAAGGCCTGCCGAACGTGCAGGACCTCGGCAAGCTGCACATCGGCGAGCACACCCGGGAAATGCTGGAGTGCGACCTGCGCATCGAGAAGACCGGCCACGCTGATCTGAAAGCCGCGATCGCTCATTGCGAAACCGTTGGCGATTTCGGCAGCCGCGAACTGCTCGAAGATATTCTCGAATCCGAAGAAGAACACATCGACTGGCTGGAAACCCAACTGGGCCTGATCGATAAGGTCGGTCTTGAGAACTATCTGCAATCGCAGATGGGCGAAGAGTAAGTTAGCGCCCGCTAAACTCGAGACATTAAAAAGCCCCGCCCTCTTTCGAGGCGCGGGGCTTTTTATTGGCTGCAGATCAAAAGATCACAGCCTCGTTTCACTCGACAGCTCCTACAGGGAGCAGGTGCCGGGTAAAACCAGTGTGAGAGCCAGATTGCTGGCTCTCACAGAGGCCGATCAGGCTTCCGACTTGTTCGCAGCAGCCGCTTCGACAGCCGCCTTGATGGTGCTTTGCAGCGAACCGTCAGCAGCCATCTCGGTCATGATGTCGCTACCGCCGACCAGTTCACCGCCGACCCACAGTTGTGGGAAAGTCGGCCAGTTGGCGTACTTCGGCAGGTTGGCGCGGATTTCCGGGTTCTGCAGGATGTCCACGTACGCAAACTTTTCGCCACACGCCATCACAGCCTGTGCAGCTTTCGCGGAGAAGCCACATTGTGGGGCATTCGGCGAACCTTTCATGTAAAGCAGAATGGTGTTGTTGGCAATCTGCTCTTTAATCGTTTCGATGATATCCATGGAGCACCTCGGCTGAACTTTCCGACTCATGGGTCGGCACGGTGGCGCATTGTAACGGAATCCCGAGCGCCCTGCTCGGTCTCCCCGACAGACATGCTCACGCCGCCGCGACGGTCACCGGCACGCCATTCAGCGCGGCATTGCCGGACAACTCGTCGAGCTGACATTCATCGGTCAGATCGTTCGCGCTCGAACCCGGCTGGCCGCTGGCAATCGCCATCTGCACCCCCGGCCTTGCATGTCCCCAACCGTGCGGCAGGCTGACCACGCCTTTCATCATGTCCAGACTGCCGAGCACTTCCACTTCGATCTGCCCGACCCGCGAGCTCACACGCACCAACTGCCCATCGTTGAGGCCTCGGCTGGCAAGATCGTCCGGATGCATCAACAACTGATGACGCGGCTTGCCCTTCACCAGACGGTGATAGTTGTGCATCCATGAATTGTTACTGCGCACGTGGCGGCGGCCAATCATCAACAGCTCATCTGCGGCTGGCGCCCGTAAGGCAGCGAAGCGTGCAAGGTCGGCGAGGATTTCGGGGGGCGCAGCCTGCACGCGCTGATCAAGGGTTTTTAAACGCTTGGCCAGATTCGGCTTCAATGCTCCAAGGTCTAGCCCGTGGGGATGATCGAACAGTGTCGCCAGCGACAGTTTGTGTTCGGAGGCATCGCCGTAGTAACCCATGCGCAGGCCCATGTCGATCATCTTCGCCGGTGGCATGGTCGGCTTCAGCTCCTTGCCGGTCTTCTCGGCAAAGGCCTTGGCCAGGCTGACGAAGATCTCCCAGTCATGCAGCGCGCCTTCGGGCTTGGCGAGGATTGCGCGATTGAAGCGGGTCACGTTGCGCACCGCGAACAGGTTGAACGTGGTGTCGTAGTGATCGTTCTCCAGCGCCGAGGTCGACGGCAGGATCAGATCGGCGTAACGCGTGGTCTCGTTGATGTACAGGTCGATGCTGACCATGAACTCCAGACCATCAAGCGCTTGCTCCAACTGCCGCCCGTTCGGCGTCGACAGCACTGGGTTGCCGGCGACGGTAATCAGTGCACGGATCTGCCCCTCGCCTTCGGTGAGCATCTCTTCGGCCAGCGCCGAGACCGGTAACTCACCGCCATACTCGGGACGGCCCGACACACGACTTTGCCATTTGTTGAAATGCCCGCCGGAGGTCGACGCCACCAGATCCACCGCCGGTTCGGTACACAGCGCACCACCGACCCGGTCGAGGTTGCCGGTGACCAGATTGATCAACTGCACCACCCAGTGGCACAACGTGCCGAACGCCTGGGTAGAAACGCCCATACGTCCGTAACACACGGCGCTCGGCGCAGCGGCAAAGTCGCGGGCCAGCTGACGGATCTGCTCGGCAGGCACGGCGCACAATGGACTCATGGTTTCGGCAGTGAACGACGCCACGGCCGTGCGAACCTCGTCCAGACCCTCGACCGGCAAATGACTGCCGCGGACCAGGCCTTCGTCAAACAGCGTGTTGAGCAGCCCGAACAGCAATGCAGCATCACCACCGGGACGCACGAACAGATGCTGATCGGCCATCGCAGCCGTCTCGCTGCGCCGTGGATCGACCACCACGACCTTGCCGCCGCGCGCCTGAATCGCTTTCAGGCGTTTTTCAACATCTGGCACGGTCATGATGCTGCCGTTGGACGCCAGCGGATTACCGCCGAGAATCAGCATGAAATCGGTGTGATCGATGTCCGGGATCGGCAACAGCAAACCGTGGCCGTACATCAGGTAGCTGCTGAGGTGATGCGGCAACTGATCGACCGAGGTGGCGGAGAAGCGATTGCGGGTTTTCAGCAGGCCGAGAAAGTAATTGCTGTGGGTCATCAGCCCGTAATTGTGCACGCTCGGATTGCCCTGATACACCGCGACAGCATTCTGCCCATGTCGCTCCTGAATCGCCGCCAGCCGCTCGGCTACCAGTGCAAATGCCTCGTCCCACTCGATTGGCAGCCATTCACTGCCGACCCGGCGCATTGGCTGACGCAGGCGATCGGGATCATTCTGAATGTCTTGCAGGGCGACGGCTTTGGGACAGATATGGCCACGACTGAAGGTGTCGAGGGCATCACCCTTGATCGAGGTGATCACGACATGGCCGTCGGTTTCAGTGGTTTCGATGGTCAGACCGCAAATGGCTTCGCACAGGTGGCAGGCACGGTGATGGAGAGTCTTGGTCATGGCCAGTCTCTGTTGTGTTCTGGGCAGGCAACAACGCCTGCGGGAACAAAACTATGGCCCGTGCGCCAGCCAGGCGCCAGCGACGTTCGTCTTGTGAATCGACGACCATCAGGCGAGCCGATAGCCCGTCGAATCAGTTCGACGGCAACTGCGGCGGCGCCTGCAACTGGATTTCCTGAATGGTTTCGATCTGCTCGTGAGCGACGTGTACGCCGGTGAGCTCGCCGATCAGGCGCCAGTGCTCGTCAAGCCCGGCACTGATCGTCGCCATGCGGTCGATCATCTGGCGGCTGGCAGCCTTGACCACGTCATCTTCGCTGCGCAACAACTCGAAGGACATGGAGGTGACCGACGCGGTGAGATGGGTCAGGGAGCGAGCCGTGTGGCCCAGCAACTCCATCAACAGTTTTTCTTTCGATTCCATTCAAAGGCTTCCTGCGTCGCTCGAAAGGTAGTTATAACTCAGCACTTTGCTTTAGCAAATGTTTCAGCCTGCGCATCCGACCAAGCGAATCTGCAACCACTCGGTCTCGAACGGACCAAAGCGCTGCATCCGCGTCACGCCGGATTGCCAAGCCCCGGGACGCCAGTGTACAAAGTGCTTCGCTGCTGTCCTGAACCCGGCTTCAAATGCGTTACTGCACCGTGCAGTCCGCCCTCCGAATCCCACAACAAAAGTAGCCTATTGGAAAAACGCGACATTTAGTGTCAATATCGCGCCTTCCCCTATTTCGTCGCCCCCGTGCGGCTTACGCCGCAGGTCTCGCCCGTTGTTCCGTTAAACAAGGCTTTGAGCATCTGCGGTTTGTAGCAAAAGGTAGTCAATGATGAGCGCAAGGCACTTTCTCTCCCTGATGGATTGCACGCCCGAAGAGCTGGTCAGCGTGATCCGTCGAGGCGTTGAGCTCAAGGACCTGCGTAACCGCGGCGTACTGTTCGAGCCTCTGAAAAACCGCGTGCTGGGGATGATCTTCGAGAAATCCTCGACCCGTACCCGGATCTCCTTCGAGGCGGGCATGATCCAGCTCGGCGGTCAGGCGATCTTCCTGTCGCCGCGTGATACGCAACTGGGCCGTGGCGAGCCAATCGGCGACTGCGCCATTGTCATGTCGAGCATGCTCGATGCGGTGATGATCCGTACCTTTGCCCACAGCACCCTGACCGAATTCGCCGCCAACTCGCGCGTGCCGGTGATCAACGGCCTGTCCGATGACCTGCACCCGTGCCAGTTGCTGGCCGACATGCAGACCTTCCTTGAACACCGTGGCTCGATCCAGGGCAAGACCGTGGCCTGGATCGGCGACGGCAACAACATGTGCAACAGCTATATAGAAGCGGCGATCCAGTTCGACTTCCAGTTGCGCGTTGCCTGCCCGGAAGGTTACGAGCCGAATCCTGAATTCGTGGCCAAGGCCGGCGATCGCGTGACCATCGTCCGCGATCCGCAGGATGCCGTGCGCGGCGCGCATCTGGTCAGCACCGACGTCTGGACCTCAATGGGCCAGGAAGAGGAAACTGCCAAACGCCTCAAGCTGTTCGCACCGTTCCAGGTCAACCGTGCCCTGCTCGACCTCGCTGCCGAGGACGTGCTGTTCATGCACTGCCTGCCGGCGCACCGTGGCGAAGAAATCAGTCTCGACCTGCTTGATGACCCGCGCTCCGTCGCCTGGGATCAGGCAGAAAACCGTCTCCACGCACAGAAGGCCCTGCTCGAGTTCCTAGTAGAACCGGCATATCACCACGCATGAGCCATGAATTACTGCTGAACCTGCGCAACCTCGCTTGCGGTTATCAAGATCAACGAGTGGTGCAGAACCTCAATCTGCACCTCAATGCCGGTGACATCGGCTGCCTGCTCGGCTCGTCCGGCTGCGGCAAGACCACCACGTTGCGCGCCATTGCCGGTTTCGAGCCGGTGCACGAAGGTGAGATCACCCTGGGTGGCGAAACCATTTCCAGCGCCGGTTTCACGCTTGCGCCGGAGAAACGGCGGATCGGCATGGTGTTTCAGGACTACGCGCTGTTCCCGCACCTGAGCGTCGCGGACAACATCGCGTTCGGCATTCGCAAACACCCGCAAAAAGATCGCGTCACCGAAGAATTGCTCGAACTGGTCAACCTGAAAAACCTCGGCAAGCGCTTCCCACACGAGCTGTCCGGCGGCCAGCAGCAACGCGTCGCCCTCGCTCGGGCCCTGGCGCCCGAGCCGCAACTGCTATTGCTGGATGAGCCGTTTTCCAACCTCGACGGCGAGTTGCGCCGCAAGCTCAGCCACGAAGTGCGCGACATCCTCAAGGCTCGCGGCACCAGTGCGATTCTGGTGACCCACGATCAGGAAGAAGCCTTTGCCGTGAGCGATCACGTCGGCGTCTTCAAGGAAGGTCGGCTGGAACAGTGGGACACGCCGTACAACCTGTATCACGAGCCGGCGACGCCTTACGTAGCCAGCTTCATCGGTCAGGGTTATTTCATTCGCGGCCAGCTCGCCAGCCCGGAATCGGTGCAGACCGAACTCGGCGAACTGCGTGGCAATCGTGCCTATACCTGGCCGATTGGCGGCGCAGTGGATGTGTTGCTGCGCCCAGATGACATTGTTTATGCGCCGGACAGCGCGCTGAAGGCACGGATTGTCGGCAAGACTTTCCTTGGTGCTTCGACGCTGTATCGCCTGCAATTGCCGACCGGTGCGCAGCTGGAGTCGATTTTCCCGAGTCATGCTGACCATCAGCTGGGTGCGCAAGTGGGGATTCGGGTTGCAGCTGAACATCTGGTGTTGTTCCAGGCCTCGGGCAGCACCGCCGCGCAGATTCCGGTGGTGGAAAACGGCGTGCGCCGCTACAGCACTGCACTCTGATCCAACACCATTGCCCTGTAGGAGTGAGCCTGCTCGCGATCGCGGTACATCCGTCACAGAAGATTTGACTGATATACCGTGATCGCGAGCAGGCTCACTCCTACAGGGGGTTGCGTTAACCGAGGATCAGGGTGCCGCTCGCCACGAGCGTGGCATGGCCACCGATCTTCACCCGCTCACCCTCAAGCCGACAGAACAACTCGCCACCCCGCGCCGAGCGCTGGCAGGCGGTCAGGCTCGACTTGCCCAGACGTTTTGACCAATACGGAATCAGGCTGCAATGGGTCGAACCGGTGACCGGATCTTCGTTGATGCCAATTGCCGGAGCGAAGTAGCGCGAGACGAAATCGTGCTGGTTGCCGCGCGCGGTGACGATCGCCCCAAGCCACGGCAGCTTGGCCAGTGCGACCATGTCCGGTTTGCAGTCGAGCACGGCCTGCTCCGACTCCAGTACCACAAACAGCTCGTTGGAGCCGAGTACATCCACCGCTTCAACGCCCAGCGCCCGTTCGACATCCAGCGTCACGCCAATTTCCGAAGGCACGATTGACGGGAAGTCCAGCCACAAACGGCCATCCTCACGACTGACACTCAGCGGCCCGGACTTGCAAATGAAGTCCAGACGCTCAGCAGTTTCCTTGTAGATCTCGAACAGCACATAAGCGCTGGCCAGCGTCGCGTGGCCGCACAACGGTACTTCGGTGGTCGGGGTGAACCAGCGGATATGCCACGCCGAACCTTCACGCACCAAAAACGCGGTTTCCGCCAGATTGTGTTCGGCGGCGATCTTCTGCATCAACTCATCCGCGAGCCACGCGTCGAGCCGATAGACCATCGCCGGGTTGCCACTGAATGGCCGATCACTGAATGCGTCGACCTGATGAAAATCAAGCTGCATAACCTACTCCCTGAGTCAGTCGGCAGAGCATGCAGCGCTGGCCGGGTCAGCGCCAGTGACAGAACCGGCCAATTTTCTTCATACAGCGCTGGTTTCTCTTACGCGCGACCGATGTCGGCGAATTTGGCTTGGGTATGTCCAGCCAGCACGGCAGGTGCCAGTTCAACTTCCAGCCCGCGCCGACCGGCGCTGACATAAATAGTCGCAAAAGCCTGAGCCGAGTTATCGATGAAGGTACGCAGGCGTTTCTTCTGCCCCAGCGGACTGATGCCACCCAACAGATAACCGGTGGAGCGCTGCGCCGCTGCCGGATCCGCCATCTCGACTTTTTTCACCCCTGCCGCATGAGCCAGACCTTTGAGGTCGAGACTTCCGACGACCGGCACCACCGCCACCAACAATTCGCCCTTTTCACTGGCAGCCAGCAGCGTCTTGAACACCTGCGCCGGCTCAAGCCCCAGCTTTTCTGCGGCCTCCAGCCCATAGGACGCGGCCTTCGGGTCATGTTCGTAACTGTGCACGCGATGTTCGGCACGAACTTTTTTCAACAAGTCCAACGCAGGGGTCATGGCAGCTCCAGGCTTGGCAGTGGCAGAAAAATCCTGCGCCGGATTCTAGGCGATCAGATCACAAAAGGCTCTAGTTCAACGCCGCGTTTCCCGTGGCCTGCAGACTTTCCAGAACGATGGGGAACAGCGCTCACCGAGGATCATTCATAGCACTAATAGTTTTATTGTGACCGATAGTTCACTTTCGACCTTTGACAGGTTTGTTTCTTGTCTATATTTTTTCGAATCTGAATAATGTAAGAATTATGGTTACCGCAGCACTCAGCAGTAAACCGGGAACAGGATGGGGATCCTGCCCCGGGGAAAATCGCGCCTTGCCCTGTCGGCAAAGCGCCAGACAACAACAAAAATCGAGGTTTTCAATGACAACTGCTTTACAGCAACCAACGCTCTCGGGCCAATGCCTGGCCGAGTTTCTGGGTACTGCCTTACTGATCTTTTTCGGTACCGGCTGCGTCGCCGCGCTCAAAGTCGCGGGCGCCAGCTTCGGTCTGTGGGAAATCAGCATCATCTGGGGCGTCGGTGTAAGCATGGCGATCTACCTCACCGCTGGCGTTTCCGGCGCACATCTGAACCCGGCCGTGAGCATCGCGCTGACCATCTTCGCCGACTTCGAAAAACGCAAACTGCCGTTCTACATCCTGTCGCAGATTGCCGGCGCCTTCTGCGGCGCGCTATTGGTTTACACGCTGTACAGCAACCTGTTCTTCGATTTCGAACAAACTCACCAAATGGTTCGCGGCTCGGCTGCCAGCCTGGAGTTGGCGTCGGTGTTCTCCACCTTCCCGAACCCGGTGCTGTCCACCGCCCAGGCCTTTCTGGTCGAGATGATCATCACCGCCATCCTGATGGGCGTGATCATGGCCCTGACCGACGATAACAACGGCTTGCCGAAAGGCCCGATGGCGCCGCTGCTGATTGGTTTGCTGATCGCCGTAATCGGCAGCTCGATGGGCCCGCTGACCGGTTTTGCGATGAACCCGGCACGTGACTTCGGTCCTAAACTGATGACTTTCTTCGCGGGCTGGGGTGAAATTTCCTTCACTGGCGGTCGCGATATTCCGTACTTCCTGATTCCGATTTTTGCACCGATTGTCGGTGCCTGCCTCGGCGCTGCCGGGTATCGCGGGCTCATCGCCCGTCACCTGACCGGCGCCACACCTGCTACAAAGGATGCAGAACCGGCCATTGATGGCAAACCAAGAACTTCTTGAAACAGTCGGCGCAGGCTCCTGCCAGATAGAGCCTGCGCCCCGGCCCACTCTCCCTTATTTCGTCCAAGGCAATCGACATGACCGACATTCAGAATAAGAACTACATCATTGCCCTCGATCAGGGTACGACCAGCTCCCGCGCGATCATTTTCGACCGCGACGCGAACGTGGTCTGCACCGCCCAGCGTGAATTCGCTCAGCATTACCCGCAGGCCGGTTGGGTCGAACACGACCCGATGGAAATCTTCGCCACCCAGAGCGCGGTGATGGTTGAAGCGCTGGCTCAGGCTGGCCTGCATCACGACCAGGTGGCCGCCATCGGCATCACCAACCAGCGTGAAACTACCGTGGTCTGGGACAAGACCACCGGTCGTCCGGTCTACAACGCCATCGTCTGGCAGTGCCGCCGCAGCACCGAGATCTGCCAGCAGCTCAAGCGTGATGGCCACGAAGACTATATCCGCGACAATACCGGTCTGGTCACCGACCCGTACTTCTCCGGCACCAAGCTGAAGTGGATCCTCGACAACGTCGAAGGCAGCCGCGAGCGTGCGCGCAACGGCGAACTGCTGTTCGGCACCGTCGATAGCTGGCTGATCTGGAAATTCACCGGTGGCAAGGTGCACGTCACCGACTACACCAACGCCTCGCGCACCATGCTCTTCAACATTCACTCGCTGGAGTGGGACGCGAAGATGCTGGAGATCCTCGACATCCCGCGCGAGATGCTCCCGGAAGTCAAAGCCTCGTCGGAAATCTACGGCCGCACCAAGAGCGGCATCGCCATCGGCGGGATCGCCGGCGACCAGCAAGCAGCACTGTTCGGCCAGATGTGCGTCGAGCCGGGCCAGGCGAAAAACACCTACGGCACCGGTTGCTTCCTGCTGATGAACACTGGCGACAAAGCAGTGAAATCCAAGCACGGCATGCTCACTACCATCGCCTGCGGCCCGCGTGGCGAAGTCGCCTATGCCCTGGAAGGTGCGGTGTTCAACGGCGGTTCGACCGTGCAGTGGCTGCGTGATGAACTGAAAATCATCAACGACGCCCACGACACCGAATACTTCGCCAATAAAGTGAAGGACAGCAACGGCGTGTACCTGGTACCGGCCTTCACCGGTCTGGGCGCTCCGTACTGGGACCCGTATGCCCGTGGCGCGCTGTTCGGCCTGACCCGCGGCGTGCGCGTGGATCACATCATCCGTGCCGCCCTGGAATCGATCGCCTACCAGACCCGCGACGTGCTCGACGCCATGCAACAGGACTCCGGCGAACGCCTCAAGGCCCTGCGTGTGGACGGCGGCGCGGTGGCGAACAACTTCCTGATGCAGTTCCAGGCCGACATCCTCGGCACGCAGGTCGAGCGCCCGCAAATGCGCGAAACCACAGCACTCGGCGCGGCGTATCTGGCCGGTCTGGCCTGCGGTTTCTGGGGCAGCCTGGACGAACTGCGCGGCAAGGCCGTGATCGAGCGTGAGTTCGAACCGAGCCTGGACGAAGTGGAGAAAGAGAAGCTGTACAAAGGCTGGAAAAAAGCCGTCAGCCGCACCCGTGACTGGGCGCGTGAAGACGCTGAATAAGCCAACCTTCAGATCCAGATAGGCATCTAACTGGTAGGGAGCGGATTCCTGCGGCATCATGGGCAAATTTTGCACGGCAGCCCAAAGGAAGCCCCATGAATCTGCCTCCCCGTCAGCAGCAAATCCTCGAGCTGGTCCGCGAACGCGGCTATGTGAGCATCGAGGAGATGGCCACGCTGTTCGTTGTTACCCCGCAAACCATCCGCCGCGACATCAATCAGCTCGCGGAAGCCAATCTGCTACGTCGCTACCATGGCGGCGCGGCCTATGATTCCAGTGTCGAAAACACTGCCTATGCGATGCGCGCCGATCAGATGCGCGATGAAAAACAACGCATCGGTGAAGCGATCGCCGCACAGATCCCCGATCATGCCTCGCTGTTCATCAACATCGGTACCACTACCGAATCGATTGCCCGCGCCCTGCTCAATCACAATCACCTGAAGATCATCACCAACAACCTGCACGTGGCGTCGATGCTCAGTGCCAAGGATGATTTCGACGTGCTGTTGACTGGCGGCAATGTGCGCCGCGATGGCGGTGTGGTGGGTCAGGCGAGCGTGGACTTCATCAATCAGTTCAAGGTTGATTTTGCGCTGGTCGGTATCAGTGGCATCGACGAGGACGGCAGCCTGCTCGACTTCGATTATCAGGAAGTGCGGGTTTCCCAGGCGATCATTGCCAATGCGCGCCAGGTGATCCTGGCAGCGGACTCGAGCAAGTTCGGGCGTAACGCGATGATCCGCCTCGGCCCGATCAGCCTGATCGATTGTCTGGTGACCGATCAGCAGCCAGTGCCGGCGCTGGCGCAGTTGCTGACCCAGCACAAGATTCGCCTGGAAGTCGTTTAACCCCTCGTTCCCACGCTCTGCGTGGGAATGCCGCCCGGGACGCTCTGCGTCCCATCTCAAAAGCCGACGCAGAGCGTCGATGGATGCATTCCCACGCGGAGCATGGGAACGATCTGCCTGTGAATGTTCGAAAATTTTCCTTTCCCTGCCCTTCGATGAGTATTTTCAATCGAAGGCGACTGGCTGTGCGCGTCTTTATGGGCTACCATTTTCGCAAATGAACATTCATGTTCGATTTCCAATACAGAAAATCAAAAGAGCCCGAGGCCAGCCGATGTCCACATCTACCTTGCGTACGCCCCCTATCTCCGAGATCTACGACCTCGCCGTCATCGGCGGCGGGATCAATGGCGTGGGGATCGCAGCGGATGCCGCCGGTCGCGGGCTTTCGGTGTTCCTTTGCGAAAAGGATGACCTGGCCAGCCACACGTCGTCAGCCAGCAGCAAGCTGATCCACGGTGGCCTGCGCTACCTCGAACATTACGAATTCCGTCTGGTGCGCGAAGCGCTGGCCGAGCGCGAAGTGTTGCTGGCCAAGGCGCCGCACATCGTCAAGCCAATGCGCTTCGTGCTGCCGCACCGTCCGCACCTGCGTCCGGCGTGGATGATCCGTGCCGGCCTGTTCCTGTATGACAACCTCGGCAAGCGCGAAAAACTGCCGGGTTCGAAAAGCCTGAAGTTCGGCGCCGATAGCGCGTTGAAAAGCGAAATCAAGAAAGGCTTCGAATACTCCGACTGCTGGGTCGACGACGCCCGCCTCGTTGTCCTCAACGCCATGGCCGCCCGTGAAAAAGGCGCCCACGTCCACACCCAGACCCGTTGCGTCAGCGCCCGCCGCGCCAAAGGCCTGTGGCACCTGAACCTGGAACGCGCCGACGGCAGCCTGTTTTCGATCACCGCCAAAGCGCTGGTGAACGCGGCCGGCCCGTGGGTGGCCAAGTTCATCCGTGACGACCTGAAGATGGAATCGCCGTACGGCATCCGCTTGATCCAGGGCAGCCACATCATCGTGCCGAAGCTGTACGAAGGTGATCACGCGCACATTCTGCAAAACGAAGATCAGCGCATCGTTTTCACCATTCCGTACCTGAACCACTTCACCCTGATCGGCACCACCGACCGTGAATACACCGGTGATCCGGCGAAAGTGGCAATCACTGAAGGCGAAACCGATTACCTGTTGAAAGTGGTCAACGCCCACTTCAAGAAGCAAATCAGCCGCGACGACATCCAGCACAGCTACTCGGGCGTACGTCCGCTGTGCAACGACGAATCCGACAACCCGTCGGCCGTCACCCGCGATTACACCCTGGCGCTGTCGGGCAGCAGTGAAGAAGCGCCGCTGCTGTCGGTGTTCGGCGGCAAACTGACCACCTACCGCAAACTCGCCGAGTCGGCGATGGCGCAGTTGCTGCCGTTCTTCACCCAGATGCGTCCGAGCTGGACGGCCACCGCCACCCTGCCCGGCGGCGAAGACATGACTACGCCGCAAGCCTTGAGCGCACTGATCCGCGACAAGTTCGACTTCGTGCCAACCGAGATCGCCCGGCGCTGGGCCACCACCTACGGCAGCCGTACCTGGCGCATGCTTGAAGGTGTGGAAACCCTGGCGGACATGGGCGAACACCTCGGCGGCGGGCTCTATACCCGTGAAGTCGATTACCTGTGCAGCGAAGAATGGGCGACGACGGCCCACGACATTCTGTGGCGCCGCAGCAAACTGGGGCTGTTCACCACCCCGGCCGAACAGGAAAAACTGGCGGCGTATCTGGGTAAGGTCGAGCAGAACCGCAAGATTGAAGCGGCCTGACTTGAGCAGCGCTTAAACGAAAGCCCCTGAATCGCGAGATTCAGGGGCTTTTTCTTTTCTCAGGATCAGGCGCTGACCTGTGGCGAGGGGATTTATCCCCGATGGGTCGCGCAGCGGCCCCTCACTTGAAACAAAAGCGGGGCTGCTAAGCAGCCCATCGGGGATAAATCCCCTCGCCACAAGGCTGCACCACCACCAGCGATGTCAGCGCGCCAGATGCAACAGCAGAAAATCAATAAACACCCGCGACTTGTGCGGCAAGTGCGCCGTGTTGGGAAATACCACATTGATCGACCGCTGCGGCAACGAATACTCCGGCAACAAGCGAATCAACCGTCCACTGGCAAGGTCATCCTCGATCAGCCACTTCGGTAGCACCGACACCCCAAGCGACGACAGGGCCATCGAACGCATTGCCGCCGAAGAATTGGTTTCGAAGTGATGCACACCGCTGACCTCGACGCCCTGCCCTCGCTCATCGCGCATTAACCACTGGGTCGGCGTCTGCAGATTGCTGTTGGCGATCCATGGCACACCACTCAGGTCCTGTGGCTCGCGCACCGGATGACGACCGAGAAATTGCTCGGTGGCGACCAGGACGATTTCATAGTCAGCAATCTTGCGACTCTTGAACGCCGAGTCGGCCAGGCGGCCCAGACGAATCACCAGATCAAGCTTCTCCGCCACCAGATCATTCAATGAAGAGTTGACGTGGTAGCTCAGCCTGATCTGCGGATAGGTCTGCAAAAACAACGGGATCAACGGCAGGATGTATTTCTCGCCGTACTCACTGGTCGAACTGATCCGCAACTTGCCGGACACCCGATTGCTGCCCTTCAGGACGTTATCAAAGGCACTGTCGATATCGGCGACGATTTCCTTGAACTCGTTATAGAAGCTCTGACCGGTTTCAGTCAGCGCTACCGTGCGGGTCGTGCGGATCAGCAGCGTAGTGGCCAACGCCTCTTCCAGCGCCTTGATGTGCAGGCTGGCCATGGCCCTGCTGATATTCAGGTAATCGGCAGCCTTGGTGAAAGACCCCAGATCGACGATCGCGAGAAACGTCTGGACCCGATTCAAATGCCCGTGCATGGCGCCCTGATTCACTGTCAAATCCCTTCAAACATTGTGTTCAGCCCCATTGCATCGACGCCCGGAGTCTATCGCCCCTAAGCTCGCCGACAAAGGGGAAACACCATGAGTTATCGCTACAAGGTCGCGTCGATCTTCCTGATCGGCTTCTTTATCGACTGCATCAATATCTTCATGTCGGCCGTGGCCTTGCCCAGCCTGTCAGCAACGCTGCACGTCAGCAGCGCGTCCGTGGCGTGGGTCGCCAACGCCTACATTCTCGGGCTGACCCTGATCATCCCACTGAGCACCTGGCTGGCCGCGCGTTTCGGTAGCCGGAACGTGCTCACCGCTTCAATGCTGCTGTTCAGCATAGCGGTGTGGATGTGCGGGCTGGCGAACAGTTTCGCGGAACTGGTGATCTGGCGTTTCGTGCAGGGCATCGGTGGCGGTCTGTTGATACCGGTCGGGCAGGCGCTGACGTTCAATCTGTTTCAGGGTGAGCAACGAGCGAAGATCTCCACGCTGGTGATGGCGGTTGCGTTGATTGCCCCGGCGATTTCACCTACGGTTGGCGGCTTCATCGTCGACAGCAGTTCATGGCGCTGGGTGTTTTACAGCAATGTGCCGTTCTCGCTGATCGCGGCTGGATTGTCGTGGCGGTGGATCAAGGAAGCGAAAACGGGCGACCTGTCACGCCCGGACATCAAAGGCCTGTTGCTGGTGAGTACGGCACTCGCCAGCCTGCTGATGGGCATGTCGCTGTATGGCGGCGACGCCCGGACCTGGCTGGCCATGGCCTGCATCGCAGCGGGCCTGCTGTTCATAGCGCTGTACCTGCGCCATTACCGCCAGTCGCGCCACGCAATCATCGATCTGAGCTTGCTCAGCAGCACGCGGCTCAGCACGTCGATCTTCATCTATTACGCGATTCCCGGCGTGTTCACCGGGGTCAATCTGTTGAGCATCTTCTTCCTGCAAAACACCCTGCACTTCAGCGCCCGGCTGACCGGCGCATTCATGATTGTCTACGCCATCGGCGCGTTCATCGCGATGACCATTGGCGGCCGGGTCTACAACCGGGTCGGCGCCAAGCGCCTGTTCATCCTCGGCATGCTGTTGCACAGCGCCGGCATCGTCACCCTCACACAGGTGAATGCGCCGAGCGATCTCTGGCTGATTGTCATCGCCTACAGCCTGATGGGCATTGGCGGCGGCATCGGTGCCAACACCGCGCAAACCACCTCACTGATGGATTTCAACGGCAGCGACACGCACAAGGCCAGCGTGATCTGGAACATCAATCGGCAGCTGTCATTCAGCCTCGGTGCCGCGCTGTTTCTGATGATTTTCAACCTGCTGCTCAAGCCGTTCGACACCCCTTCGGCCTATCACGCGACGTTTGCGATTGCGGCGTTGGTCGGCCTGGTCCCGCTGTTTTTGATGAGTCAATTGAACCCTGCAAAGGCAAACCATGAACAACAACCCGATTGAACTAGCGCAACACAGCATTCACCACGTGCATGAACTGATTCACCGCGTGTTTACCGATACCGACGGCAGCGGCGCAGCCACCATCGCGCCGCTGATGGACGCCTTCGCCAAGGACTTCAGCATGGTCGCCACCTCGGGGGTGACGGTTGATCGAGCGCAGGTAGAACAGTTGTTCAGGCGAAATGTGGGTGGCGGGCCGGGGCTTGAGATCGTCATCAGTGACCTGCACACGGTCTGGCAGGAAGGCGAGACGATTGCGCTGAGCTATACCGAAACCCATCGCCAGGGTGAGAACGTCACCTCACGCGTCTCGGTAGCGATTCTGCGAGTCCAGGCAGACCGTGTTGAGTGGCAATACCTGCATGAAACTGCGTTCACCCCGACTAACGGTTAAAAGCTCGTTCGGTTTTCCGAACGCGACTTTGCGGTCGATTCGGTTAACCGGATCAGTTGTGGCGAAAAATACCGCCACAAAAACTTAATCACGTTGTAAATCAGCCAGTTAACCTTCGACGACTGGTCTGGCACGACTCATGCTCTACACTCTCTCGACGAATGCCTGCTGTGCCAACACTTCAGGAGCCGTCAGGCATTCGAAGCACAAAAGGGCCGACAAACTGGCTCCATAAAAAAAACAATGTCGAGGAAAATTTGATGCGCATCGTTCCCCATATCCTGGGCGCAGCCATTGCTGCCGCTCTGATCAGCACGCCAGTTTTCGCCGCCGAACTCACCGGCACCCTGAAGAAGATCAAAGAGTCCGGTGTGATCACCCTGGGCCACCGCGACGCCTCCATCCCGTTTTCCTACATCGCTGATGCGTCGGGCAAGCCAGTCGGCTACTCCCACGACATCCAGTTGGCCATCGTCGAAGCGATCAAAAAAGACCTCGACCTGCCAAACCTGCAAGTCAAATACAACCTGGTGACCTCGCAAACCCGTATCCCGCTGGTGCAGAACGGCACCGTGGACGTCGAGTGCGGCTCCACCACCAACAACGTCGAGCGTCAGCAGCAAGTTGACTTCTCCGTCGGCATCTTCGAAATCGGTACTCGCCTGCTGTCCAAGAAAGGCTCCCAGTACAAGGATTTCGATGACCTGAAAGGCAAGAACGTCGTGACCACCGCCGGTACCACGTCCGAGCGCATCCTCAAGTCGATGAACGCCGACAAGCAGATGGGCATGAACGTCATCTCCGCCAAAGACCACGGCGAATCCTTCCAGATGCTGGAATCGGGTCGTGCCGTTGCATTCATGATGGACGACGCCCTGCTGGCCGGCGAAGCCGCCAAAGCCAAGAAGGCTGATGACTGGGCCGTCACCGGCACCCCACAGTCGTACGAAATCTACGGCTGCATGATGCGCAAAGGCGACGAGCCGTTCAAAAAGGCTGTCGACGACGCGATCAAGGCGACCTACGCATCGGGCGCGATCAACAAGATCTACGACAAGTGGTTCATGCAACCGATCCCGCCAAAAGGCCTGAACCTGAACTTCCCGATGAGCGACGAACTCAAGGCCCTGATCGCCAATCCGACCGACAAAGCGGCTGACGACAAGAAATCCTGATTTCTGACTAACCTTATCTCCTGAAGGGGCGCAGCCCTTTCAGGAGTTTGTCACTCCCTGCTGGCACTTTTTTTGGAAACACTCGAACCGGTGGCTGTCGAGCCGATCGCGTGTGCCTGACCGTCAAGGTCAGGGAGGGAACGGAGTTCCCCAAGCGGGCACTTGTACATCGATCGAATCGAGGGGAGACCCTAATGAATTACAACTGGGACTGGGGCGTGTTCTTCAAGTCCACCGGCGTGGGCAGCGAGACTTATCTCGACTGGTTCATCTCCGGGCTGGGCTGGACCATTGCCATCGCCATCGTGGCCTGGATCATCGCCCTGCTGCTGGGCTCGATACTGGGTGTCATGCGCACCGTGCCGAACCGCATCGTGTCGGGCATTGCAACCTGCTACGTCGAGCTGTTCCGTAACGTGCCGCTGCTGGTTCAGCTGTTCATCTGGTACTTCCTGGTGCCTGATCTGCTGCCGCCGGACCTGCAAGAGTGGTACAAGCAGGACCTCAACCCGACCACCTCGGCTTACCTGAGTGTCGTCGTGTGCCTGGGCCTGTTCACCGCCGCGCGCGTCTGCGAACAAGTGCGCACCGGCATCCAGGCGCTGCCGCGTGGCCAGGAATCGGCCGCTCGTGCGATGGGTTTCAAGCTGCCACAGATCTACTGGAACGTGCTGCTGCCCCAGGCCTACCGGATCATCATTCCGCCGCTTACCTCGGAATTTCTGAACGTGTTCAAGAACTCCTCCGTGGCGTCCTTGATCGGTCTGATGGAACTGCTCGCGCAGACCAAACAGACCGCCGAATTCTCGGCCAACCTGTTCGAAGCGTTCACCCTGGCGACCCTGATCTATTTCACCCTGAACATGAGCCTGATGCTGCTGATGCGCCTGGTCGAGAAGAAAGTTGCCGTGCCCGGCCTGATCTCCGTGGGGGGTAAATAATGGAATTCGATTTCAGTGGCATCGTCCCGGCCATTCCCGGTTTGTGGAACGGCATGGTGATGACCCTCAAGCTGATGGCCATGGGCGTGGTGGGCGGGATCATTCTCGGCACCATTCTCGCGCTGTGCCGGCTGTCGCATAACAAACTGCTGTCGAACGTTGCCGGCGCGTACGTCAACTATTTCCGTTCGATACCGCTGCTGCTGGTGATCACCTGGTTCTATCTGGCGGTGCCGTTCGTGCTGCGCTGGATCACCGGCGAAGACACCCCGATCGGCGCGTTCACCTCGTGCATCGTCGCGTTCATGATGTTCGAAGCGGCGTACTTCTGCGAAATCGTCCGGGCCGGCGTGCAGTCGATCCCGAAAGGCCAGATGGGCGCGGCGCAGGCGCTGGGCATGAGCTACGGGCAGATGATGCGCCTGATCATCCTGCCCCAGGCGTTCCGCAAGATGACCCCGTTGCTGCTGCAACAGTCGATCATCCTGTTCCAGGACACCTCGCTGGTTTACACCGTGGGCCTGGTGGACTTCCTCAACGCCTCCCGCGCCAGTGGCGACATCATTGGCCGCTCCAATGAGTTCCTGATTTTCGCGGGGCTCGTGTACTTCATCATCAGCTTCGCCGCCTCGCGGTTGGTCAAGCGTCTGCAAAAAAGGTTCGCCGTATGATCTCTATCAAGAACATCAACAAGTGGTATGGGGACTTCCAGGTGCTGACTGATTGCAGCACCGAGGTCAAAAAAGGCGAAGTGATCGTGGTCTGCGGCCCGTCGGGTTCCGGCAAATCGACCCTGATCAAATGCGTCAACGCGCTGGAACCGTTCCAGAAAGGTGACATCGTCGTCGACGGCACTTCGATTGCCGACCCGAAGACCAACCTGCCGAAACTGCGTTCGCGCGTGGGCATGGTGTTCCAGCATTTCGAACTGTTCCCGCACCTGACCATCACCGAAAACCTGACCATCGCGCAGATCAAGGTGTTGGGCCGCAGCAAGGAAGAGGCGACCAAGAAAGGTCTGCAACTGCTCGAGCGCGTTGGCTTGTCGGCCCACGCCCACAAGCACCCGGGCCAACTGTCCGGCGGTCAGCAACAGCGTGTGGCGATTGCCCGTGCGCTGGCGATGGACCCGATCGTCATGCTGTTCGACGAACCGACCTCGGCGCTCGACCCGGAGATGGTCAACGAAGTGCTCGACGTGATGGTGCAACTTGCCCACGAAGGCATGACCATGATGTGCGTGACCCACGAAATGGGTTTCGCCCGCAAAGTGGCTGACCGCGTGATTTTCATGGACGCCGGCAAAATCATCGAAGACTGCCCGAAAGAAGAGTTCTTCGGCGACATCAACGCCCGCTCCGAACGCGCGCAGCACTTCCTCGAGAAAATCCTGCAGCACTAAAAGCACCGCGATCCCTGTGGGAGCGGGCTTGCCCGCGATGGGGCCCTGTCAATCGACCATGATGTCGACTGTCAGACCGCTATCGCTGGCAAGCCAGCTCCCACAGGGGACGGTGTTCGCTATCAGGTAAGTGTTGTGGTTGACCCAAGGCATCTGTGATGAAATGCGACCCCACTCTCTATCGCGCCGCGCCGCCATCACTTGCCGTGAAGCCCCGTCTGATTCGTCATCTGTTCCTGCCGCCACTGGTCATCGCGCTGATGATCGGTCTGGGTTTTATCGGCTTCTGGACCAGTGAGCATTTCGGCATTCGCAGCCTTAGCGAGAACGGCCAGCGTCAGCTGGAACTGCACGCCCGCGCGGTCGAAAGCGAGATCAGCAAATACACCTACCTGCCCAGCCTGCTGGAACTGGAAACCAGTGTCCCGCAACTGCTGGCCGAGCCGACGCCGGAACACCGGCAAACGGTCAACGACTACCTCGAAGGCCTGAACCGGCGCAGCCGCAGTCGGGCCATCTATGTGATGGACACCACCGGCCGCGTCATGGCCACCAGCAACTGGCGCGATGTCGACAGTTACCTGGGTGAAGACCTGTCCTTTCGCGCCTATTTTCAAAAAGCCGTACGCGGCGAACCCGGCCGTTTCTACGGAATTGGCAGCACCAACGGCGAACCCGGCTACTACCTCGCCCATGGTCTCGAAGAACACGGCAAGATCGTCGGCGTCGCCGTGGTCAAGGTGCGCCTCGAAGCCATGGAAGAACGCTGGCAACGGGCGCGTCTCGAAGCGTTTGTCAGCGATGAAAACGGCATCATCATTCTCTCCAGCGATCCGGCCCGGCGCCTCAAATCGGTAGTGCCGTTGAGTGACGAGACTAAAGAAAAACTCGCCCGCAGCCTGCAGTACTACTGGTTCCCGCTCAACGAACTGCAACCGCTGGCCCGCGAAACATTGGCCGAGGGCGTGGAAAAACTCACCTTCCCGGCCAACAGCGAAGTTGATTCCGACGAAGAAAACATCAGCTATCTGGCGCAGACCCGCCTCTTGAGCGATACGCCATGGAATTTCACCCTGCTCACGCCGTTGCAGGACCTGCGCCGTGAAGCGATCAACCAAGGGATTCTGGTCGCCGTCGCGTTTGCCTTGGTGGCGTTTCTGCTGATCGCCTGGAACGAGCGGCGCAAGGTCATCGCCACCCGCCTCGCCGCCCGCGAAGCCTTGCAGGAAGCCAACAACCAACTGGAGCGTCGGATTACCGAACGCACCGCCGACCTGCGCGCCAGCAACGATCGATTGAAAAGCCAGATCCGTGAACGGCGCCAGGCTGAAGAGACGTTGCGCCGCGCTCAGGATGAACTGGTCCAGGCCGGAAAACTGGCCGCCATTGGCCAGATGTCCACCAGCATCGCCCACGAATTGAATCAGCCACTGGCGGCGATGCGCACGTTGTCGGGCAACACCGTACGTTTTCTGGAGCGTGGGCAGCTCGATATCGCCAGCACCAATCTCAAGACCATCAACGACCTGATCGACCGCATGGGCCGGATCACCGCCAGCCTGCGTTCGTTTGCCCGCCGGGGTGACAACCAGGGCCAGGCCAGCCTCGGCAAAGCCGTGGACGCGGCGCTGCAGTTGCTCGGCGCACGGCTGGAAAACCCGGCATTGCAACTGCACCGGCAATTTATTGATGTGCAGTTGCACATTGACCAGACCCGCCTCGAACAGATTCTGGTCAACCTGATCGGCAATGCCCTCGACGCCATGCAAGCGCAACCGCTGCCACAACTGTGGCTGGAAGGTGAAGAGTTCAACGGCAAATATCGCCTTCGGGTGCGCGACAACGGCCACGGTGTCGATGCCGAAGCGCGCAAGCATCTGTTCGAACCGTTCTTCACCACCAAACCCGGCGAGCAAGGTCTGGGTCTGGGCCTGACCCTTTCCGCCAGCCTCGCCGCCGCCACCGGTGGCCATCTGGGTGTCGAACACCCCGGTGGCGGTGGTACCACCTTCGTCCTCAGTTTACCGTTGGTAAGCCCTACTCCTGCCGAGCCAATATGAACCACGACCTTAGTGTGCTGATCGTCGAAGACGACCCCCATGTGCTGCTCGGCTGCCAGCAAGCGCTGACACTGGAAGACATTCCCTGCGTCGGTGTCGGCAGTGCCGAAGAGGCGCTGGAGCGTGTCGGCGACAACTTTGCCGGGATCGTCATCAGCGACATTCGCCTGCCGGGCATCGATGGCCTGGAGTTGCTGACCCGCCTCAAGCAGCGCGACCGCAGCCTGCCGGTGGTGCTGATCACCGGCCACGGCGACATCTCCATGGCGGTCGGCGCGATGCAGAAAGGCGCCTACGACTTCATGGAAAAACCGTTCTCGCCGGAGCGTCTGGTCGACGTCGCCCGTCGTGCGCTGGAGCAACGCAGCCTCGCGCGCGAAGTCTCGTCGTTGCGTCGGCAACTGGCCGAGCGCGACTCCCTTGAAGGCCGGATCATCGGCCGTTCGCCGGCCATGCAGAACCTGCGTGAACTGATCGCCAACGTCGCCGACACTTCGGCCAACGTCTTGATCGAAGGCGAGACTGGCACGGGTAAGGAATTGGTCGCCCGTTGCCTGCACGATTTCAGCCGCCGTCACAGCAAGCAGTTCGTCGCGTTGAACTGCGGTGGTCTGCCGGAAAACCTTTTCGAAAGCGAGATCTTCGGCCACGAGGCCAACGCCTTTACCGGCGCCGGCAAACGCCGTATCGGCAAGATCGAACACGCCGACGGCGGCACGCTGTTCCTCGATGAGGTGGAAAGCATGCCGCTGCCGTTGCAGATCAAACTGCTGCGCGTGCTGCAGGAACGCACCCTCGAACGCCTCGGCTCGAACCAGAGCGTGGCGGTGGATTGCCGGGTGATCGCAGCGACCAAATCCGACCTCGACGAATCGAGCAAGGCCGGCGAATTCCGCAGCGACCTGTATTACCGCCTCAACGTGGTCACGCTGGAATTGCCGCCATTGCGCGAGCGCCGCGAAGACATCCTGCAACTGTTCGAACACTTCACCCAGCAGTCGGCCCTGCGCTTCGACCGCGCCTTGCCGGAACTGGACAACCAGACCCTGTCGAGCCTGATGAGCCACGACTGGCCGGGCAACGTGCGTGAATTGCGCAATGTCGCCGAACGCTTCGCCCTCGGCCTGCCGGCCTTCAAGAAGTCCGGCGCGGGCAGTGCGGGTCAGGGTCTGGCGTTTGCCGAAGCGGTGGAAGCGTTCGAGCGCAACCTGCTCAGCGACGCCCTGCACCGCAGCGGCGGCAACCTGACCCAGGCCAGCCTGGAGCTGGGCATGGCCAAGACCACGCTGTTCGACAAAGTCAAAAAATACGGGTTGAGCCACTGATGGATCTGCTGCTGAAAGCCGCACTCGGTGCCGCGGTTGTCGTGATTCTCGCGGCACTGGCCAAGACCAGAAACTATTACATCGCGGGCCTGGTGCCGCTGTTTCCGACGTTTGCGCTGATCGCCCATTACATCGTTGGCAAGGGGCGCTCGGTGGATGATCTGAAGACCACCATCGTCTTCGGGATGTGGTCGATCATTCCGTATTTTGTGTATCTGGCGACGTTGTATGTGATGGTCGACCGGTTAAGGCTGGAGGCTTCGCTGGCAGTGGCGGCGGTAGCCTGGTTGATGGCCGCCACTGTGTTGGTGACCGTTTGGGTGCGCCTGCACAGCTGACCCTCACCCCAGCCCTCTCCCTCCGGGAGAGGGGGCCGATCGAGGTGTCTTGCGTCTGACATCGACCTGAAAGATCCAGTCGATTATGGATTCGCTACAACACCCTCAGGTCGGCGTATCACTCCAGCATCCCCCATTCAGTCCCCTCTCCCTCTGGGCGGTCCGACGTTTCGGGAGGGTCAGGGTGAGGGGCTTTTAGCTTTTCAGTTGACGGTGCCACCTTTTGACTCAGCCATAATCTGCCGAATCGCGCCGACAAACGTCTCCACCGGCTGTCCACCCGTCACCGCGTACTGGCCGTTAAATACCACCGTCGGCACCGAACTCACCCCGCGCTGCAACCACAATTGCTCGTCTTCGCGCACCTGGTCGGCAAATTCATCGGACGCCAGAATCGCCTCGGCACGCTGACGATCCAGCCCGACACTTTCAGCAATCTGCACCAGTTGGCCGTGATCGGAAGGATTGCCGCCATCGCTGAAATAAGCCCTGAACAACGCCTCCTTCAACGGCAACTGCAACCCCTCAAGCCCGGCCCAATGCAGCAAGCGGTGCGCATCGAAGGTGTTGTAGATGCGACTGTTGCCGTTGGTGCGAAAGGCAAACCCGAGTTCGGCGCCACGGGCACGAATCGCCTCGCGATTCTTCTGCGACTGCTCCGGCGTCGAGCCGTATTTCTCGCCGATGTGCTCGGTAATGTTCTGCCCTTGCGGGCCCATCTTCGGGTTCAGTTCGAACGGCTGGAAATGAATGTTGGCCTGCACTTCGTTACGCAGGATCTCCAGCGCCTGCAGCAAGCCGTACAGACCGACGACGCACCAGGGGCAGGAAACGTCGCTGACGAAGTCGATGTTCAGAGTGGAATTCATGACTCACCTCGCACGGCAAAATCCAGACGATACACCTGTCAGGTCTTGCAGCGACAGTGATGGCCCTATCGCTGGCAAGCCAGCTCCCACAAGGATCACACCGAACCTGTGGGAGCGTGGTTTGCCCGCGATGAGGACAGAAGCAACACCACGATATTTCGGTTACAGCAGATTCCCACCTACCACCGGCTCAATCTGCGCCCAGTGCGAAGTGTCTTCACGGTGCGCCTGCAAATACGGCAACACTGCCGCCAGCAGCGGTGCCTTGAAGGCCTCTTGAAAGCGATGCGCCAACCCGGGAATCAGCTTCAACTGGCTGCCACGAATATGCGCCGCCAGATGCACGCCATGCATCACCGGCAGCAACGGATCGGCCGTGCCATGCACCACCAGCGTCGGCACCCGCAATTGATTGAGCAGAGCCACCCGGCTCGGCTCCGCCAGAATCGCCATGATCTGCCGTTTGACACCCTCGGGGTTGAACGCGCGGTCATACGACGCCGCCGCTTGTTGCAGCAAAACCTGTCGATCATCGGTGACCGCCGGGCTGCCCAGCGCGGCCAGCAAGTCAGCCTGTTGCTCCAGCGCCACCTCGCGGCTGGGCGCGCCGCGTCGCGACAATAACTGCACCAGCGCCGCACTCGGCGCCGGCAAACCTTCGGCACCGGAACTGGTCATGATCAATGTCAGGCTCTCGACCCGCTGCGGCGCCATCGCGGCCAGGTGCTGGGCGATCATCCCGCCCATGCTCGCGCCCAGCACATGGAATTGCTCGACGTGCAACGCATCCATCAAACCCAGCGCATCGTCGGCCATGTCGGTCAACGTGTACGGCGCCGCCACCGGCAACCCGAGTTTGTAGCGCAACACTTCAAAGGTCAGATTGGCCTCGACCGGGGCCTGCCGCCAGGTCGACAGACCGACATCGCGGTTGTCATAGCGGATCACCCGAAAGCCCTGCTGACACAGCGCCACCACCACTTCGTCCGGCCAGTGAATCAACTGCCCACCCAAGCCCATCACCAGCAGCAGCGCCGGGTCCGACGCCCGGCCAATGCTCTGGTAGGCCAGGCTCACCTGCGCCAGATCGACCCGTTCGGTCGGCACATTGACGTCGCACCGTGAGGCGGCGTAGGCCGGCGAGCCGAACAAAAGCGCGGCCAGCACGGCCGCGATCGAGAGAAAAAACTTACCCATGAAAAACACCGAAACGCAGAACCCCAGTAGAGCGCGAGTCTGATGAAGTTTGTACAAGCGCGCTGCCACAGTTCGATGACAGTTTGATGAAGAGTGCCGAGCGGTCATCGCCCAGGCGATAACTATCTACCGCCATGGCCGAGCGCTTTCGCCGTTGAATGGCTCAGGACCGGAGCGCCTCCGCCGCTCCCCACCGCGAGCCGTTAACCATGCCCGATCGATTATTGTTGAACACCCCCACCCTTGAGCCGCCCGCCCAGTCGACCGCAGGGCGCTTGCCGGCCCACCACGACGAGGGTCTGCTGCTGGATGCCGCCCACCGCTGGCGAGAAAGCTGCGAGGTGTTGCACCAGTTGTTTGCCCAAGTGCCTGCCGCGCGGGACACGCTGTTACAGGTGCTCAAGCAGCACCTGAATCTGGAACAAACCGGCGTCGGCCTGCTCTTTGACGCGCAGGACCCGCGTCCGCAACGGTTCATCCCGCTGGTGCAGGTGTGTGCCTTTGTCTTGCAGCAGCCATCGGCAACAATTGCCGCCGATGCGTCCTGTCAGGTCACCGGCGTTTCTACCGCTCACAGTTTGTTCGGCATCACGCCGGTGCAATTGCTCGCGAAGCTCAAGGCACTCCCCCTCGAACAGGCCCTGGAGGCGCGCTGGAACACCTATTGGGATGCCCGCGCGCCGGGCAGCCCGGTATCGCGCCGCGAGCGCGCCAGCCAGTTGTACCGCGAACATCTGGACGCGGCCGCGCAGCTCGCCTTCGCCCGGCGCAGCCTGACCGCCGAACAATTGCTGGCGCTCGCCACACTACAGGAGGCCAGCGCCGCCACACCCTCCATCACCACCGAGCAACTGTCACTGGTGCTGAGCAATGGCAGCAAGGTCAAATTGCCCGCTGCCTGGGTCATCAGTTTCGGGACCGAGGCGCCGGTCACCCAGTGGTTGTACTTGCCGTTGCGACCCGAAGCATTCCAGGTGTTTGCCCAACGTCAGGACCTTGAGACCTGGCTATCGACGCAACCGTTGGTACCCGCCGGTCTGCCGCACACCGACCTGAAATTTGAATACACCGGCAGACACCTGCCATTGACGGCAGGCATGACCGATCTGCTGGCTCACCAATACAAAGCCCAGCTCGATGCGCTGCGCAATGGCAGTGTCGGCAAAGCGGACCTGTACGAACAGGCCAGCCTGGCCCTCGACAACGTCGATCAGACCGATCATCAGCGCAAGACCGGCGCGGTGTTTGCCTCGCCGCCAACGCTCGACAACGTAGTGATCGAGCCTGAGCAGCAGGCCCTGTTCGGTAGCCTCTACGCCGACATTCCCTGGCCCCTGCGCCAGGCAGCGCTCAACCGGCACCGCGACGCGCTCGAAACACTGCTCGACAGCACCGATGCCAACACCGCCCTGCAACCTTTCAAGCAGGCACACGAGACGCTGGAGACCGCCGAGCAATCCGCTGACAAGGCTGCGACTGCCTTGCTCGGCCGTGCGCGCGTCCTCGATCTGACGACGTTCAACCGTGAATTCACCGCCCTGCACCAGGCGCACAAGAGCGGTCTGCACGCCGAAGCCGAATTACAAGGCTTGCTGGCCGAACTGAACCAGGACGAACGAGACCGGATCAAGGCCCTGCTCGACACGCCACAAAACCCCGGCGCCGAGCATGTCGCGGCCAGCCTGATCCTGTCTACCCATGAGCCGGATGCCGAGAGCTCGGCCCCCGCTGAACTCAACGGCCCGTTTGTCATGACCCACCCGCAGGCATTGCTCGATCGGGCGTCTGCGCACAGCGTGTTGCTGTACTGGCCGGGCACGGGCGGTGGTTTGCAACGTTTCGCCAATCGGCGGGCGCTGGAACAGCAGGTATTCAAGATTGCCGAGGTAGACACGGCACTTGCCTTGCAGCTGAAAAAAATCAGCGGTGATCCGCTGCAGCATGGCCTCAACCAACTGACCAGTGACTTCGACGAACAGGCCGGCCTCCTGCGCTCGCGCCTTGCCGACACGAGTAAAAAAGCCGAGTACGACGAACAACTCGCCGACCTGCGCCAGCGCAGCCTCGGCACGTTACAGGTGCCGGTCAACGCCGCTCGCAGCCTGGCGTTCACTCAGGTGCTGGAGCAGGCAAACAGCGGCACGCTCGCCGACACGCTACCGGACTGGCTCGCCCGGCTCGGCAAGACTGAGCGCAGTGCGCTCAAGCAACTGACCGAGACGTTCCTGCTCGCGATGCAACGCAGCCATAAGCAACTGACCCTCGCTCTGGAACCACGGGACGACTTCACCCGCACACATCTGCATGAGCGACTGCGCAAGGACTTCGCACTCAAGGGCAGTTTCGAGATCACCCTCGACTTGCCCGACTCGGTAAAAATGGTCAAACGCTACAAACCCGCTCCCGGCCACTCGGGCTATGAGTTGGTGCTGGAGCCCAGTGCCACCCGCAGCAAAATGTCGCTGGTGGAACTGGCCCAACTGAACATCGACAACACGCCATCAATGCAGCTCGAACCGCTTTCATTGCGCCTGACGTACATGCGGGTGGAGGTCAATGCAAGCGATGCGGTCGAGGCTGAAACCTTGAAAAAAGGTCTCACCCTGACCTGGCTGAAACGCGTGCTGCCGGAACTGGATCTGCCCCAGGCCTACGAAAAACGCATTCGCGAAGCGTTCACCGGCGCGTCCGACGAATCGGCTTTCGTCAGGGAGCATCGCCGCGAATGCCTGATCGAACCCTGGCGCGCGATGCTCAAACTGCAAGGTGAATTCGCCCGTTTGCAACACCACATCAGCCTGGAGGAATTGCAGATCCTCACCATTGCTGCTGACGCCAACACCGCGCAAGCCTGGCGATCCGAGCGCAAACGCGTGGTCATTCTTCCGGCCTATCTCAGCGCCGGCGGCACGGACACGCCCAATGAAGGTGCGGTCACCTTGTCCGGTGTGACCTTCATCGAGGAGCAGGTCAGCGGCATCACTCTGCTGTACCTGCCCGACAGTCCCGACGACCACTTTCTGCGCCGATACGACAACCTCGAAGCAGCGCGCATGGCGTTGTACAGAATGTGCACACAGGACACCTGGATCCGCTATCTGGCCGGCCGCGCCTTGCAGGGTAACGTCCGGGCGCACGTGAGCCGGCTCAACCAGGCCGTGCTCAAGCATTTCGACGCGATCATTGGCGTCGGCGAGCGCTGGCCGGCCAGTACCTCGTTCGCCGCGCACTTGCTGGATGCGCACATGGGGCGGCTGATCGAAGCCCATCGCGGCACCTCGCGCTCCAACGATGCGCTGTACATGGAACGCCACGCGCTGAAGGGACCGCGCGCGTTCAACTACCTGAAAATGGCCATCGGCCTGCTGCCCTTCATCGGCAGCGCCATCGCCGTTTACGATGCCTGGACGGCGGCCAACCAGGCGGTGGCCGCGTTTCTGCGTGGCGAGGTCGGTGACGGTCTGGCCGAACTCGAATCGGTCCTGCTGTCATTGATCGACGCGGCGATGGATCTGCTGCCCGGTGAACTGGCGTCTTCGGCCTTGTCGCGTGCGGCCCGCTCAGTGACTCGCGCACGCCAGATGCGCGTGTTACTCAGAACCACGGCAGCGCTAAGGAGCACATCCCGGCGTCAGGCTCGACATCTCGCGGTACGGTTCTCGGGTTACGAATATGAAAAACCGATTTCCCTGGCCGGCCTGCAACCGGGCCGCGATGGCGTGTATCGCGGCATTTACCGGCATGCCGACGGCGATTTCATTCTGCGTCAGGGGCGGATCTTCGAGGTGCAGCGCAGCAACGATTCACGCAACTGGCGCTTGCGCGGCACGCGCAAGGCCACCTACAAACAACCGGTCGCACTCAATGAAAACGGCGAATGGGACACCTGGTTCGGCGTCTACGGCAGTACGTTCGAGGGCGGTGGTCTGGGTGGCGGAAATGTGGCTGGGCATCTGGCTGATGCGCTTGATCCGATCTGGCCGCAGGCAATTCGTCAACGCCTGCCGCGCTGGTGGGCGGACCGGACCTTTCGCCGTCATCACTACCTGACCGAGCTCGCCGACGACCTTGCCGTGCAACTGGAAAGACGCGGCGGAAACAGCGACGTAACCATCAACCGTTATGGCGCCGCGAAGACGGATGCGGCACGCCAACCCCTTCTGCCTGCCGCCGAAGCTGCCGCCATCGGTGATATTGAACTGGCTACCCGACGTTATCAGGCATTGCTTGAACTGGAACCGCTGACCCACGGCAACAAACGTCGCGCCTTGATCGAGATGCAAAGCAAAAACGCCGCACTCCTGGCTGACCGATACACACGCCGCGCCATTCACAACTCGCACAGTACCGTGCCACTGACAAAACGGATCCTGGAACTGAACAGGCAACTGGATGAACTGCCGCACGATGCTCTCGCGCAACGCCTGACACTGATGGAAGAGCGCCGCCAACTGCGGCTGGAATACCTGCGCAAACTGGACCGGATGGAAGACCTCAGGGTTGACGTCAACCATTGGTATGAACGCGTTCGCGTTGCGGCAGACAAGAAACTGGTGGCCAGCCTTGTCGATGACCTGAACGCCAAACACAGTCCGTTTCTACTGAGCTTTCAGAAGACCTATCAACGCCTTGAGGCGGTACAGCGTGCCGGTAGCGTCGGCGACGCTTCATGGATTTATCTGCTGGGGCAGGCGCGCCGATTACGGGAAAAGGTCGCCCGTGCGCTCAATACCCATCACGATCTGCTCAGCGCCAACGTCACCCGCGTACAGCGCGATGCCATTCTTCAAGACTGCGTCGATACGTACGCGCAATTTATCCGTGAAATGAAAGTCTGGACCGCCAGCTACCCGCAGTATTTCCATGAAGAACTGATAGAGCCGCTGATCTCCGGGATAGAAAAGCTCGGCGAACAGGCGCGCAAAAACATTGGCACCCCGGTGCATGCCACGCCACCGCAAGGCAGTATCAATCGCAAAGTCTTTCCCACCGAAGACGATCAATGGCTGATCGGCGTAGAGCGATGGGACAAGAAAAACAAGAAGCTTCAGTTCGAAATGAACAGCGGCGAAGTCTGGGAACAGACCGCAAGCGGCAAGTATCGACTGACAGAGTCTGCGCCACCGGCGCCGCCTCAACTGAGCCTGTCGACACTGGTAAACGAAGCGCGCAAACGCCTCGACTTTCAGGCGAGTTATCGGGCCCGGGTCGAGTCCTACGCCGATCAGGACATGCTGCCGGTCGACCTTGAACACATGATGGTCAGTGAAGCCGCAGAGCTGAGCCACCGCGCCGACCGGATCGCGAACGTCGCGCCGCAGGATCCGGTCATTCCCCAACTACGCAACAAGGCCAACGAGCTGATCGCCACCGGTCGCAACCTGCGTACCCGCCAGTCACTGACCAGTAAAAGGCCCACTGACGGCATGCTGCTGGACCTGATCGAACAGGACGCCGTAGAGATCCGCAAACCCAGCCTGCTGAAAAACCTCAGCAAACCAAAAGCGCGCAAAGACTACCTGCAGGAGTATGAGATCTGGGATCAGACCCTGATCCCCAATGAGCTACTGTGGTATGCCCACTTTCATTACGCCAGCGCAACGCCGGTGATGCGCACATTCGAAAAGGCCCACCTGAAACTGCCTGAACACCGCTTCTTGACTCATGCCGATAACGCCAGCCTGCCATATGCCGATATTGGTAAACAGTCGGCGGTGTTGACGCATTTCGAAGCGCTTTGATCGCCGCCCTTAAAACAAAACACCCGCTGGCTTTTTGGTTCAGCGGGTGTTCTGCATCAACGGACAGGCCAGAGGTTTACGCCAGTTGGCTGCGCAACTGCCGCGCCGCCGCCACCATGTTCACCAGCGCCGCTTCCGTCTCCGGCCACGCACGCGTCTTCAGGCCGCAATCGGGGTTGACCCACAGTCGCTCGGCAGGAATCCGCTTCACTGCCTTGCTCATCAACTTGACCATTTCCGCCGTGTCCGGCACCCGTGGCGAGTGAATGTCGTAGACGCCCGGGCCGATATCGTTCGGGTAGTCGAACGCTTCAAAGGCTTCCAGCAATTCCATGTCCGAGCGTGAGGTTTCGATGGTGATGACGTCGGCGTCCATGGCGGCAATCGCCTTGATCACGTCGTTGAATTCGCTGTAGCACATGTGGGTGTGGATCTGCGTCTCATCGTTGACGCCGGAGGCTGTGAGACGGAACGCTTCCACCGCCCAATCCAGATACTCCTGCCATTGCGCCCGGCGCAGCGGCAGGCCTTCGCGGAAAGCGGCTTCGTCGATTTGCACGATCTTGATCCCGGCGCGTTCCAGATCCACCACTTCATCACGCAGGGCCAGCGCCAGTTGTTGCGCCTGGACTTTTCGCGACACGTCTTCGCGAGGGAACGACCACATCAGCATTGTCACGGGACCGGTGAGCATGCCTTTCATGACCTTGTCGGTCAGGCTCTGCGCGTAGGTGATCCAGTCAACGGTCATGGCTTGTGGACGACTGAGGTCGCCATAAATCACCGCCGGTTTCACACAGCGCGAACCGTAGCTCTGCACCCAGCCAAAACGCGTGAACAGGTAGCCGTCGAGCTGCTCGGCGAAGTACTCGACCATGTCATTGCGCTCGGCTTCACCGTGCACCAGCACGTCCAGGCCGAGGCGTTCCTGCACCTGCACGGCGTGGCGGATTTCACTGCGCATGGCGTCGTGATAATCGTTGGCCGACAGCTTGCCCTGCTTGAACGCCTGACGCGCCAGCCGGATTGCACCGGTCTGCGGGAACGAGCCAATCGTGGTGGTCGGGAACGTCGGCAATTGCAGGCGCGCCTGTTGCCGGGCGATGCGTTTGGCAAACGGCGAATGACGCTGACTGTCCTCAGCATTGATCGCGCTGATCCGCGCCTGAACCTCGGGTTTATGAATGCGCGACGACTGCGCACGGCTGGCCTGAATCGCCCGGCTCTGAGCCAGTGCGTTTTGCACTTTGGGCGCTTGTGGATCATTCAAGGCATTGCGCAGCACCGAGATTTCGCTGCACTTCTGTACGGCAAACGCCAGCCAGCTCTTGAGTTCCGGATCGAGCTTGTCTTCGCGCTCGACATCCACCGGGCTGTGCAGCAACGAGCAGGAACTGCTGACCCACAGGTTGTCGCCAAAACGCTCCTGCGCCGGTTGCAGTTGTGCCAGCGCCTGCTCCAGTTCGCAGCGCCAGACGTTGCGCCCGTTGACCAGGCCCACCGAGAGAATCTTGTAGGTCGGCAGGCGATCAAGCACCTGACCGAGCTGCTCCGGCGCCCGCACCGCATCGATGTGCAAGCCTTGCACCGGCAGGCCCACGGCCAGACCGAGGTTGTCTTGCAGACCACTGAAGTAGGTCGCCACGAGTTTCTTCAGCGGCGAATACTGGAGGATGTGATAGGCGCGTTCGAAGGCGCTTTTCCACGCTTGCGGCAAGTCGAGGGTGAGGATCGGCTCATCGATCTGCACCCATTCCACGCCTTGGCCAGCGAGGCGGCCGAGGATTTCGTTGTACACCGGCAGCAGGCGTTCAAGCAGATCGAGCTTGTCGAATTCGTTTCCTTTAGCCTTACCCAGCCACAGGTAAGTCAGCGGGCCGATGATCACCGGTTTGACGTTGTGCCCCAGTGCCCGGGCCTCTTCGACTTCGTCGAACAGCTGTTCCCAGCTCAGCTTGAACGGTTGGTCTGCGGTGAATTCCGGGACGAGATAGTGGTAGTTGGTGTCGAACCACTTGGTCAGCTCTTGGGCGTACTGAGTCTTGCCGTGCTCGCCGCCGCAGCAGCCTGCCGTCGCGCCGCGAGCCATGGCGAACAGCGTGTCGAGGCTCGGCTGGCCGTGTTCATCGCGCACATTGTCGAAACGCTCGGGGATCACGCCGAAGGTCAGCGAATGAGTCAGCACCTGGTCATACCAGGCGAAGTCGCCGACCGGCAGCAGGTCGATGCCGGCATCTTTCTGCAACTGCCAGTGAGCGGCGCGCAGATCACGGCCGACCTGGTTCAGCGCGGCCTGATCGAGATCGCCTTTCCAGTAGGCTTCGAGGGCTTTTTTCAGTTCGCGGTCGGCGCCGATGCGCGGAAAACCAAGGGTGTGGGCCACGGCCATGTCGAAGGTGCTCCATTTGCGTAAAAGATGGCGCCATTGTCGACAGCCAGACCAACATGAGACAAACTCAACCTTTTCGTGTTGATCACAAGTTTTCCTCATGGAGCCAGCCGGTGCTTGAAATCCGTCACCTGAAAACCCTGCACGCACTGCGCGAAGCCGACAGCCTGGTCGATGCCGCCGATCGTTTGCACCTGACCCAATCGGCGCTGTCCCACCAGTTCAAGGAACTCGAAGAGCGCATGGGCATGCCGTTGTTCGTGCGCAAGACCAAACCGGTGCGCTTCACCAGCGCCGGCCTACGCCTGCTGCAACTGGCCGACGCCACTCTGCCGCTGCTGCGCGCCGCCGAGCGTGATATCGGTCGACTGGCCGGCGGCACCGCCGGACGTTTGCACATGGCAATCGAATGCCACAGCTGCTTCCAGTGGCTGATGCCGACCATCGATCAGTTCCGCGATGCGTGGCCGGAAGTCGAACTCGACCTCGCTTCGGGCTTCTCCTTCGCCCCGCTGCCAGCGCTGGCCCGGGGCGACCTGGACTTGGTGGTGACCTCCGACCCGCTGGACATCTCCGGCATTACCTACGTGCCGTTGTTCACTTACGAAGCCATGCTCGCGGTGGCCAATCAGCACGCGTTGGCCAGCAAACCGTACATCGTCCCTGAGGATTTGCTGACGGAAACGCTGATCACCTACCCGGTGGAACGCGATCGTCTGGACATCTTCACGCGCTTCCTCGAACCGGCCGACATCGAACCGGCACAAGTACGCACCTCGGAACTGACGGTGATGATGATGCAACTGGTCGCCAGCGGCCGTGGCGTCTGCGGCATGCCGCACTGGGCGCTGCATGAATACAGCTCGCGCGGTTACGTGAAGGGCAAGCGGCTGGGCGAGAAAGGTCTGTTCGCCACGCTGTACGCAGCGATCCGTGCGGACATGCTCGATGCGCCGTACATGCGCGATTTTTTGCTGACGGCCAAGGACACCTCGTTCTCGACCCTGGATGGCGTCAGCGCCGTACGCTGATCGAAACAACGCCACCCTCCCCTGTAGGAGCGAGCCTGCTCGCGATAGCGGTGTGTCAGTCACCTGGATGCAGACTGAAAGATCGCTATCGCGAGCAGGCTCGCTCCACCTAGTCATTGTGATGAGAGGGTTTAGCGAACCCTCGCACCGCCCCGATGGGCTGCACAGCAGCCCAAAAATCTGCGACTTCGATCCTTCAGAAACACCATACCTGTGGTGAGGGGATTTATCCCCTCGCCACAGGGGGCAGGTGTCAGTCCGGAATTTGCAAATTATCCAGCACCCGATTCACCGCCAACTCCCCGAGCATGATCAGCTGCGCAATCCCTAACAACGTCCGGCGTTGCGACGCTGGCAAGAGGTGGGCGAAGTCACTGGCTATGGTTCTTGCCGAAGCAAGGGTCTCGAAGGCATCGGCCAGCATCTCCTCGTTTTTGAAGTCGGCGGTAACGGCGTACATCCTGCGGGTTCTGCGGGGCGGTGGCGTGGACCCGGGCGGACAGAGATAGTGATCGAGGGCGCGGTCGGCGGCGTCGTTGAGTTTTTTCGAATCGAGGGATTCGTAGGGGGAGGTGAGGTCGGTTTCGGGCGGGTTAGGTGTTGGTTTTATCATGGCAAAAGCCTCTAGAGTAATGAACCTGCCACCGTTCGCTGCTAACGAAGGAGGTGGCGGCTGTACGCGGGTTAGCAGACCAGGACTCTAGAACCCGGCGCACCGAAGTGCCCCACGCAAAGCCGCCATAACGACAACGGACCTTATGCGTCTAGAGATAACCCGGGCTGCTAAACCCGATCGCTGATTAGTCAGCGACCGCACCACAATAGAACCCGCCCCCAAGGCGCACAAGCCGGCGGATTCTGGCGTAGCTGTAGGCAATTACGCAAGGTCGTGTAGCCTGATTACGTGTCTTGCCGTTTCATTTAAACGCGACTGTTTAAAAGCAAAAGATCGCAGCCCTTACAGAATGGCTACAAATCCCTGTGGAGTGGGCTTGCTCACAAGGGCAGTGGGTCATTCAACATAAATGCTGACTGATACACCGCCTTCGCGAACAAGCCCGTTACAACAGTGTGATCGTGTTCCGTTTCCTAAGACGTTTAGAAGAAGAGTTAAGTGGGGGAGTCTGTTCTGCTTATACCGAAAATAAAAAATTGGGTTTATATTAGCTTAAATAGAAAATTAGTTATGTCTGTGTGGGCGTATTAATAACCTTTTTGATCAGCTGAATTTGAAGCAGAATTCGGGTCACGACTTATGTCGAATGTAGTGAGCAGAGGATTACGTCTTGGGAAAAATGTTGCTGGTCATAATCTCTTATGTGGCGTTCAGTTTAAGCGAAAGATTGCAAATCTTTAGGGGAAACCTCATCCACTTGTCTGAGTAGGAAGTGGATGAGGTGGGTTAATATCGAATTAATACGATGGAGTCCAGCAACTAGTTTGGCTCGTTCATTACGGCAAGTCCTGGAAAAGAGAGTAAAGTGATACTTCCGTAAGGGCTAATCACAAATTTGCGGTCCTGGGGGAACCATTCCAAGCCTGCAATATAGTCTGGATTAACCTGGCGGGTACTGAGCCAAGTAATGAAATATTTCTGGGGTGGACTTCCTGAGTGCATATATTTTGCATCTATTGCTGTTTCGATACTCCTCCACTGCCCATTAGTGAGTTCCCGTCCGCCGACTTCCTTAAACCATTCTTCATATTTTCCCAGCGTGAGACTGATGGGATTGTAATAAACATGGACTACGTTGGCTGTTTCAACTTCGATCTTCTCGGTCTGGCCAGCTGTATCTGTCACAGTTATGGTTGTTGAGCCGTTGTCTACGCTTGTGATGATGCCTTCAGTGGGATGGACGGTGGCGATTTGGGGATTGGAAGATACGTAGGTATATGGGCGGACTCCGCCGCTCGCTTCACGAGTTTCTGATGTGCCCGGGGGTGTTCCTTTTATTGACCATGGCGGGCTGACTCCGAGAAACTTTATGTTTGTTCCGCTGAGGGTTAGCGGTGACGTATCCACGATGAGCTTTGGCAGCGTATTAACGGTGTAATTCCGCAACTGAAAACTTACCGCTTTGGCCTCATCGGTGCTGCGATCAAACCCAACCTTGAACTCCACCCGCAATGTCGAGCTATCCTTCAAACCACGCAAATCCGGGGTATACGGGCGCACTCCGGTGGGCAGCCCTTCGGTTGTTAATGGAGTCGCCACATAGGGCGCCGAGGTGTAAGCCGAACCATCGGCCTTGGTCCCGGAAAATCGTAACCATAAGGTTTGTTCCACGGCAATCAACGGCCAACGGGCGATACGGGTGCTGCCGCCGGCTGGCAAGGCTTTGACATCCAGGACATCGCCCGTTGCCCCATCGATGGTCGGTTTGGTGAGTTCGGCATGGCCATTCGGGATGACCTGCACATTCAAGTCAAACTCCGCAGACTTGGTCGGCACACCGTTACGCGTAACCGTGTAGAACACCTTCACTGACTTGCCCAAGTTGAAAGCCACCACCGTATTGGGAATCTCAATTTCTTTCTGGCCAACGGTGCCCACGGGAAACGCCGTCGAGGTGTGCGACCCACCCGGCAAGGTGTTGGCGGCGCCAGTCCAGGTCACGGTGAGCTGGTCGTTGCTGTCCATGCCGGTGTATTGCGGCACCACCACGGTCAAGCGCTCCTTTGCAGCGATCGGGTTCAGATTGCTGCTGCCGGCAGCTTCCTTGATGGAAGGTTTGATCGGTGTAAACAGGCCGACGGTCAGCGTCCTGGCGACGGAACTCTCCCCCGGAGCGTACAGCGCCTTGGCGGTAAAGCTGTGCTCCGTCAGGCTTAGGCCGGTCACCTCAAGTTCCCATCTGCCATTACTGGCACCCACCTCCGCTATGCCTTTGGGTGTCGTGCCATCAAAGATCTCGACTTTCAGACGCGGTGTGCCGCCGCCGGTCAACTTGACGGTGGTATCGAGCGTGGTGCCTTTATCGGGAATATCCACATCTTTGGAGTCTTTCACCGAGATGATGGTTGGCTTGATGGCATTGGAAAGTGTGAAGATTTTGCCAAGCGATACCTGCCCCGTACCGTACAGCGCCTTGGCAGTGAGCGTGCGAGTACCAATGCCGGTCAGCGTGGTTTCGCAGGTCCAGATGCCAGCGTCATTGGCGGTGTATTTACCTTTTGAAGCCCCATTGTCGAACACTTCGACTTCCTGAAGCGGTGCTGCGGTGCCGGTCAGTTTGATCTTCGGATCGACTGTGCCACCGTTATGCGGAATGTCTTCACCCTTGGAATCCTTCACCGTGCTGATCACCGGTTTCAAATCCTCGACAGCACGCCCGACCCTGAAATCCTGCGGATTGGAATAACTCGTCCCACCCGCCGCACGCTTGATGAAATACGACGCCGATACGGTGCCGCCTTCGTTGTCCTTGATCACCTTGGCGTCGATGGTGAACGCAATCGGTTTGCCGGCGGTGAACGAGCTCAGGATGAGCGAGTCGATGGTCTTGCCGGTTTTTGAACCGAACCACTCGTAAACCACTTCGTCATCCTTGACGGTATTCAGGTACACCACGGTGAGGGTGGTGCCTTGGGTGTCGGCGGGCAGCACGCCGTCGACTACGCCGGCCACTTTCGGCTCCGGCAGTTCCAGGCGCGGTTCGCCGATTTGCAGGATGTCGGCGTGGATCGATTCGCGGATGGCGTGGGTGGCGTTGACCCGGTTCATCGTGCCCAGTACACCGTCCTTGATGATCAACTGGTAGTACAGCTCAAGCTTGCCGCCGTTGATCGGGGTCAAGTGCTTTTTGTCGACGATGATCCGCAGCGGTTCCTTTTTGTCGATATCGCCGTTGGTGATTGGGCGCAAATCCAGGTCGGGCAGGTACGGGGTCAGTTCGGGGCGGGTGCCGAGCCAGAACAGCTGGATCGACTGGCCGACGGCGAAGGAGTTGTCGAAGGGGATGTCGATCAGCACTTGCGGCAGCGCTGGGTCGAGAGCTCCCGACACAGCGTCTAGCGCCACGGGGGCCAGGAGCCGTTGCACCTCGCCGATGGCGCTGATGAACTGGGTCTTGGCGCGCAGGTCGGCAGTACCGTCGGCCTTTTCCAGGCGATAGGACAGGGCGATCTGCGA
>NZ_JBYSZA010000014.1:0-156272 GCF_058786735.1 Pseudomonas sp. FW305-7
GACTGAAGCCGCGCCACCCGCCCCGGCCCCCGCGCCTGCCCAGCCCGATCCTGCAAAAAAAGGCATCCGCTGGGTGCTTTTGCTGATCGTACTGAGCCTGGCCTGGTACCTGCTCGCCGACCGCTACACGCCCTATACCCAACAAGCGCGGGTCGGCGCATTCGTGATTCCGGTGGCGGCGGAAGTTGCGGGTCGGGTGATCCGCGTCAACGTGCGCAACAATCAGGATGTAAAGGCTGGCGATGTCCTCTTTGAACTCGACCCACAGCCACTGCAAATAGCGGTCGATCGGGCGAAAGCCGATCTGGAATCGACCCGCCGTCAGGTCGGTGCGAGCACTGCCGGAATCGCTTCGGCGCAAGCTTCATTACGCGCAGCCCAAGCCAACGAACTCAAGGCGCGGCAGGACAATCAGCGGCTTGAAGGTTTGTATAAACAGGACCCTGGCACGGTCTCTGTCCGTCTTCTTGAGGTATCGCGAGCCAACCGCGAACAAGCGGTCGCCCAAGTCGCCGCTGCCCACGCCGAAGTACAGCGCGCACAAGAGCAGGAAGGCGGCAACACCGACACCAACGCCCAGTTGCGCAGCGCTGCCTCGGCACTGGCCAAAGCCGAACTGGATCTGGCCAACACCCGCATCGGCGCGCGTTCGGCCGGGTTGATCACCGACCTGCGCACCGACGTCGGCCAGTTCACCGCCGCGGGCAGCCCGGTGATGACCTTGATCGCGATTCATGACGTGTGGATCAGCGCCGACCTCACCGAAAACAACCTCGGCCGCGTGCAACCCGGAACGGCGGTGGCCATCGTCCTCGACGCCCTACCCGGTGAGGTGCTTGAGGGCCGGGTGCGCAGCGTCGGTTACGGCGTCAGCGTCGGCCAGACCCCGCCGCCCGGCACGCTGCCGAGTATCCAGAACAGCCGCGACTGGTTGCGTCCGGCGCAGCGTTTCCCGGTGATCATCGAGTTCACTGAAGAGGCGAAGAAACGCCTGATCGACAGTCGCGCCATCCGTGCTGGGGGTCAGGCCGAAGTCATGGCGTTCCCCAGCGAAGGCAATCCGCTCAACCCGTTGGGACGGTTGTTTGTCAGCCTGATGAGCTGGCTGTCGTATGCCTACTGAGCGCAGCGTCCCGGCGCAACGGGCCTTGCGCCTGGCGTTCGGCACGGCGCTGTGCACCGCTGCCAGTTATGCCTTGGCATTGCCGCTGGCGTTTATTTCGCCGGTGTTGGCGGTGTTGCTGCTGGCCAGTCTGCCCCGGCCATTACCGCTCAAAGGTGCGTTGGTATTGGCGCTGGCGGCGGCGCTCACCACGAGCATTGGCCTGCTGTTGGTGCCGTTGCTGCGTTATTACCCGGTGAGCGGCGTGTTGTTGATCGGCACCGGTTTGTTTGTGGTGTTTCGCTTTGGCCTGCGTGGCGGCAATCCGTTGATCGTGACGTTTCTGATGATCGGCATGACCATGATCTCCGCCGCCGGGTTCGCCGAGTTTGATCTGGCGATGGCGGTGATTGGCGCACTGGTCAAAGGCCTGTTGCTGGCGGTCGCGGTGGTCGGTATCAGTCACGCACTGTTTCCGGAACGGCCCGACAGCCCTGTGCCCCCGAAGCCGCCCGCGATGCCCGCCGACGAAGTCCCGCGTGTGGCCTTGCGCGCCACGCTGATCGTGCTGCCAACCTTTTTGCTGGCCCTGAGCGACCCGGCGAGTTATCTGCCGATCATCCTCAAAGCTGTCAGCCTCGGCCAGCAAAGCTCCACCACTCACACCCACCACGCCGGGCGCGAATTGCTCGGTTCGACCCTGCTCGCGGGCGTGCTGGCGGTACTGCTGTGGTGCGGATTGAGCCTGTTCGTGCACCTGTGGATGTTCTTTCTGTGGATGCTGCTGTTCGGGTTATGGCTGGCGCGCAAACTCTATCGCCTTAGTGCGACGCGGTTCAGTCCGGGCTTCTGGCTCAACACCCTGGTGACGATGATCATCCTGCTCGGCCAATCAGTGCAGGACAGCGCCGCCGGCAAAGACGTCTACACCGCATTCGCCGTGCGCATGGGCCTGTTCATTCTGGTGACGTTGTACAGCGCGCTGATGATGCACCTGCTCGAAGCGCACAAACCCCAGCGTCAAGGCGTGACCTGATAGCCGCGCCCTTGCAGACACCCGGTGTAGGCACTGGAACTGGCTGCCGCATCGGTTTTGCTCTGCGCGCGTCGCTCCTGCCGCTGCCGTGCGCCACCGACTACAGCGCCGGCGGTTGCCGTCTGTCTGGCGCGGTTCTGCCGGTAATCCTGCTTACGGTCATCGTCGACCGCATCGTACAACTCGTCGTGCTGGCGACCGCGCACCTCAGCCGCTGTTGCACCGGCCGCAGCACCCACGGCAGCGCCCTTAAGGCGACCGCCGGTTTGCGGGGTTGATGTGGTGGAACTGGCGGCGACCGAGTGGCAGTCGTTGATGTCGATCTGGGTTTGTTGCGAGGTCTGGCCCTAGAGCGGGACGACGGTTTGCGCATTGGCTTGCGTGGCGCAAAGAGCGGCGATCAAGAGAGCGGTGGACGATAAACGGTTCATGATTACCTCCGGCGGGGCCTGGATTGGCTGTGAGGCGGGGTAATCGGGAAGTGTAGTTCAACAGCAGCAATCTCATTTGCGTGGTGAAGGAGCAAACTCCCTCACCACGACGGATGATGCGTAGTCAGGCCCCCTCCCGCACCCGCCGCACCTGCACCAACAACGCCGGCGCAAAATGCAGCAGCACCATCCGCGCCAAGTGGTGAGTCAGGATAAACACCACGTTCAGCCCACCGGCAAACGCGACAATCGCAATCGTCTCGATCGCCCCCGGCATGTACGCCAGCCATAACGACAACGGATCACTCCCGAGGAATCGCGCCGCCACTTCGGCAAATGCCGCCGCGACCACGATCATCAACCCGACCGAGACCAGCGCCGTACGACCATGCCGACCCAATTCCTTGAAGCCCAAACCCTGGAACCGCGAGCCGATGCGCACGCCGAGAATCAGCGCCGCCAGATTCAAGCTCCAGTCGGGCATGTGAAAACCGTGCAACCAGCCTGCTTTTACACAGACTGCGGTGATGATGATCGCCGTGAGCATGAAGGGCGCCGGCACGCCAATCACCAGCAGCAATCGACCGAGCACGACGCTCAAGCCGATTACCGAGAAAACCGTCAGCGCCATGCCGGTGGTCAACGGATCGCTTTCAACAGCAGCCACTGACACCTGCCCCGGAATCAAAAAGCTCACCAACACCGTGATCAGCAGTAACCGCATCAGATGCACGATGATGACTTTGCTCGACGCCTTCTCCGACTCGAGCAAATCAAACACCGCCGCCAGTGCCCCCGGATACACCGCGAGTAGCGCATCCGTGCGGTTCCACCCTGCCCCACGCGTCAGCCACCAACCGGCCAGGGCAATCTGCACCGTCAGACACAGCAGCAAAACGCCAAGGCTTGGGAGCATGGTCGACGCCGTCGCACTGTCCCACGCCTCAAACATTAGCCCGGTGGCGATGCCCAGCGAGACCTGGATGTAACCCAAGCCATAAGGCGTCGCGGGTGCGAAACCTGATCGGGTGACGACCAGTGCGGTGACCAGGATCGAGCCCAACAGCAAGCCGTGAGGCACGCCGAGGGATTGCAACGCAGCGCCAAAACCGGCGGCGATCAACAGACACAGAATGGATTTCATATTCGCCTTCCTGGCAATTCAAATGGCTTAAGCGCGCAACCGTCCAATCGCGCGCCGATACTTCTCGATCCGCTCCAGATCCTCCCAACTCGGCGAGGCGATCCGCGACAGGTCGCTGTTTTCTTCCAGATCTGCGAGTTTGACCACGCGACCGATCGGGTTCTGTGCGGCGCGTTCGACGAAATCCTCGTAGGACTCGCCGGGCACTTTGGTCACCGATGCGATGGCCGTCAGCACCTCTTCGCTGAAGCCTTCCTTGCGCAAGTCGTCGAGACTGATAGCGCAATCCTCGACCACATCGTGCAGCACCGCGACGATGCGCTCCTCCAGCGTGGTCATGCGCAGCATCACCTTCAGCGGATGCAAAATGTACGGCGCCCCGCCCTTGTCGACCTGCCCCGCGTGCGCGGTGGCGGCAATGGCAATGGCGCGTTCGAGAGTTTGAGTCATAGGGGTTTCCTCGGGTTAAATGCCATACCGGCCGCCAACGTGGATATTGCGTTTGAGCCAAGCGCCAATGGCCTTCAAGCGACCGGCTGGCTTCGCTGGCTCGGAGTGACGCTTGAGAATCATCGACACCAATGTCACTTGATCCACACCAGGATGTGCATCGATCAACTCAGCGACCCAGGCACAATCAGACTTCTTCAAATGCTCACGCCACTCACCGGGCCAGGCCTCCAGCTCATCCAGCGCCAACCAGATCGCGCCGCCCTGCTCGGCATGCCCGCCACCAATCGATTGTTCGAAACAAAAAGGCGTGGCCGCTCGGGTCAAGTCGATGCTGAAGAAGTAGACGTCGTGGGTCTTGTGCTGCGGCGTGGGGGCGTTGTTGCGACCGCCGATCTCGATCATGGGCAATATTCCAATCCTTGGGGCGCTAGATGTGTCCGATTGTTTCGCAGTCTACGCGAACAGCGCAAATCAAAAACCTGATTGAACCTCCTTCTCCTGTGCAATCTCGAAACCATAAGCGCCCCGCCCCATCACTGATCAGAACCGGCGCCCTTGAAGAGGAAATACCGATGAACATTCGATTCCTGCTTCTGCTCGCCACGTTCTGCGTCATCCCCACCTGCGTCATGGCCGAAGGCTGCGACGTCGAGACCCGCTCCTCCAGCGCCTCCGTGCCTACCGTCTCCGGCCATAGCTGCTACGAATACGAAGGCATGCCCGTCAATGCCATCGACTGGTCATGCAGCAACGAAAGCAAAGACATGGTCAACGCCGCCAAGAAAAAGGTCCAACAGTGCGATGACCACTATCAAGCCACCTGCATCGCCACCCTTACCCAAGAATCCCTCGCCAACCCGCACTCCACCAGCAAGGATAAAAACGCCAAGGCGTTGAATATCCCGGAGGGCGCGCAGGTGACCACGTATTACTACGGCGCGGAGAATCTGGGACAGGCGAAGATTGATTGTGAGAGTGGTGGTGGGCAGTGGAAGGCGAAGTGATGTTTGTTGAGCGTACGAAAAGGGACACCGCTGGGTGTCCCTTTTTATGCGTCAATGCAACCACTGTGGCGAGGGAGCTTGCTCTCGCTGTGCTGCGAAGCGGACTCTGGAGCACATACAACCCATGACTTTAGACTCGACCAAATTTGAAGTCTGAAAAACGCGTAGGAAAACACCCCTTGCGGCGAGGGGATTCATCCCCGATGGGCTACGAAGCGGCCCCAAACCAGCGAGCTCATTTCTCCAGATACGCCGCACGCCACGGATTACGAAGCCTGCCTCGCCGAACGCCTCAACGCCGTCCTCAAATACCTCGACCTCATCGCCTGCACCAGCCTCCCCGATTACGCCGAGCACGATATCAACACCGTCACCAACATCGCCCGAATCATGGTCCAGGATGTCAGTGACGTGTTTCGGGTAATCGAGCAGCGAGGTTTCGAAGCGCCGACCTCATAACCAACACACTGCAAAAAGTGCCAACTTCATAAAAGCCCGGTCACCCAATCAGCGATAACGTCGTTGGCACTTCGGAATAATCATCTCCTGACTTCCGCGCCCCTTGTAAGACACGTCTGAACATCACCCACAGCGAACCCGCACCTCACTGTTCCGGCTTTAGTCGACGGTTACTCTTCAAACAAGAGTTCTCCATTCAATAAAGCAGAGCATCCATGGCCAACCACAGCTATATGAGCATTACTGGAAACCGACAAGGTCTGATCTCGGCCGGTTGCTCCGACACAAATTCGATCGGCAACAAATGCCAACTGGGTCACCTCGACGAAATCATGGTCCTGGCCTACTCCCACAACATGACTACCGACAATAACGGCGGCGTCACTGCCGACCGTGGCAAGCACTTACCGATCATGATCACCAAGAACATCGACAAATCCTCCCCCCTCCTGTCCTCCGCACTTCACGAACGCGAAGTGCTCGACTGCACCATTTTCTTCTACCGAACCTCTCCCGCTGGTACTCAGGACAAATACTTCAAAATCCACATCGCCGGTGCAAAAGTCGCCCACATCAACCTCCAGGTCCCCCACGCCATCCATTTGAACGACGCACAGCCACAGGAACTGGTGTCATTCACTTACCGAGAGATCAGTTGGACGCACATTCAGGCGGGCACCTGCGGCTACAGCACTTGGGGCAACGAGGATGAATGAGGATTCGTGTGACATTAACGATGTCACACGGGCTGCTGCTGATCTGGTCGCCTTCGGCTGCCAGATTGGCGCTACTCAGCTGTATGACAGTTTCAGTCAGCTCAGATTTGGCGAGTTCGTTTCGTCTTATGCGAATGAGATTATTCGGGCGGTGGATGAAGGTGTCATTAGTGCGAAGCAAGGGTTGCTGGCACTGAAAGATGAGTACGCTGACTTATCGGAAAAAGTATTGTTCTATGCGCAAAATGGCGTTGGCGTAGCGGCGGGAGTAATGCAGGCACAAACAGGTACGATATTAATAGGGCAACGGAGAGGTATTAATCTGCCACTGGGGGTAGCGTACTACGCCCATGGCGTTAACAATATTTACGAAGGTCTAGGGAATATTTACAACGGCCCAGGCAAAGAAGGTATCACCGGCCCTACTAGACAGCTCTACCAAGTTTTTTTAGGAGAAATCGATGGAAATATAAGTTATTACTCAGCCGACTTAAGCCTTTCTATCATTGGCATCTTTAGACTGACTCGCAAAACCGACTCAACCGAACTGTTTATTCGAGATCCGATAAACTATGAGCACGTCTACCATCAGATGGGAAAAGCGGCTTTAGCATTTGAAGCCCTGGTTAACTCATTTACAATAAAAAGCATGACAGACAAAGACGACACAAATAATCCAACATCAAATTAGTTGCATCACAATTCTGTACGCAACCAAAACCAAATAGAAATTATCACAAACGCTACCACACCTATAACACCCCGATAAAGATCGGTAAAACCGAATCCTTCACCAACAATCTGAGCGATGAATTGAACGATAACCTCAGCGCAAAACAATGCAGAAATAAAGATATAAAGATAACCGACAATCACTGGGGTTTTTTCTACCTTGGTATCTCGACCAAGCGATTCCGCAAGCTGTTCAACAAAGAAATAACGAAAATTAACAAACAACATCCCCAAAAAAACAAAACCCAAAACCACCTTTTTGACAACTCCATCCAAAGGAAAAACCTTACCAAGGTTATGTACCAGTAACGCACCATACAACGCACTGAGAAGAATAGTGAGGATAAAAAGACCAACAACTACACAAAACTCTCGAATCAACATATAGAGCCCACACTCACAAGACACACATCTCGAGAACTTCTACTCCCCCTCACGCCCTGCCAACTATAAAGAATATCTGTCATGCAATTCAAACATGCCAGAAGAACAATAGCTTCATGGATGCCGCGTCATCAGGTACTTGCTCAGAGCTTTCTTACAAAGCAATACTATCGAGCCTACAAACTTTTCCTTCCATCAAGAAATTACGCCCCCCAAAAGGAATCCCGCACTCCACGCTACTTGACGAATCTCCGCTACGGCGCAAAAAAACTACCTTGCGCATCTCGAAAATGGCTCTGGAATAGATAGTGTCAATTTGATAGCTTCAGCGCCGATTATCCTGCCACCGACCGCTGGATGAGCCTCGAATGACCAGATGACGCAGACGTGCTCAAAAGAAGTCATTCTGTCAGGCAGCCCCCTGCAAGTAATCCCGTCACCTTCATGACCCACCTCAAACCACTACGGACAGAAATGCCATGAAACTGTTGTACGCAGGCTCGGCCCTGCTTTTGATCGCAGGTTGCGCGCCAATGCCGCAATACGAGCCCCCGGCCAACGCACCTCAAGCGCAGATTCGCAGTGAGATGGACGCATTGCTCAGCCGTCACAACTACATCGCCCTCAGCGCAGCGCCGACCATTGCCTGTAAGTACGGCAGATCAGTCCCGGTGACACCCGAGCGGCAATTATTTTCGGTCAGAGGGGGATATCCAACGGAGCATCAGGGTTTTCGAGCCATTGAGGCCGGCAAGCCGATCCGCCTGGTGCTTGAGGGTGCGGCCACAGCGCAACGCAGGTGCTCGGTCGAATTTGTCACCGAGTTCAAGCCGGGCGCACGATATGTGGTCGAAGGTGGAATCAGCGATGGCCCGACTGTCATCAGTAGCTGCCAGATCAACATCGTTGATCTGGATTCCGGAGCTCGACTGGTTCTGGCTGAGCAGACACCGGCCAACAACTGTGCTCTGGATCGGTTAAGCATGCCAACGCCCTGAGGGCGCTGTCATCGAATGCGCATGAAGCGGCCATCCGCCGCTTCTGGCATCGGTCAGTAATCAGAAGTTGGCGGGCGTATTCGCACTAATAATCTCAGCCTCATCCGCCCCGATATTGCGGAACTTGTGCGGCAACGTTGTCGGAAAGTAATACCCATCCCCGGCATTCAAAACACTCACCGAGCCATCCACGGTCAACTCAACCGTGCCGCGCGTAACAAGCCCGCACTCCTCACCTTCCGCATGCACAATCGGCTCTTCCCCGGAACTCGCACCTGGGGCGTATTGCTCGCGCAGCAAGCGCATCTGGCGGCTTGGCACCGAGGCGCCGATCAGCAGCAGACGCAGGCCATGGCGGCCGAGATCAGGCTGTTCATTAGCCCGGAAGACGTATTGATGCTCGCGCGGCGGCTGGTCGAAGGTGAAGAAGTCGGCCAGGGACATCGGGATGCCTTCGAGCAGCTTTTTCAGGGAGCTGACCGAGGGACTGACGCGATTCTGTTCGATCAGGGAAATGGTGGCATTGGTCACGCCGCTACGCCGGGCCAGCTCGCGCTGGGAGAGTTTGTAGCTTTCGCGTACTAGTTTGAGTCGAGAACCCGTATCCATGACAGCCTTATGTGAGAACGACTTAAGGGCGATGGGGGTGGGTGGCGGGTGACGCGCCGAGGGCGCGGATCACGTTGCTCCCGTGTCCCGGAACCGTGAAAGGCGGCTATTAAATCACGTTTGCTGGTGTTGCTCAGCAGGTTCGATGGACGGTGGATCAAATGAGCCTGCCGTTGGTAATTCTGGGCTGAATACAAAACCTGTGGGAGCTGGCTTGCCAGCGATTGGGTGGCACATTCAACATTACTTTTTGCTGATTGACCGCCATCGCTGGCAAGCCAGACTCCCACAGGGTTTGTGGTGTTTCTGGAGAAGTGATGGTGCCCGGGCTGGCCTCATCGCGAGCAGGCTCACTCCTACAGTTTGAGCTTTGGTGTCAGGTAAAAAACCGGCGGGGTCTTGGGGGCCGCCGCCGGGGAGGTAACCTAGATGCCGAAGCGGTCACGCAGCGAGTAGTACACCGCGCCGAGCGCAGTCAACGGCGCCGAGAACGTGCGGCCGCCGAGCATTGGCATGTGTGGCAGGGAGGCGAAGGCGTTGAAGCGTTCGGCGTCGCCGCGGATCATTTCCGAGATCAGTTTGCCGGCCAGGTGCGAGCAGGTGACGCCGTGGCCGCTGTAGCCTTGCATGTAGTAGGCGTTTTTCTCGATGCGGCCGAATTGCGGCATACGCGACATGGTCAGCAAGAAGTTGCCGGTCCAGCGGTAGTCGATTTTGACGTCTTTGAGCTGCGGGAAGGTCTTGAGAATCTTCGGGCGGATCAGTTGTTCGATGTCGTCCGGTTCACGCGCACCGTAGACCACGCCGCCGCCGTACAGCAGGCGGTTGTCGGCAGTCAGACGGTAGTAGTCGAGCAGATAGTTGCAGTCTTCGACGCAGTAGTTGTTGGTGATCAGGCTGCGTGCCTGTTTTTCAGTCAACGGTTCGGTGACGACGATCTGCGAGCCGCACGGCATGCTTTTGGCGGTCACGCGATTGTCCAGACCTTGCGGCAGGTAGGCGTTGCCGGCGATCAGCAGGTACTTGGCGCGCACTTGGCCTTTGGCGGTGCGTACGACATTTGGCTCGCCGTACTTGATTTCAACGGCCGCCGATTGCTCGTAGATCTTGCCGCCCAGACGCACAATGGCCGCCGCTTCACCGAGGGCCAGGTTCAACGGGTGAACGTGGCCGCCCTGCATGTCCAGCAAGCCGCCGACGTAGGCATCGGAACCGACTTCACGACGAATATCCGCAGCGTCAAGCATCTTCAGATTGCGGTTGCCGTAGCGTTCCCAGCTGCGCTTTTGCTCTGCCAGACCGTTGAGTTGTTTCTTGTTCATCGCTGCGAAGATACCGCCCGGGCGGTAATCGCATTTGATGTCGTAGTCCTTGATGCGCGAACGGATGATGTCGGCGCCTTCGAAGATCATGCTGCCGAGGATTTCCGCAGTCTTGTCGCCGTAGCGTTCTTCGATCACATCGACGTCGCGACTGTAGGAGTTGACCAGTTGCCCGCCGTTGCGACCGCTGGCGCCGTAGCCGACTTTTGCCGCTTCCAGTACGGTCACCTTGTAGCCGGCTTCGGTCAGGAACAGCGCCGAGGACAGACCGGTGTAGCCGGCGCCGATGATGCAGACGTCGCACTCGACCGACTCTTCAAGAGTCGGGAAGTCGATGACTTCGTTGCGGGTGGCGGCGTAGTAGCTGTTGACGTGTTGTTGTTTCATTTTATTGTTCTCCGAGGGTCGCCGGTTAAAGCGACCACCGTTGTAAAAGAGTTAGAGCTTGATCCAGGTCGCTTTCAGCTCGGTGTACTTGTCGAACGCGTGCAGCGATTTGTCGCGACCGTTGCCCGACTGCTTGAAGCCACCGAACGGCGCGGTCATGTCGCCGCCGTCGTACTGGTTGACCCAGACGCTACCGGCGCGCAGGCCCCGGGCGAAGGTGTGCGCCTTGCTCAGGTTGCTGGTCCACACACCGGCGGCGAGGCCGAAGATGCTGTCGTTGGCGATCTGCAGCGCTTCTTCAGCGGTGTCGAAGGTGATCAGCGACAGCACCGGGCCGAAGATTTCTTCGCGGGCGATGGTCATCGCATTGGTCACGCCATCGAAGATCGCCGGCTGCACATAGAGGCCACCGGTTTCTTCGAGAGCGCGTTGGCCGCCAGCAATCAGCTCGGCGCCCTCCTCACGTCCGATGCTGATGTAGCGCAGCACGTTGTCCAGTTGACGCTGATCGACCACGGCACCCACGGTGGTCGCCGGGTCCAGTGCGTGACCCGGCTTCCACGCTTGCAGTGCTTCCACCAGCAACGGGATGAACTGCTCGCGGATCGAACGCTCGACCAGCAGACGCGAACCGGCGGTGCACACTTCGCCCTGGTTGAAGGCGATGGCGCCGGCGGCGGCCTGGGCTGCTGCGCGCAAGTCCGGTGCGTCGGCAAACACCACGTTCGGGCTCTTGCCCCCCGCTTCGAGCCAGACGCGTTTCATGTTGCTTTGGCCGGCATAAATCATCAGCTGTTTGGCAATCGCCGTGGAGCCGGTGAAGGCCAGCACGTCGACGTCCATGTGCAACGCCAATGCTTTGCCGACGGTGTGGCCGAAGCCAGGCAGGACGTTGAACACGCCTTTTGGAATGCCGGCATCCAACGCCAACTGCGCGATGCGGATGGCGGTCAGCGGCGATTTTTCCGAAGGTTTGAGGATGAACGAGTTACCGGCCGCCAGCGCTGGAGCGAATTTCCAGCTGGCCATGATCAGCGGGAAGTTCCACGGCACGATGGCCGCGACGACACCGGAAGGCTCGCGAGTGACGAGGCCGAGTTGATCGTGCGGGGTGGCCGCCACTTCGTCGTAGATCTTGTCGATGGCTTCGGCGCTCCAGCGGATCGCGTTGGCGGTCGCCGGGATGTCGATGCTCATCGAGTCGCTGATCGGTTTGCCCATGTCGAGGGTTTCCAGCAGCGCCAGTTCTTCCTGGTTCTGGAGGATCAGATCGGCGAAGCGGATCAGGATGCGTTTGCGCTCGGCCGGGGCTTTTTTCGCCCACACGCCGGACTCGAAAGACTGGCGCGCGACTTCGACGGCGAGGTTGGCGTCGGCTTCGTCGGTGCTGGCCACGGAGGCGAGGAAACGACCGTCAACGGGGCTCAGGCATTCGAAGGTGTCGCCGCTGATCGCCGGGCGGTATTGGCCGTTGATAAAGGCGCGGGATTCGATGGTCAGGGACTGGAAGCGTTGTTCCCAGTCGTTGCGGGTTGTAGTCATTGTTGTGGCTCGACAAGGGGGAATTGGGTGATTGCCGAAATGCCGACAATCTTCACGACCTGACCAAAACCCTGTGGGAGCGGGCTTGCCCGCGATAGCGGTGGGTCAGTCGCCTTCAATGCTGAAGGTGACGGCCTCATCGCGGGCAAGCCCGCTCCCACAGGGGTTGGTGGTGTGCATCAGGAATCGCTATAGGTCTTTAGACCGTATGCAGATACCAGTTGTACTCAAGGTCAGAGATCGAGTTCTCGAACTCGGCCAGCTCGCTTTCTTTACAAGCGACGAACACGTCGATGTACAGCGGGTCGATGTAGCGGGCCATGACTTCGCTGTCGTCCAGTTCGCGCAGTGCATCGCGCAGGTTGTTCGGCAGGCTCTGCTCGTTCTGCTCGTAGCTGTTGCCTTCCACCGGGGCGCCCGGTTCGATCTGATTGGTCAGACCGTGGTGAATACCGGCCAGTACCGATGCCATCAACAGGTACGGGTTGGCGTCGGCACCGGCAACACGATGCTCGATGCGCACGGCGTCGGCGGAACCGGTCGGTACGCGCACGGCCACGGTGCGGTTGTCGATGCCCCAGCTCGGCGAGTTCGGCACGTAAAACTGTGCGCCGAAACGACGGTACGAGTTGACGTTCGGGCACAGGAACGCCATTTGCGCAGGCAGGGTCTCCAGCACACCGCCGATCGCGTGACGCAGCGCGGCGTTCTGCTCGGGATCCTCGCTGGCAAAGATGTTGTTGCCTTCTTTGTCCAGAATCGAAATGTGTACGTGCAGACCGTTGCCCGCCTGACCCGGATAAGGCTTGGCCATGAAGGTGGTATCCATCTCGTGGTCGTAGGCGATGTTTTTCACCAGACGCTTGAGCAGGACGGCGTAGTCGCACGCCTTGATCGGGTCGGAGACGTGATGCAGGTTGACTTCGAACTGCGCCGGGGCGCTTTCCTTGACGATGGCGTCAGCGGGGATGCCCTGCTCTTTCGCGCCTTCGAGGATGTCTTGCAGGCAGTCGACGTATTCGTCGAGGTCGTCGATCAGGTAGACCTGAGTCGACACCGGACGCTTGCCCGATACCGGCGAACGTGGCGACTGCGGACGACCGTTCACGTTGTCCTGATCGATCAGGTAGAACTCGAGTTCGAACGCGGCGCAGATGGTCAGGCCCATGTCATCGAACTTGCGCACGACGTTGGCCAGCACTTCACGCGGGTCGGCGAAGAACGGCTCGCCTTCGAGCTCGTGCATGGTCATCAGCAATTGGGCGGTTGGGCGCTTCTGCCACGGCTCGATGCTCAGGGTGCCGGGGATCGGGTAGCAGATGCGGTCAGCGTCGCCGATGTCCAGACCCAGGCCGGTGCTTTCCACCGTGGAGCCATTGATGTCGAGGGCGAAGAGCGAGGCCGGCAGGTTGATGCCTTTCTCGTAAACCTTATGAAGACTGGTGCGTTCGATGCGCTTGCCGCGCACCACACCGTTCATATCCGCAATCAGAAGGTCGACGTACAAAACCTCAGGATATTTCTTAAGGAATGCGTTTGCTTCGTTGAGTTGAACGGTACGCAGAGGGACCGACATGATGCACCTATTTAGCTGTTAATTATTATGTTCACTGCTGTTTCGCCGAGCCAGTCAACCCGAACGGCAAAGTGAAGTCAATAGCGAACAGCTGGCCGCTCAGCCTTTATTTTTAGGGCCTTTTTTAACACTCTCGTGCCAATACAGGTGCCAGAGGCCCGGAAATCATGAAGATTTGATGAGCGGCGTTTAGAATTTTTTACATGGCAGTTGTTAATTAAAATCAACGAGGCTAAGCTCCGGAAAAGCTCGTTCAAGTGTCAAACTTCGAGGTGAATAAAAATGGCATTCAAGCCATTGATCGGCGTTACTGCGTGCGTCAAACAGATTGGCCTGCACCCCTATCACATCAGCGGCGACAAATACGTTCGCGCTGTCAGCGTTGCGGCGCTGGGGTTGCCAGTGGTCATTCCTTCCCTTGGCAACCTGACTGAAATCGAGGACCTGCTCGGTCAACTCGACGGTCTGCTGCTGACCGGTTCGCCCTCGAATGTGGAACCTTTCCACTATCAAGGCCCGGCCAGCGCCCCCGGCACGGATCACGATCCGGCGCGGGATGCCACCACCCTTCCTTTATTGCGTGCAGCCATCGCGGCGGGCGTTCCGGTGCTCGGCATCTGCCGTGGTTTCCAGGAAATGAACGTGGCGTTCGGCGGCAGCCTGCATCAGAAAGTGCACGAGTTGCCGGGCATGCTCGATCACCGCGAAGCCGATAGTCCGGACGTGGCCGTGCAATACGCACTGGCTCACGCCGTGACCGTGCTGGATGGCGGCGTGTTCGAAGCGCTGGAGTTGCCGGGCGAGTTCCAGGTCAACTCGATCCACAGTCAGGGCATCGACCGCCTCGGCCCCGGCCTGCGCGCCGAAGCGGTGGCGCCGGACGGTCTGATCGAGGCGATCTCGGTCGAGCACAGCCCGACGTTTGCCCTCGGCGTGCAATGGCACCCGGAATGGCAAGTGCTCGACAACCCGAACTACCTGCGAATTTTCCAGGCATTCGGCGAGGCTTGCCGGCAACGGGCGGCGCGACGCAACCAGCGCTGATACAACCCGGGATTTCAAAACTGTTTACTGCCCCCACGGGGTCGGCGGTTGCGCGTGTGCGTATCCGTCATCCGTGAAAACAACAAACCGTAATAACAACAAGTACGACCCAGGCAGCCAGGACGGCGGCGCCGACCAAGCCGGATCGGTATGAGCTGTACCCGTCAGATCAATGCAAAACCCTGTGGGAGCTGGCTTGCCAGCGATGAGGCCATCACCTTCAACATAATGGGTGACTGACCCTCCGCCATCGCTGGCAAGCCAGCTCCCACAGGGGGATGTGATCCGACCGGGAATGCACTTACAGATCTGCAATCCACTCTTAAGCCAGGCCACGTTGGCCCGGCGACTGAAACCTGTTGGGAGTTTCACATGGCAAACGCCTCCAGCACTTACAGGAAGGCACTTGAAGGTCATCAGCAACCGAAAAAGGTGTTGGTGAAAGTCGATCGTGTCACCAAGAAGTTCGACGAAACCACGGCAGTGGACGACGTGTCCCTGGAGATCCATCAGGGTGAAATCTTTGCCTTGCTTGGCGGCTCCGGTTCGGGCAAATCGACCCTGCTGCGCATGCTCGCCGGTTTCGAGCGGCCGACTGAAGGGCGGATTCTGCTCGACGGCGTGGACATCACCGACATGCCGCCGTACGAGCGGCCGATCAACATGATGTTCCAGTCCTACGCGCTGTTCCCACACATGACCGTCGCGCAGAACATCGCCTTCGGCTTGAAACAGGACCGTTTGCCGGCCAGCGAAATCGACGCCCGCGTCGAAGAAATGCTGCGCCTGGTGCACATGACCCAATACGCCAAACGCAAGCCGCATCAACTTTCCGGCGGTCAGCGCCAGCGCGTCGCCCTCGCCCGCTCGCTGGCCAAGCGGCCGAAGCTGTTGCTGCTCGACGAACCGATGGGCGCGCTGGATAAAAAGCTGCGTTCGCAGATGCAGCTTGAGCTGGTAGAGATCATCGAGCGCGTCGGCGTGACTTGCGTGATGGTGACCCACGACCAGGAAGAGGCCATGACCATGGCCGAGCGCATTGCGATCATGCACCTGGGCTGGATCGCCCAGATCGGCAGCCCGGTCGATATCTATGAAGCCCCGGTCAGCCGCATGGTCTGCGAGTTCATCGGCAACGTGAACGCTTTCGACGGCACCGTGGTGGAAGACCTGGAAGGTCACGCGATCATCCACAGCCCGGACTTGCAGCAGAAGATTTACGTCGGTCACGGCGTCAGCACTTCGGTGCAGGACAAGTCGATCACCTACGCGATCCGCCCGGAAAAAATGCTCGTCAGCACCATCAAACCGGAAGTCCGCTACAACTGGTCCGAAGGCAAGGTGCATGACATCGCTTACCTCGGCGGTCACTCGGTGTTCTACGTCGAGCTGCCCGGCGGCAAAATCGTCCAGTCGTTCATGGCCAACGCCGAACGCCGTGGTGCGCGTCCGACCTGGGACGACAAGGTTTACGTCTGGTGGGAAGACGACAGCGGCGTGGTACTGCGCTCATGAGAACCTTCAATCAGCAATTCCTGCGCCTGGTGCCCAGCGGGCGAAAGTTCGTCATCGGCATCCCGTTCATCTGGCTGTTCCTGTTCTTCATGCTGCCGTTTTTTCTGGTGATGAAGATCAGTTTCTCGGAAGCCGCGTTGTCGATCCCGCCGTACTCGGAGATCTACACCTACGCCGAACAGAAATTCCAGCTGATGCTGAACATCGGCAACTACACCATGCTCGGCGAAGACGAGTTGTACCTGTCGGCGTACCTCGGTTCGCTGAAGGTCGCGGCACTGAGCACGATGATGTGCCTGCTGATCGGTTTCCCGATGGCCTACGCGATCACCAAAACCGGCAAGGAAACGCAAAACGTCCTGCTGCTGTTGATCATGATGCCGACCTGGACCGCAATCCTGATCCGCGTTTACGCGTGGATGGGCATCCTCAGCAACAACGGTCTGCTTAACGCATTTCTGATGTGGACGGGGCTGACCGATCACCCGATCGAGATCCTCAACACCAACACCGCCGTGTATATCGGCGTGGTTTATGCCTATCTGCCGTTCATGGTGCTGCCGCTGTACGCCAACCTGGTGAAGCACGACGGCAGCCTGCTGGAAGCCGCGTCGGATCTGGGCTCGAGCAACTTCAACAACTTCTGGAAAATCACCGTGCCGCTGGCCAAGAACGGCATTATTGCAGGCTGCATGCTGGTGTTCATTCCGGTGGTCGGTGAGTTCGTGATTCCGGAACTGCTGGGTGGCCCGGAGACACTGATGATCGGTCGCGTGCTGTGGCAAGAGTTCTTCAATAACCGCGACTGGCCGGTGGCATCCGCCCTGGCGGTGGTGATGCTGTTGATACTGATTGTGCCGATTCTGCTGTTCAACCGCAGCCAGGCCAAAGAGATGGAGGCACGGGGATGAAACGCTTCGGTTTTTCCAAGTTCATGCTGATCTTCGGCCTGATGTTCATCTATCTGCCGATGCTGATTCTGGTGATCTACTCGTTTAACGCCTCGAAACTGGTGACGGTGTGGGGCGGCTGGTCGGTGAAGTGGTACGTCGGCTTGCTCGACAACACGCAACTGATGGGCTCGGTGGTGCGCTCGCTGGAAATCGCCTGCTACACCGCGATTGCTGCGGTGGCCTTGGGCACCCTCGCCGCCTTCGTGCTGACGCGCGTCACCCGCTTCAAGGGCCGCACGCTGTTTGGTGGCCTGGTCACAGCGCCGTTGGTGATGCCGGAAGTGATCACCGGTCTGTCGCTGTTGTTGCTGTTCGTGGCGATGGCGCAACTGATCGGCTGGCCGCAGGAACGTGGCATCGTGACGATCTGGATCGCCCACACCACGTTTTGTGCAGCCTATGTGGCGGTGGTAGTCTCCGCCCGCCTGCGTGAACTGGACCTGTCGATCGAAGAAGCGGCGATGGATCTGGGCGCGAAGCCGTTCAAGGTGTTCTTCCTCATCACGATTCCAATGATCGCGCCGTCGCTGGCCGCGGGCGGGATGATGTCGTTCGCGCTGTCGCTGGATGACCTGGTGTTGGCCAGCTTCGTGTCCGGGCCGGGCTCCACCACCCTGCCGATGGAAGTGTTCTCGGCGGTGCGTCTGGGCGTGAAGCCTGAGATCAACGCGGTGGCGAGCTTGATTCTGCTGGCGGTGTCGCTGGTGACTTTCCTGGTCTGGTACTTCGGCCGCAAGGCAGAGGCCAGCCGCAAGAAGGCGATTCAGGAAGCGATGGATCAGACGGCGAATGAGTCGTGGCAGCCGCAGCGCGCCGCCACCGCATAGAGAGTTACCGCTTTTGTGGCGAGGGAGCTTGCTCCCGCTTGAGTGCGCAGCGCTCACAAGATCTTTGGGGCCGCTGCGCAGCCCAGCGGGAGCAAGCTCCCTCGCCACAATGGTTCTGTGTATACCAAGATTTTTGTGTTGTGTTTTTGAATAAGAAGAATGGAGTTTCACCGATGAAAATGTTTGGCAGGACTCTGCTGACACTGTCCTTAATGGGCGCAATCGTCATGGGCGCCCAGGCCAACGACAAGGTGCTGCGTGTTTACAACTGGTCCGATTACATCGCGCCGGACACCGTCAAGAAGTTCGAAGACGAGACCGGTATCCGCGTGACCTACGACGTCTTCGACAGCAACGAGACCCTTGAGGCGCGTTTGCTGGCGGGCAAATCCGGTTACGACCTGGTCGTGCCGTCCAACAGTTTCCTGGCCAAGCAGATCAAGGCCGGCGTCTATCAGACGCTGGATAAATCAAAGCTGCCGAACTGGAAGAATCTCAACCCGGTGCTGCTGAAAAACGCTGCCGCCAGTGATCCGGACAACGCCCACGCGTTCCCGTACATGTGGGGTTCGATCGGCATCGGTTTCAACCCGGCCAAGGTCAAGGAAGTACTCGGCGCCAACGCCCCGACCAATTTCTGGGACTTGCTGTTCAAACCGGAAAACGCTGAAAAGCTCAAAGCCTGCGGCATCAGCTTCCTCGACTCGCCGACCGAAATGATCCCGGCCGCCCTGCACTATCTGGGCTACCCGGTGAACGACAAGGACACCGCGCACATCAAGGAAGCCGAGGCGCTGTTCATGAAGATCCGCCCGAACGTGGCGTACTTCCATTCCTCGAAGTACATCTCCGATCTGGCCAACGGCAACATCTGCGTGGCGGTCGGTTACTCCGGTGACGTCCTGCAGGCCAAAGCTCGCGCCGTGGAATCGGGGAACAATGTGGTGATCGACTACAGCATCCCTAAGGAAGGCGCCGGCAGCTTCTACGACATGGTCGCCATCCCGCGCGATGCGGCGAACGTCGAGAACGCTTACTTGTTCATGGACTTCCTGATGCGCCCGGACATCATTGCCGAGATCACCAACAGCAACGGCTACAGCAATGCCAACTCGGCCGCTACACCGCTGGTGGACGAAGCGATCCGCAACGACCCGGGCTCGTACCCGTCGCAAGCGGTGATGGCGACTTTGTATGCGGTGCCGGATCAGCCGATTGCCACCCAGCGGATCATGACCCGTGGCTGGACCCGAGTGAAACTCGGCAAGTAACCCTACGGAGTTGGAGTTCCAACAACACTGATGAACATGTGGGAGCTGGCTTGCCAGCGATGACGGTGGGTCAGGCAAAGGTGATTCGGATGTGCTGACCCCATCGCTGGCAAGCCAGCTCCCACAGGGTTTTGAGATCACATTCAGACAGTGCCTGGCCCAGGATTTTCTTAGCTTAAATAATTCAGTGCTTTCCCGTTCACGCAGCGCCTTACCACCGCTGCACCCTGCAGATGAACGGCCTCACCTGGCTCCCTCGGCTCAGGTGAATTTCAGGCGCCCTCGGGCGCCTTTTTTTGTCTCTTCAGATCAGCGGCCAATCCTGCAGAACGCGGTAACGGCCCTTGTGCGATTCGAACAAGGCAAAGCGTTCGGCACGCAGGAAAAACTCTGGTGGCGTAGCGGATTCCGGCTCCTGCGCACGGTAGTCACGCGCCAATGTCAGGTGCGGGCGAAACTCTCGGGCTGTCTCTTCAAAGCCGAATGGCCGCATGGCCTGTTCCAGGCCGTAGACCAGGCGCAGCAACTCCGGCGGCGCTTGCTCGGGCGCCAGTGACAACACCCCGGCGCGGTGCCAGACCTGCAAGCGATCCAATGAAATGCGCAACGCCTGCCCCGGCGTGCGCACTTTGCCAGCGGCTTCGCAGACCTCGCCGATCTGCGCCAGCGGCACGGCGCCGAGGAACAACAGGGTCAGGTGAAAATTATCCGCCGGTACAGCTTTGCCGGCCCGCAAACCCAACTCCGCACGCCACTGAGCTATCGCCTTGCGCTGCGCCGGTGGGCAGTCCAGTGCAAAAAACAGCCGCTTGAACGGCTCATCCCTGTGCGCTTCGTCGGTCATGGCCTGCTCCTTCACTGGTTGAACGGCAGATTCTACACAGCCTGATCTGACGACTCGCAACGCAGGTCTATAGTTCAAGGATTGCCATCAACCGGAGGTCGCCATGCGCGAGATCCTCAGCAAAGAGCCGTGGTGGGCCCGGCCACCGAATCCCGGGCAGGATGAACAAGAACTGGAATGGGGCTGGCTGGTGCATTACAGCGAGGGCGAGCCACGTTTCGAATTCATCCGTGAGCGGCCGACGGACGAACAGATCCGCCACCGCAAAAGCTGCCGGATCACCCCGTCAGCAGAATGAGATACAAAACCTGCGGGATGCCACGATCGTCCATCCAGCGCAAATCCCTGTGGGAGCTGGCTTGCCAGCGATGGCGATAGCCCCGTCAACACTGATGCTGAACAGGCTGGCCCGATCGCTGGCAAACCAGCTCTCACAGAGTTATTCGAGTTCCCGAAAGTTTCAGGCTTCAGGGCTCGATGAGGTACTGGAAGCCGCCATAAATCATGCGCTGCCCGTCAAACGGCATCGGGTTGACGTCGGGTTTCATGCGCGGGTCTTCCATCATTTTCGCCATGCCGGCATCGCGAGTGGCCTTGTCCGGCCAGATCAGCCAGCCAGACGCCACGGTTTCACCCTCCTTGAGTTTCACTGCCATCGGGAACGACGTGAGCTTGCCGTCCGGCACGTCGTCACCCCAGCATTCGGCCACGCTCAGAGCGCCGTATTCCTTAAAGAGTACCGCGGCGATTTCGGCATGTTTTTTGTACTGTTCACGATTGGCAGTCGGGACCGGGGCAACAAAAATATCGATGTAAGCCATGACTATTTTCCTTGTACGGTGGGTTCGTTCTGTTGAATGGTCGATTGCGGCGGCTGCCATTCGACACGATTCACGCCCAACCCGACCGACGGCTCCTCGCCCCCACCCAGATTGCGCTCGACCTGCCCGGCCATGTGCAACGTGCCGGCCATGACGCCGGTGGTCGGGTTCTGCACCAGTTTCAGCCAGGCCTTGTCAAAGGTGTTGCCCAGGCTGCTGCGGATCAGCGCCTCGCTGTCAGGCCGGTCGTTGGCCTGGAGGATCGCCCGGATCCCCATCACTCCCACCGAGATCATCGCCCCAGCCAGTTTGCCGGCCGCTGCTGCGACGGCGCTGGCGGCGCCACGCGGGGCCATTTCCGCTTCCATGCGCTGGCTGGCGCGTTTGGCCACGGGTGCCATACCGGCGTCGGTCGAGGCAATGCCCTTGGCGCCGCCGTCGGTGTGAATCTTGTCGATCAGCGCCGCGTAGGCCGGCAGCGTGTTCAACGGTTCGGTGCTGATGACCTTGTACAACGAGGCGTCGCGAGCAGGCGGCGGGCCAAGTGCGATCGCCGGTATCTTCTGCAAACGCCCGTTGAGCTGAGCGACAGGCACACCGTAACGCTGGGCGATGAGCGGCATCTGTTGCGCCATCAGTTGCGCATAGAACGCTGTGGCCTGCCCCAGAATGGCGTCCGGATCGATCTCCACCGCCACCGGCGCAAGGACCCTTTCCTGATATTGCTCAAGCAGATACGTCGCCAGTCGCTTGGCCGATGCGTCCTGCTCGCCGCCGGCACTGATCGTGTACCAACTGACCTTCATCGACAGCCATTCCTGGGTCCAATAGCTGCTGAACCACGGGATGAAATTTTCTTCAGTTTGCTGATAGACGCGAGTGCGCCAATGTTCCATCGAGCCACGGGCGAACAGCTTGACCTGCTCGGTGGCCTGTTGCGAAGCACTGACGATCTCGCGGTCGACTTGCTGCCAGGTCGCGGGTGACACAACCACTGCCGGCGCGGGTGCAGGGGCCCGCACCGAAGAGGCGCAGCCGGCCAGCAGAAACAGTGCGGCAAGGGCCAGCGCACGCAGGGTCACGGTGGCGGTTTCCTTCAAATCAGGAGATAGGCAGATTTGAGTATAGGTGGATCAGTAGAGCCTGATGGTGGAGGTGCTGGCCCTATCGCTGGCAAGCCAGCTCCCACAGTGATCTCCAGCGAACTTGGATTTTGTGAGCACCCGCGATTCCCGTGGGAGCTGGCTTGCCGGCGATGGGGCCAGCAAACCCACCACCGAATTCCCAACCATCAATGCCGTCGATATTCACCATCGCGACGATTGCCTTCCGCCCGCCGTCCGGCGAAGGCACGATTGCCCCATCCGAGACACAACGAGGAGTTCACATCATGATTCACACCATCGCACTCTCCGTGAGTTTCCCGGTGTTCGGCAGCAACTACTACGAACAACACGTCGTCAACCGCAAGGCGCAGACGCTGGTGTTCAACGAAGATTTCGAAGATCTGCTGATGCCCGCCGCGACCAATCATTTCAGCAATGAAGTGGTTGGCATCAACGATCAGTTCCGCTTTCTGAGCGACATTCTCGCCACCCATTTGCTGGACATCGAGGCCTCCGTGCCTGCGCGATCCAGCGTCCAGGCGAGCGCTCACTTTTAATTGCAACACGCACAAAAAAGCCCACTGGCCGTTTCGGCGCAGTGGGCTTTTTTACAACGCAGTAACGCTGCTCAACGTGTCCAGCAATCGCGATAACGCGAGCACACGTCGTACTGCGCTTCCAATCTAGCCATGCGGTCGAGATGGCGTCTGCTGGCTTCGGCCATCTCCTCTTTGGCCGACTGATAGTAAAACTGGATCATGGCCGTCTCCATCTCCGTCGGCGCCACGTTGCCGCGCTTACCGGAAGTACCGTCAACGGCGGACCATGCCTTCAACTGCTGGTCGTCGATACTGCGCAAACGCTTGCGGTACTCATCGCTGGTACGTGCCATCGCCTCGCTGGCAATGGCATCGCTTTCATGGGTGAACTCGAACAGATTCTGGCGATAAAGCGTCCAATACTCATCCGGCAATTCGAAGCGGATTTTGCCCTTGCGCTCGCTGACCATCGAATCGATTTTGTCCGGGGAAAAGCTCGTCGACGTCGGCGTTTTCAGATCAGATTTGATCGCCACGAAAAGACTCGCCTCGACGATGCGATCGATCATGGCGGTGCGCTCCGGCGTATCCGGCAACTGCACCAGTGTTTTCGGAAAGATCCCACGCCCGGCACATGCCTCCAGTCCCTCTCGTTTCATTGGAATGGGCGTGCGCAGGTCCTTGCCGTCAATACGCTGCACCTGCTGCAACAATGTCGAGCATTGCCGGCCCTTGACGCTGAGGGTCAATTCGTACTCTGAACCACGCTCAGGTTTGAAGTTGAAACCGTATCCGCAAACGGCATAACCCACTTGGGTGTTGACACTCAGGTACAGGTCTTTTTCAGGCGGCAGTTTGATTTCCAGATAGCCCCTGGCCTTTTCCGGTGGGGCGACCATCATGCCGGCCCGGCGGTTGCTGTCGGGGATGAACAGATTGTTGAGCAGGCCCGTCGTCAGACCATCGCAATGCTCTGCATCGTAGTAGTCCATCGTTGCGTTATCGGTATTGGCGACAAAACGCAGCTTGGCGGCATTGCTGTCGGTAGCATCCTGATAAGTGCCCGTCACAGAGCATCCCGAAAGCAAGAGCCCCGACAGCGCTGCGCAGATTACAGCGGGCGAGCAGCGCAACAGAGGAGAGACAGACATGATCATCCTTGGGTGAGAAAGGCAAAAAGACGGCGATGCTACTGAATCGCCATCATCGAGTCCATCCCCTCATGTCTGCGTAACTCTTTTCATGCCCGACGCGCAGAACTCAGTCATTCATCATCGCGATCACGGTAGTAGCGACGCCCGTCGCGGCGGTCGTCATCGCGGTCATCCCAGCGTCGGTCATGGTCGTAATTGCGCCCATGATCGCGGTCGTAATGCCGGCCGTGGCGGTGGTCATCATCAAAATCCGCCACACAGCCACCGAGCATTACGGCGGCGGTCACGGTCAGCAACATCGTTGTAGCGCGCTTCATTCAACACTTCCCTAAAACCAAGGTCTTGACGACGGAACGGCCAACGCTGCCTGCTCCTTCAGGACGCAGTGCGCGCAGCCGCCCATACGACCGGGCAAAAACACTTTGATTCAGTGGCCAGCAATGACCGTTTATCGCCTCAATCACCCTGTCCGAACGGCGGCGTAATGCCACCTATACTGCTTCTTGACGATACCCACGCAACGGACCTGCGCCCTCAAGAATAAAAAGCAGAGGTGCACCATGGTCTGGCAGCAAATCTATGATCCGTTCGGCAACCCGGTGATCTCCACGCTCATGGCCGCCGTGCCGGTGGTGGTGATGCTCGCGGCGCTGGCCTTCTTCCACGTCAAGGCGCATCTGGCCGCCCTGCTCGCCCTCGCTTCGGCGCTGCTGATTTCGATTTTCGCCTTCGGCATGCCGGCGAGCATGGCCGGTTCTGCGGCGCTGTTCGGCGCAGCCAACGGCTTGTTGCCGATTGGCTGGATCGTGCTCAACATCATCTTCCTGCATCGCCTGACCACCGAGAACGGTTCGTTCAAGGTGCTGCAGGATTCACTGGCGCGGATCACTGACGATCGACGTTTGCAGTTGCTGTTGATCGCCTTCTGCTTCGGGGCGTTTTTCGAAGGCGCGGCGGGCTTCGGCACGCCGGTAGCGGTGACCGGGGCGATTCTGATCGGTCTCGGTTTTTCACCGTTGGCCGCGTCCGGTCTGGCCTTGATCGCCAACACCGCGCCAGTGGCCTTCGGTGCGCTCGGTACGCCGATCATCACCCTGGCCAAAGTCACCGGACTGGATGAGATGGAACTGTCGATGATGGTCGGTCGGCAACTGCCGTTCTTTTCCGTGCTGGTGCCGTTCTGGTTGATCTGGGCGTTCGCCGGGTGGCGCAAGATGCTGGAGATCTGGCCGGCGATTCTGGTGGCCGGGGTCAGCTTCGCCGTGCCGCAATTCCTCGTGTCGAACTTCCACGGACCAATGCTGGTGGACGTGATCGCCGCGCTTATTTCCATGGCGTGCCTGACGCTGTTCTTGAAGGTGTGGAAACCGGCGACGATTCATACCTCGGCGGCGCTGTCAGGGCGAGTCGACAACTCGAAAGTCGAGGAAGAAAAAGTCACCGCCAGCGCCGCGTTCAGCGATCAGGCGCGCCCGGCGGTGATGCGCGCGTGGATGCCGTGGATCATCCTCACCGTGTTTGTGTTTGCCTGGGGCACCCAGGGCTTCAAGAACATGTTCGACGTGCGCCCGGCAATCGATCCGGTCACGCATTCGGCGAAACTCGATCCGCAAGGCAAACCGGTCAACGAGGCCAACCCGATTTTCGCTCCGGCCGTGACCTTCACCACGCTGCACCTGCAAATCGAGAAAGTCCCGCCAGTGGTACCCGCGCCGAAAGCCGAGGAAGCGGTGTACAAATTCACCTGGTTCACCGCCACCGGCAGCGGGATTTTGCTCGCGGCGGTCGTCGGCGGTCTGCTGATGGGCTACTCGATTCCGCAACTGTTCAAGCAGTACCTGCGCACGCTGTGGGTGGTGCGCTTTTCGCTGATTACCATTGCGGCGATGCTGGCGCTGGGGTTCCTCACGCGTTACTCGGGACTCGACGCAACCATGGGCCTGGCGTTTGCGGCGACGGGGATTTTCTATCCGATGTTCGGCACCTTGCTCGGGTGGCTGGGCGTGGCGTTGACGGGCTCGGATACCGCTTCGAACGTGCTGTTTGGCGGGCTGCAACGGGTGACGTCGGAGCAGCTCGGGATCAGTCCGATCCTGATGGCGGCGGCGAACAGTTCGGGCGGGGTAATGGGCAAGATGGTCGATGCGCAATCGATAGTGGTGGCCTCCACGGCGACGCGTTGGTACGGGCATGAAGGCGAGATTTTGCGCTATGTGTTCTTTCACTCGATTGTGCTGGCGATTCTGGTTGGCGGGTTGGTGACGTTGCAGGCGTATGTGGCGCCGTTTACCCATATGGTGGTTGGCGGGCATTGAGGCTGGATGATCTGGCCTCATCGCTGGCAATCCAGCTCCCACAGGTTTCTATGTTGTGAATCAAATTGTGTTTACGGCATAAGTCCCTGTGGGAGCTGGCTTGCCAGCGATGAGGCCCTGTCATTCAACACCTATATTGGCTGACACCCCGCCATCGCGAGCAGGCGAAGACCTACATTGAATCTGTGTCGGCCAGACCATTGATGAGCTGTGCGCATAACTCTATAGCGTAAATCCGCAAAAACCTTTTGCTCTCCCCGGCGGTCATTCCTAGAACGAGACTGGCAAGCATGCCGGCGTGCCCCCATGGGCCATTCGCAACCCTGCCGCCTGATTGAGAGAAAAAGGAATCGAACCATGCCGATTTCCCGACGCAAATTTCTGATCCTCGGCGCCGTGACCGCAACCGCGTTTGCGATGCCCCCCTTTATCAGCCTCAAGGCCTACGCCGCCAATCTGGAGCAACCGGCCATGAACAAAGTGACGATTCAAATCAATGGCAAACCCCGCGCCCTTGAGGTCGACAACCGCACCACCCTGCTCGACGCCCTGCGTGAACACCTGCACCTGACCGGCAGCAAAAAAGGCTGCGACCACGGCCAGTGCGGCGCGTGCACGGTGATCGCCGATGGTCGACGGATCAATTCCTGCCTGACCCTGGCGGTCATGCACGAAGGCTCAGAGATCACCACCATCGAAGGCCTCGGCATGCCGGAAAACCTGCACCCGATGCAAGCCGCGTTCATCAAACACGACGGCTATCAGTGCGGCTATTGCACGCCGGGGCAGATTTGCTCGGCGGTGGCGGTCATCAAGGAAATCCGCGACGGTATTCCCAGCCATGTCAGTCCCAGCCTGACCGAGCAACCACAACTGATCGCATCAGAATTCCAGGAACGCATGAGCGGCAATATCTGCCGTTGCGGCGCCTACTCGAACATCATCGAGGCGATAACCGAAGTCGCGGAGGTGCCGGCATGAGACCGTTCAATTACAGCCGCGCCGACTCCCCCGCCGCCGCGGCACAAGCGGCGCAGATCGAAGGCGCGAAATTCATCGCCGGCGGCACCAACCTGCTCGATCTGATGAAGCTCGACATCGAAACTCCGCTGCACCTTATCGACGTCAATCACCTCGGCCTGGATCAGATCGAAGCCACGCCCGAGGGCGGTCTGCGCATCGGTGCGCTGGTGCGCAACACTGATCTGGCTGCCGACGCCCGCGTGCGCAAGGACTACGCGCTGCTGTCGCGCGCTCTGCTCGCCGGCGCTTCGGGACAGTTGCGCAACATGGCGACCACCGCGGGCAACCTGCTGCAACGCACGCGCTGCCCGTATTTCTACGACACTAATCAGGCCTGCAACAAGCGCAATCCCGGCAGTGGCTGTGCGGCGATTGGCGGGGTCAGTCGGCAGTTGGGAATCATCGGCGTCAGCGCGGCGTGCATCGCCACGCACCCGAGCGACATGGCGATTGCGATGCGCGCCCTCGATGCGCAGATTGAAACGGTCAAACCCGACGGCAGCACGCGCCGCATTGCCATGGCGGATTTCCATCAGTTGCCCGGCGACACACCGAACATTGAAACCAGCCTGACCGTTGGCGAGTTCATCACCGCTGTAACGTTGCCTGCGCCTGTCGGCGGCACCCACGTTTACCACAAGGTACGTGATCGTTCGTCCTACGCGTTTGCGCTGGTGTCGGTTGGCCTGATCCTGCAAAAGGACGGCAGCGGCCGCATCGCCGTCGGCGGCATTGCGCCGAAACCGTGGCGCGTCGAAGCGGCTGAAGCGCTTCTGCCAAAGGGTGCGAAAGCCGTCAGCGACCGATTGCTCGAAGGCGCCACGCCAACCGACGACAACCAATTCAAACTGACCCTGGTCGAGCGCACGCTCGGCTCGGTGTTGGCGCAAGCGAGGGATGAAGCATGAAATTCGACACGCCCGCCGCCACCAATCCGATTGATCAATTGAAGGTCATCGGCAAGCCCACCGACCGTATCGAAGGCAAACTGAAAACTTGCGGCCAGGCGCCGTACGCCTACGAGCAACATGAGGCGGTGGCAAATCAGGCCTACGGTTTCATGGTCGGCTCGGCCATCGCCAAGGGCCGCATTACCAACATCGATCTGGAAGCAGCCAAAGCCGCGCCCGGTGTTCTGGCGATCGTTACCGCCGCCAACGCCGGCAAACTCGGCAAGGGCAAATACAACTCGGCGCACCTGCTGGCCGGCCCTGAGGTGCAGCATTATCACCAGGCTGTCGCGCTGGTGGTCGCCGAGACTTTCGAGCAGGCCCGCGCCGCTGCGCAGTTGGTAAAAGTCGATTATGTCGCGGCCAAAGGCGAGTTCGATCTGGCCAGCGTGCGCGATCAAGGCGTTGAACCGAAAGACGAACTGCCAGACGTAAAACACGGCGATTTTGCCGCCGCTTTTACCGCCGCGCCTGTGCAGTTCGACCAGACCTACACCACCCCGGATCAGTCCCACGCGATGATGGAGCCGCACGCAACATTGGCCGCCTGGAAAGGCGATCAGCTGACCTTGTGGACGTCCAACCAGATGATCGCCTGGAGCGTCGGCGACATCGCCACTACCCTTGGCTTGCCCGAGGAAAAAGTCCGCTTGATCTCGCCGTACATTGGCGGCGGTTTTGGCGGCAAGCTGTTTATTCGCGCCGACGCGATACTCGCCGCCCTCGGCGCGCGCATGGCGAGCAGACCGGTGAAAGTCGCCCTCGCCCGCCCACAGATCCCCAACAACACCACCCACCGTCCAGCGACTATCCAGCGCATCCGTATGGGGGCGACGGCGGACGGCAAACTCACCGCCATCGCTCACGAAGGCTGGTCGGGCAACCTTGAGGACGGCAAAGTCGAGGTCGCGGCGCAACCGAGTCAGTTGCTCTACGCCGCACAAAATCGTTTGGTCAGCATGCGTCTGGCGCCGCTCGATCTGCCCGAAGGCAACGCCATGCGTGCACCGGGAGAAACACCGGGGTTGATGGCGCTGGAAATCGCCATGGATGAAATGGCCGAGCAGCTCAAACTCGATCCGATCCAGTTCCGCATCCTCAATGACACTCAGGTCGACCCGGTGAAAACCGAGCGGCCATTCTCCCAGCGGCGTTTGATCGAATGCCTGCAAACCGGTGCCGATAAATTCGGCTGGGACCAGCGCAACGCCACGCCCGGCAGCCGCCGCGAGGGTCGCTGGCTGATCGGCATGGGCGTCGGTGCAGCAATCCGTAATAACCTGCTGGTGGAGTCCGGCGCACGGGTCCGACTGGAGCGCGACGGCAAGGTCACGGTGGAAACCGACATGACCGACATCGGCACCGGCAGTTACACGATCATCGCGCAGACCGCTGCCGAGATGATGGGCGTGGGTATCGACGATGTCGTGGTGCGGTTGGGCGATTCGAACTTCCCCGTGTCAGCGGGCTCCGGTGGCCAGTTCGGCGCCAACTGCTCGACGGCCGGGGTCTATGCCGCGTGCGTAAAACTGCGTGAAGCGGTCGCGGCAAAACTGGGCATGAATGGCGAAGTCGAGTTTACTGACGGTCAGGTGCGAGCCGGCGGCAAAACCTTGCCGCTGCGCAATGCGGCGCAGAACGGCGTTGTTGAAGCAGAGGACAGCATTGAGTTCGCCGACCTTGCCAAGCAGTATCAGCAGTCGACGTTTGGTGCGCACTTTGTTGAAGTCGCGGTGGATGCGGCGACTGGCGAAGTTCGCGTGCGGCGCATGCTCGCCGTGTGTTCTGCCGGACGGATTCTTAACCCGAAAGCCGCGCGCAGTCAGGTGATCGGGGCGATGACCATGGGAGTTGGCGCGGCGTTGATGGAGGAATTGGCGGTCGACAAGAAGCTTGGCTTTTTCGTCAACCACGATCTGGCTGGGTATGAGGTGCCGGTGCACGCCGACATTCCGCATCAGGAGGTGATTTTTCTTGATGAGACCGATCCGATTTCTTCGCCGATGAAGGCCAAGGGTGTAGGTGAGTTGGGGATTTGCGGGGTGAGTGCGGCGGTGGCGAATGCGATCTACAACGCGACCGGGGCACGGGTGCGGGAGTATCCGATTACCCTGGACAAGATTCTCTCGTCGTTGCCGGAAATGATCTGAAGCGCTGAAAAGCCCCTCACCCTAACCCTCTCCCAAAGGGAGAGGGGACCGATTGGGGGATGCTTCAGAACTACGCCGACCTGAAAGAGCATTGCCGAATCCATAATCGACGCTGCTCTTTCAGGTCGATGTATAGCGCAAGACACCTCCGTCGGCTCCCTCTCCCACCGGGCGGTCCGACGTTTCGGGAGGGCTGGGGTGAGGGAAATGGGCTCACTCGGTGCGCGGATACTGCGCTTCGCTCACCTGCTCCATCCACTCCACCACATTGCCATCCAGCACTTCGGCAATAGCGATGTGCGTCATCGCCGTGGTTGGTGCCGCGCCATGCCAATGCTTGGCACCGGGCGCGATCCACACCGTGTCGCCAGGACGAATCTGCCGAACAGGTTGCCCCCACTCCTGCACAAAACCTGAACCAGCAGTAACGATCAGCGTCTGACCCAACGGATGGGTGTGCCACGCCGTCCTTGCTCCGGGCTCGAATGTCACCGTGGCGCCGCTGACTCGCGCGTCATCGCTGCCTTTGAATGGCGCATCAATCCGCACGGCGCCGGCAAACCAGTCAGCCGGCCCTTTAGCCGATGGTTGTGATCCATTGGGCGTTACCCTCACCCGTGGATGTTCATTGGCCTGAACATCCGCAGCCAACAACGAAAGAGTCAAAGCAGATGCAGTAATCGGATTCATGACCAGCCCTCCAGAATTTCGACAAACCCCTGCGGCACTGCCAACACGGGACATGCGTTCACTTTATCGGGCTGTACTCTTTAGATAATCGACTAGAATTCGAAAAAACTTATGCAGGACACTCATCAATGCTTCGTGAAAACGCCACTGACCTGCTCGCCTTTCTCGCCGTGGCACGTGAGCGCAGTTTCACCAAGGCTGCGGCCAAACTCGGCGTCTCGCAATCGGCGCTCAGTCATACCATTCGCGCCCTTGAAGCGCGATTGGGCCTGCGCCTGCTGACCCGCACCACCCGTAGCGTCTCCCCCACCGAGGCTGGTGAACACCTTTTGCAAACTGTTGGCCCGCGCTTTGAAGAGATCGAGGTAGAACTCGCTGCTCTGAGTAATCTGCGCGAAACCCCGGCCGGCAAGATCCGTATCAACGCCACCGACCATTCGCTGGACTGGCTGCTGCGCCCGGTGCTCAAGAAGTTTTTGCCGCGCTACCCGGATATCGCCGTCGAAGTCTGCTGCGATTACGGTTTCGTCGACATCGCCGGGCAAGGTTTCGACGCGGGCGTGCGCCTGGGCGAGGACGTGGCGCAAGGCATGATCGCGACGCGCATCGGCCCGGACATGCGCATGGCGGTGGTCGGGTCGCCCGCGTATTTCGCCAGCCGCTCAGTGCCGCAAACGCCACGCGCGCTCACCGAACACGCCTGCAACAATTTGCGCCTGCCCACTAACGGCGGGCTCTATACCTGGGAATTCGAAAAAGATGGCGAGAGCCTCAAGGTGCGGGTTTCCGGACAAGTCACGCTGAACGGCGTCTACCCGCTGCTTGATGCGGCCCTGGACGGTTTCGGCCTGAGCTATATCCCGGAAAACATCGTCGCGCCGTACCTGGCCGATGGCCGCTTGCTGCAAGTGCTCGAAGACTGGTGCCCGACCTTCGCCGGTTATCACCTTTACTACCCGAGCCGACGCCAGGCGGCACCGGCGTTTGCCTTGTTGCTGGAGGCGCTGCGCTATCGCGAGTGATTCGGCCTACCCCACCAGCGCAATCAACTGATGGCGCTGCGCATCGGTGAGCATCGGCCCGAATCCCGCCCTGACGTTATCAGCCATGTAGCGTGGATTGCCGGTGCCGGGAATCACGCAAGTCACCGCCGGGTGCGCCAGCAGAAACTTCAGCGCCAGTTGCGGCCAACTGTTGACCTGCACGTCCGACACCCACGCCGGCAGCGGTTTGCCCTTGAGCCGGGCGAGCAAGCCACCGCCGCCAAATGGCCGATTGCAGATCACTGCCACGCCGCGCTCGCGGCACAGCGGCAGAATGCGCTTTTCCACGCCCCGGTCGTCGAGGGCGTAGTTGATTTGCAGAAAATCCAGCGGCTCGGCCTGCAACACCGCTTCGACTTCGTCATAGGCCGAAGGCGTGTAGTGGGTGATGCCGATGTAGCGAATGCGCCCCTGCGCTTTCCATTCACGCAGGGTTGGCAGATGAGTTTGCCAGTCCAGCAGATTGTGGATCTGCATCAGATCGATGCATTCGGTGCGCAGCAGGCTGAACGACTGCTCCATCTGCGCAATACCCTCCTCACGTCCCCGCGTCCACACCTTGGTCGCCAGAAACGCTGGCGAGCGCGGCTGATGGATCGACAACAGTTCGCCCGTGGTCGCTTCAGCGCGGCCGTACATGGGCGAGCTGTCGACAACCGTGCCGCCCTTGGCGAACAGTTCGTCGAGCACCGCCGGCAGTTGCTTGTAGGCCGGATCGCCGGGGCCGACGTCGAAACCGCGATAGGTGCCCAGCCCGACCATGGGCAGCGGCTCGGAGCTGGATGGGATGACGCGGGTCTGCATGGCTTGGCCTCCGGGAACGGCGGGCGATGTGGCAGTGGCCAACGCCCGATCAAAGGTGAAGACCGCCGAAACCCCGGCAGCCAGCGTGAGCAATCGGCGACGGGAGTAACCCTCAGTGTGGCTCATGCTGGTTCCCCTGCTGCGTGGATCTGTTGCACGTTGTGTGCGAAGGCGGCCGGATCGAACCGCTGGACTACACTGCGACAGCGAACCCCCACACCCCGTTAAAAGTAGCCGAATGTCCCGAACCCTGATGTCACTCGTCGTTTTGATCATCGCCGTGTACCTGGTGCTGTGCGCGGCGCTGTTCTTTTTTCAGCGCTCGCTAATCTGGTTTCCCCAGCCCAACGCCGGCAACAGTGCCGACTCACAACTGACCCTGTCGATGCCGGACGCGCAGGTTTCGGTGATCACCCGCGAGCGTGTCGGACCGCGGGCGCTGATCTATTTCGGTGGAAATGCGGAGGACGTGTCGCGCAACCTGCCGGAATTTACCGAGGCATTTCCCGATCACGCGCTGTACCTGCTGAATTATCGCGGCTTCGGTGGCAGCGGCGGCTCACCGTCCGAAGAGGCGATTGCCGAGGATGCGCTGGCGCTGTTCGATCAGGTGTATGCCAGCCATCCGCAGGTCGCCGTAATCGGGCGCAGCCTGGGCTCGGGGGTCGCCGTGCGTCTGGCCAGTCAGCGACCGGTGCAGCAGCTGATTCTGGTGACGCCGTACAACAGCCTTGAAGAAATCGCCGCGCGGCAATATCCGTGGGTGCCGGTGAAGTGGTTGCTCAAGGATCGCTTCGAGTCAGGCAAGTACGCCGCGCATCTTCGCGTGCCGACGCTGTTGCTGGCAGCGAGTGATGACGAGGTGATTCCCCGGGCCAGTACGCAGCGGTTACTGGCCAATTTTCCCAAGGGCGTGGCGGTGCTCAAGGTCGTGCCGGATTCGGGGCATAACTCGATTTCCGAGCGGGCGGAGTATTTGCAGTGGATGGGGGAAGTTTTGAATCGCTGACAGTTGATTGCCTGGGATTTTTTCCTGGCTGGATGGGCCTCATCGCTGGCAAGCCAGCTCCCACAGGATCGGGGTCGTTCACGACATTTTTGTGCCGCACGGAACCTTGTGGGAGCCGGGTTTGTTAGTCCGGTCGAGATCAATCCTTAGCAACTCCTTGCGCAGCATGGAGGGCTTCAGGATTGCTATTCCAGCCTGCCAGTCGAGCGGCAAGAGATTATTCAGTTTGTCTTGGCTGACGCTGGATTGAGCCAGCAGAGCGCTTTTACCGTCGCGGATGCCGATTACATTCAGCAACCAGTCTTCGCCCTGCCCGGCCATCCAGCCATTGATCGTCGAAAGGTGCTTTTGTAATAAGGCATCGGCATCCCATACCGTCATTTGCGCGAAGACGTGCGGCAGATTGCTTTCGGGTTTCATCCATTTCAAATCGGCCGCCAACGCGGCCGCGAGGTCTGCTTCGATGCTGGCCTGGCACTCAAGGAAGTACGTTTGTGGCCAGCTCACGTGCAGTTTTCCCAGAGGCGCGAGTTCGGCGTAGGCCTCGATATCGGCTGCCGTGGTCATCTGCCCGGTGAAATTCAGCGTGTTATCCAGAATCGCCGTGGCCAGTAACGCGGCGCTTTGCTCGCTGATCTGCGGCAACAGACCTGCCGCCTGCCAGCGCTGGAAAACCTGAGTGGCGGCAGCGCCGATCGGGCGGATATCGGCGGCCGATCCCAGTTTTTCCGACCAGTAATGCTCGTAACCCGGGTGATGGTCAATGACTTCCACCACCTGATCGAGCATCACGATCGGGTCAAAATGGTGATAGTCGGAAACGTCGACCAGGATGAATTGGTCGTTCGTTTTCGGGGTGTAGTCGCTCAGACCGTTGCCCCAGGCGAGCACGGTTCTCGAGACGCTGGCGTTGGGTTGTGTGCTGCTGACGGCGCGAGCAGGAATGCCTTGCAGGTTGAGCAGTTCGGCGTAGGCGATGCAGCAGGCGTAGGCGTCGATATCCAGATAGGCCGCGCCGGAGGTGATGATTTTCATGGGCGGCAACATCGCACGAAATCATGACGTTTGGGTGACAGGAAAAGATCGCAGCCGCGTTGCACTCGACAGCGCCTGCAGGGCTGCGATCTCCTGTTTTTTATGCCGCAGCTTTACCGCCCGCGACCATCGCCGAAGCCGCCAACATTGCGCGCAACAACACCGCGCACCCCGCCGCCAGATCATCCGGCGCCGCATTTTCGATTTCGTTGTGGCTGATGCCGCCCTCGCACGGCACAAAAATCATCCCGGCAGGCCCAAGCTCCGCGAGGAAGATCGCGTCGTGCCCGGCGCCGCTGACGATGTCCATGTGCGACAGGCCCAGACCTTTGGCAGCGCCACGTACTGCTTCCACGCAGCCCTTTTCGAAGTACAGCGGAGGAAAATCGGCTGTCGGGGTCAGCTCATAAGTGAGGCCATGTTCTTCGCACGTGGCGTCGATGACTTGCTTCACCTCAGCGATCATCGAGTCCAGGCGTGCCGGTTCCAGATGGCGGAAATCGAGGGTCATGCGCACCTCGCCGGGGATGACGTTGCGCGAGCCGGGATAGGCTTGCAGGCAACCCACGGTGCCGCAGGCATGGGGTTGATGGCCGAGGGCGGCGCGGTTGACAGCGCCGACGATCACCGAGGCGCCGACCAGCGCATCCTTACGCAGGTGCATCGGCGTCGGGCCAGCATGCGCCTCGACACCGCGCAGCTTCAGGTCGAACCACTTCTGCCCCAGCGCACCGAGGACCACGCCGATGGTTTTCTGTTCGTCTTCGAGGATCGGGCCTTGTTCGATGTGTGCCTCGAAATAGGCGCCGACCTTGTGGCCGCTGACTTTGCGCGGGCCGGCATAGCCGATGGCGTTGAGCGCTTCGCCGACGGTGACACCTTCGGCATCGACTTTGGCGAGGGTTTCTTCAAGGGTGAATTTCTCGGCGAACACGCCGGAGCCCATCATGCACGGAGCGAAGCGCGAACCTTCTTCGTTGGTCCAGACCACCACCTCCAGTGGCGCTTCGGTTTCCACGCCGAGGTCGTTGAGGGTGCGCAGGACTTCGACGCCGGCGAGCACGCCGAAGCAACCGTCGAACTTGCCGCCGGTGGGTTGGGTGTCGATGTGGCTACCGGTCATCACCGGCGGCAGGTTCGGATTGCGGCCCGGGCGGCGGGCGAAGATGTTGCCGACTTCATCGACCGTGACGCTGCATCCGGCGTCCTCGCACCATTGCACGAACAGGTCGCGGGCCTGGCGATCGAGGTCAGTCAGGGCCAGGCGACAGACCCCGCCCTTGCTCGTGGCGCCGAGTTTGGCCAGTTCCATAAGCGAGGCCCAGAGGCGGTCGCGGTTGATGTGCTGATGGGTGGATTGCAGAACGTCTACGGCTGCGTTCATGGGGATCTCCTCAGGCTGCTTTTCTTATGGATGTTGCTGTGGTGCTTGTGAGACAGCCATCGCTGGCAAGCCAGCTCCCACAGGGGAATGCGCTCCATATTTGAATTTGGAATGCGGTCCACTGTGGGAGCTGGCTTGCCAGCGATGAGGCCCTCAACTACACCGCTGATTTCACGACCGAAGGCTGCGCCCGCATCACGCACAACCCGTAATAAATCACCCCGCCCAGCGCCGAACCGGTAAACCAGCCGTAGCTGTAAAACCAGCTGAACGCATCGCTGCCCAGCGACAACAAGGTCAACACCACCGGCACACCGAACGCGACGAACCCGGCCCAGTTCCACGCCGGATACACGTCGTCGCGATACAACCCGGCCAGGTCCAGTTGCTGTTTCTTGATCAGGAAATAGTCCACCACCATGATTCCGGCGATCGGCCCGAGCAGGCTCGAATAGCCCAGCAGCCAGTTGGAATACACGGTCTCCAGGCTGACATCGGAAACGATCAGCCCAAGTTTTTTCAGCAACTCATGGCCCATCAGCAACAGCCCGACAAAACCGGTGAGCAACACCGCTTTGGTGCGATTGATGACCTTGGGCGCAATGTTCTGGAAGTCGTTGGTCGGCGAGACAATGTTGGCGGCGGTATTGGTCGACAGCGTGGCGATGATGATCAACGCCATCGCCACCGCAACCCACACCGGGCTCTGGATATGGCCGATCAGGCTGACCGGATCAGACACCGTGACACCGACCAGTTTCACCGACGCCGCCGTCATGATCACGCCGAGGGAGGCGAACAGAAACATGGTCAACGGCAAGCCGAAAATCTGCCCGAGAATCTGATCCTTCTGGCTCTTGGCGTAGCGACTGAAGTCGGGAATGTTCAGCGACAACGTGGCCCAGAAGCCGACCATCGCCGTCAGCCCGGCAGCAAAGTAACTGACCACACTCGCGCCTTCCGGACGTTTCGGCGGGATTGCCAGCAGCTCGGTCATCGACACATTGGGCATCGCCCACACCAGCAGGCCGATCCCGACCGCCACCAGTAGCGGCGCCGATAAGGTTTCCAGCCACTTGATCGACTCGGCACCGCGAATCACCACCCACAGGTTCAGCGCCCAGAAAATCATGAAGCCGATCACCTCCCCGGTCCCGCCGAGGGATTTCCAGCCGTCGAAAATCGAGCCGAGAAACAGGTGAATGGCCAAGCCGCCGAACATCGTCTGAATACCGAACCAGCCGCACGCTACCAGCGCGCGAATCAGGCACGGCACGTTGGAACCGAGAATCCCGAACGAGGAGCGCAGCAACACCGGAAACGGGATGCCGTACTTGGTGCCGGGAAACGCGTTGAGCGTGAGCGGTATCAACACGATGATATTGGCGAACAGAATGGCCAACAGCGCTTCGCCAACAGTCAGGCCGAAGTACGCAGTGAGCACACCGCCGAGGGTATAGGTCGGCACGCAGATCGACATGCCGACCCACAGCGCGGTGATGTGCCATTTGTTCCAGGTTCGTTCGCGCACCTTGGTCGGTGCCATGTCGTGGTTGTAACGGGGACTGTCGAGGACGTCGCTGCCGGCTTCGAGTTCGAACAAGCCGTCGCGCTCGGTCACTTGCGATCTGTTCTGTTGCATGGCCGCTCCACTGTTCTTCTGATTATTTTTTTGCTCATCAGGCGGCTGCACACGCAGGTGCGAGCCGGACGATGGCCGGAGGAACTGACAACTTTCATGCACCGGCCACGGTGTCAGCGGCGGCATCAATAAACGTGCCGGGTGCCCCGCTTACGCATCGGGCGGTGTTTCAAACGCTTTGCAACTTTCTGATATTCATCAGTTTTAATTATTCACCGGATGAGTTCGCGCAAACTTGTCCGGGTGCTCAGGCTAAACACTTGGCAAGTTGTCCGAACAGACAGGACTCAATCTGGTGCACTGCATTTATTTTCATTGTGAACGAGCAACCGCAGCTCAACTTCAAGCGGCTGATTTCACATAGGAAATCTTGCTCATATTTCCAACCTGTCAAGTGCGTCAAAATGGTGAACAGCCTCACCATTTTGGTGATTTTGTATTTTTATCCTTATTTTTCAGTAGCTTAAAACAGTCATAAGCTTATAAAAAATAATCTTGATCTATTGCAAATCTGCGACTAGCTTCTATTCCTGACAGCGCTGACAGGAATACGCCCTTCACCGCTGTACATCAATAAAACATTTAGAACCGACACAAGTCGGTCATGCCTGCGAGGAACTCGGAATGTCTCTGTTGATCCGTGGCGCCACCGTTATTACCCATGATGAAAGTTATCGCGCCGACGTCTATTGCGCTGACGGCGTGATCAAAGCCATTGGTGAAAATCTTGATATTCCCGCCGGCGCCGAAGTACTCGACGGTAGCGGCCAATACCTGATGCCCGGCGGCATAGACCCGCACACGCACATGCAACTACCGTTCATGGGCACCGTCGCCAGTGAGGACTTCTACAGCGGCACGGCAGCGGGTCTGGCCGGCGGCACCACGTCGATCATCGACTTCGTTATTCCCAATCCGCAGCAATCATTGATGGAAGCGTTCCATCAGTGGCGCGGCTGGGCCGAGAAGTCGGCGTCGGACTATGGCTTCCATGTCGCGATCACTTGGTGGAGCGAGCAGGTCCGCGAGGAAATGGCCGAACTGGTCAGCCATCACGGCATCAACAGCTTCAAGCATTTCATGGCCTACAAGAACGCGATCATGGCCGCCGACGACACCTTGGTGGCGAGTTTCGAGCGCTGCCTGGAACTGGGCGCCGTGCCGACCGTGCACGCGGAAAACGGCGAGCTGGTGTATCACCTGCAGCGCAAATTGATGGCCCAGGGCATCACCGGGCCGGAAGCGCACCCACTGTCGCGTCCGTCGCAGGTCGAAGGTGAAGCCGCGAGCCGGGCCATTCGCATTGCCGAAACCATCGGCACGCCGTTGTATCTGGTGCATGTCTCGACCAAGGAAGCCCTCGACGAAATCACCTATGCGCGCAGCAAAGGCCAACCGGTTTACGGCGAGGTGCTCGCCGGGCATCTGCTACTCGATGACACTGTCTACCAACACCCAGACTGGCAGACCGCCGCCGGTTACGTAATGAGCCCGCCGTTCCGTCCGCGCGGGCATCAGGAAGCGCTGTGGCATGGCTTGCAGAGCGGCAATCTGCACACCACCGCCACCGACCATTGCTGTTTCTGTGCCGAACAAAAAGCCGCCGGGCGCGACGATTTCAGCAAGATCCCCAATGGCACCGCCGGCATAGAAGACCGCATGGCGGTGCTTTGGGATGAAGGCGTGAACAGCGGACGTTTGTCGATGCAGGACTTCGTCGCCCTCACCTCCACCAACACCGCAAAAATCTTCAACCTCTATCCGCGCAAGGGTGCGATCCGCGTCGGCGCCGATGCCGACCTGGTGCTGTGGGACCCGCAAGGCACGCGCACCATCTCCGCCAAGACCCACCATCAGCAAGTGGACTTCAACATCTTCGAAGGCAAGACCGTGCGCGGCGTGCCAAGCCATACCGTCAGCCAGGGCCGGTTGGTCTGGGCCGATGGCGACCTGCGCGCCGAGCGCGGGGCCGGGCGGTACATCGAACGGCCGGCGTATCCGGCGGTGTTTGATTTGCTGAGCAAGCGGGCCGAGCAACATAAGCCAGTTGCCGTGAAACGCTGAAAGCGGCCTTCGGCCTATCGCTGGCAAGCCAGCTCCCACAATGTTTTTGTGAACGCCATAGAAGCCTGTGGGAGCTGGCTCGCCAGCGATGAGGCCATCCCGAACGACACAAAACCCACTGCCCATCAGAGGCAGAAAACCTCAAATAACCGTGAGGCACAAAACCGTGATCGAGACCCTGAACCATCTCCCGCACCCGCACGAAAGCGCGGCCGCCCTCGCCGGCCATTTCAGCGATCTGGCGCCGCCGCTCAACGATCGCCAGGCGCATCTGGAGGCCTCACGCTGCCTGTATTGCTACGACGCGCCGTGCGTCAATGCGTGCCCGAGCGAAATCGATATTCCGTCGTTCATCCGCAACATCCATCAGGACAACGTGCCCGGTGCCGCGCAGAAAATCCTTTCGGCGAACATCCTTGGCGGCAGTTGCGCACGTGTCTGCCCGACCGAGATCCTCTGCCAGCAAGCGTGTGTGCGCAACAACGCCCACGAATGCGCGCCGGTATTGATCGGCCTGCTGCAACGTTACGCCGTGGACAACGCGCATTTCACCGAGCACCCATTCCAGCGTGCCGCCAGCACCGGTAAGCGCATCGCCGTGGTCGGCGCCGGGCCGGCGGGTCTCTCCTGCGCGCATCGCAGTGCCATGCACGGGCATGACGTGGTGATTTTCGAAGCGCGGGAGAAGGCTGGTGGCCTCAACGAATACGGGATCGCCAAGTACAAACTGGTCGATGACTACGCGCAGAAAGAGCTGGATTTCCTCCTGCAGATTGGCGGCATCGAAATCCGTCACGGGCAGAAACTCGGTGAGAATCTGACCCTCAGCGAGCTGCATCAACAGTTCGACGCGGTGTTCCTCGGCCTCGGCCTTAACGCCAGCAAACAGCTCGGCCTGGCCCACGAGGACGCTCCCGGCCTGCTCGCCGCCACCGATTACATCCGCGAACTGCGCCAGACCGATGACCTCACGCAACTGCCGCTGGCCGAGCGCTGCATCGTCCTCGGCGCGGGCAACACCGCCATCGACATGGCCGTGCAAATGGCCCGCCTCGGTGCTCGCGATGTCAATCTGGTGTATCGCCGTGGCGCCGCCGACATGGGCGCGACCGGCCACGAACAGGACATCGCCAAGGCCAATCAGGTGCGCCTGCTGACCTGGGCGCAACCGGAAGAAGTGCTGCTCGACGAGCAGGGCCACGTGCGTGGCATGCGTTTCGCCCGCACCGATCTGGTCGACGGCCGTCTGCAAACCACCGGAGAAACCTTCGAGCTGGCCGCCGACGCAATCTTCAAGGCTATCGGCCAGGCCTTCGACGGCAGCGCCCTCGCCGACCCGCTGGCCCGCGAACTCCAGCGTCAGGGCGAGCGTATCCAGGTCGATGAAAACCTGCGCACCAGCATCCCCGGTGTGTATGCCGGTGGCGACTGCACCAGCCTCGATCAGGACCTCACCGTACAAGCGGTGCAACACGGCAAACGTGCCGCCGAAGCGATCAACGCTCAACTGATGCTCAACGTGGAGGCTGCGTAAATGGCCGATCTCTCGATAGTCTTCGCCGGCATCAAAGCCCCTAATCCGTTCTGGCTGGCGTCCGCGCCGCCGACCGACAAGGCCTACAACGTGGTCCGCGCCTTCGAGGCTGGCTGGGGTGGTGTGGTCTGGAAAACCCTCGGTGAGGACCCGGCAGCGGTCAACGTCTCGTCGCGTTACTCGGCGCATTACGGCAACAACCGCGAAGTGCTGGGCATCAACAACATCGAGCTGATCACCGACCGCTCGCTGGAGATCAACCTGCGCGAGATCACCCAGGTCAAGAAAGACTGGCCGGACCGCGCGCTGATCGTCTCGCTGATGGTGCCGTGCGTCGAGGAGTCGTGGAAACACATCCTGCCGCTGGTGGAAGCCACAGGTGCCGACGGCATCGAACTGAATTTCGGCTGCCCCCACGGCATGCCCGAGCGTGGCATGGGCGCGGCGGTCGGCCAGGTGCCGGAGTACGTCGAGCAGGTCACGCGCTGGTGCAAGACTTACTGCTCGCTACCGGTGATTGTCAAACTGACGCCGAACATCACCGACATCCGCGTCGCCGCCCGTGCTGCGCATCGCGGTGGCGCCGATGCGGTGTCGCTGATCAATACGATCAACTCGATCACCAGCGTCGACCTCGAACACATGGTCGCCCTGCCCACCGTCGGCAGCAAGAGCACCCACGGCGGCTATTGCGGTTCGGCGGTCAAACCGATTGCGCTGAACATGGTCGCCGAGATCGCCCGCGACCCGCAGACCCAGGGCCTGCCGATCTGCGGCATTGGCGGCATCGGCAGCTGGCGAGACGCGGCGGAATTCATCGCGCTGGGCAGCGGCGCGGTGCAGGTATGCACGGCGGCGATGCTGCATGGGTTTCGGATTGTCGAGGAGATGAAGGACGGCTTGTCACGGTGGATGGACAGTCAGGGCTACGCCAACATCGCCGAGTTTTCCGGGCGCGCGGTGGGCAATACCACCGACTGGAAGTATCTCGATATCAACTATCAGGTGATTGCGAAGATTGATCAGGAAGCGTGCATTGGTTGCGGGCGCTGCCACATTGCTTGCGAGGACACTTCACACCAGGCGATCGGCAGTTTGCGGCAGGCGGACGGGACGCATAAATATGAAGTGATCGATGAGGAGTGTGTGGGCTGCAATCTGTGCCAGATCACCTGCCCGGTGCAGGACTGTATCGAGATGGTGCCGATGGAAACGGGCAAGCCGTTTCTCGACTGGAATCATGATCCGAGGAATCCGTATCACGTTGCTGTCTGAATCTGGGGCTGATCCTGAAAGCCCCTCACCCTAACCCTCTCCCACAGGGAGAGGGGACTGATTGGGGGATGCTGGCAAACTCCGCCGACCTGAAAGTGTTGTTGTGAATCCATAATCGACTGGGATTCACAGGTAAGAACTGCTTTGAATCCATAATCGACCCGGTCTTTCAGGTCGGTGTAACTCGCAGGACACCTCGGTCGGCCCCCTCTCCCTCTGGGAGAGGGCTGGGGTGAGGGTTTGCTTTTGATCCTGCACTTCAGGGCTCCAGCCCGATCCCGCGCAGGATCACGCTGGTCACCGTCTGCACCGCCCGTTCGAACTGCATGTCCGACAGCGGCTGGTGGTCATTCAAGATATTCACCTGATGATCGAAGTCGGCGTAATGCTGGGTCGAAGCCCAGATCATGTACAGCAGGCTCGACGGTTCCACCGGCAGAATCCGCTTGTCTTCTACCCACTGGCGGATCTTCGCTTCCTTCATTTTCGCCCAGTCATACAGGCTGACATCCAGCGCCTCGCCCAACGTCGGCGCACCGTGGATGATTTCGTTGGCCCAGACTTTCGAACCGTATGGCCGACTGCGTGAGTGGTTCATCTTGGCGCGGATGTAGCTGCTGAGCACCACACGCGGGTCGTCGAACATCTCGAAGCACAACGCATCCTGTTTCCACACTTCCAGCAGGTCGAACAGCACGGCGCTGTACAGTTCGCTTTTGGTTGAAAAGTAGTAATGCAGGTTGGAACGCGGCAGCTGCACCTCAGCAGCGATGTCGGCCATGGCGGTGCTGCCGAAGCCTTTTTCGGCGAAGACTTTTTCCGCCGCCAGGAGGATTTTTTCGACGTTACTGCGGCGGATCTCGATCTTGTGATTGCCCATAAGGGCTCCCTGACAACAGCGTTGCCCAAGACTAGCATCCGCTCTGGTGCGCGGGCGACCGCTGAAAACAAAACTTCGTACAGCGGCGAGTGGATGGCTAAACTGACGACTTCTTCGATCCTGCCTCAGAGGTACCCGCGATGCTGTTCAAGAACATCCTGACCACCACTGCCCTGCTCGCCTCGCTGTTCGCCGCCTCGTCGGTATTCGCCCACGCCCACCTGAAAAGCCAGACCCCGGCCGCCGACAGCACCGTCGCCGCCCCGGCCGATCTGCGCCTGACTTTTTCCGAAGGCGTTGAGGCCAGCTTCACTAAAGTCACGGTGACCAAGGACGGTGCCCCCGTCGCAGTGAAAGCACTGACCACCGAAGGCGACAAGAAAACCCTGATCGTCACCCCGGCCGCACCGCTGACGGCGGGTGAGTACAAAGTCGAATGGCACGCCGTGTCGGTCGACACGCACAAAAGCGAAGGCGCCTATCAGTTCAAGGTTGGCCAGTAATTCATGAGTGAAGCGCTGGTGCTGTGTCGCTTTGTGCATTTCACCGTGGTGTTGATGCTGTTCGGGGCCTGGCTGTTCAGGCCCTTGTTGCTCAAGGGTGAAGCGCCGGCGGTGGATCGGCACCAGGCGCGGCTGGCGCGTTGGCTGGCGGCGATTGCGCTGGTCAGCGGCGTGATCTGGGCGCTGTTGATCACGGCGAGCATGGCCGGCTCAACAGCGGCCGCGTTCGATCCCGACACGCTTGCGCTGGTGTTGGGCAAGACCTTTTTTGGTCAGGTGTGGCGTTGGCATTTGCTGATCAACGCTGTGCTGCTGGCATTGCTGCTCACGCCGTGGCGCTCAAGCATGCCGCTGCGGCTGGGCTTGAGCGGCTTACTATTGGCGACTCTGGCCCCGGTCGGGCATGGCGCAATGCTGGATGGCTTGAGCGGGCAATTGTTGATTCTCAACCAGATCATTCATTTGACCTGCGTGGCAGCGTGGCTTGGCGGATTGTTGGTGCTGGTGCTGATCCTGCGCCAGCCGAGTGAGCCGCTGAAGCAGATTCTGCAGCGTTTCAGCGGTGTCGGTTATGCGCTGGTGGCGGGGCTGCTGATCAGCGGATTGATCAACGTGCGCGTGCTGACCGGTCAGTGGTGGCCGACGCCGCTGTTCACAGGCTTCGCGCTGATTCTGCTGATCAAGGCAATGATCGTGGTGGGGATGTTGGGGTTGGCGCTGTTCAATCGCTTGCGCATTGCTGATTGCGAACAGCGAATGGACGCACTCGAGCGCAGCGTGATGCTGGAATGGTTGCTCGGCATCGGCGCAGTCGCCGCCGTCTCACTGCTCGGCACCCTGCCCCCGATGATCTCAACCTGAACGCACTTCCCCTGTGGGAGCTGGCTTGCCAGCGATGACGGTGTGTCAGGAACAGATATTTCGGATGTGCCGACATCATCGCTGGCAAGCCAGCTCCCACAGGGTTATGAGTTGATCAATGGGGCTGGGTATCGCCCGCCGCCGTGTCGATACTCACCACCACCGACATCCCCGGCCGCAACCGTTCCTCTTCCTGCTGCCCCTCATCAATGGTGATGCGCACCGGCACGCGCTGGGCGATCTTGACGAAGTTGCCGGTGGCGTTGTCAGCCTGCAGCAAGGCAAATTCAGAACCGGTGCCCGGCGAAATATGCTGCACATGCCCGGTAAATTTCTTGTGGTTCAACGCATCGACGGTAAAGCGTACCGGTTGCCCGACCCGCACATTGTCCATCTGCGTTTCCTTCATGTTGGCGATCACCCATTTCTGGTTCGGCACCAACGCCATCAACTGCGCACCGGAGTTGACGTAGGCACCGAGGCGCACGCCGATCTGCCCGAGCTGGCCGTCGCGCGGGGCGACGATGCGCGTGTTCGACAAGTCGATGCGCGCCAGTTGCACCGCCGCTTCCGCACTGGCCACCGCCGCCTCCTGCGAGCCGCGATTGACGATCACCGTTTGCAGATCCTGACGGGCTATTTCCAGATTGGCCTTGGCCTGCGCCACCGCTGCAATGCCCTGCGCATTGGCCGCCAGCGCCACATCCATCTCGCGCTTGGACACCGAGCCGTCACTCACCAGCTCCCTGTTGCGGCGCAAATCCGCTTCGCTCTTGCGTAACTGCGCTTCGCTGTCAGCGACCACCGCCTGACGCAGCTTGATCGTCGCTTCGGCACTGTTGCGTTGCTGCACGACGTTAGCCAATGCGGCTTTCTGCACGGCCAGTTGTGCCAGCGACTGGTCGAGGCGTTGCTGGTAGATGCGGTCGTCCAGACGCACCAGCAAATCGCCGGCCTTCACATACTGGAAATCCTGCACCGGCACTTCATAGACATAACCGGCGAGCTGCGGGCCGATGATCGTCACCTGCCCGCGAATCAGCGCGTTTTCGGTGGTTTCGACCGCGCTGCTGAACGGTGGCAATTGCCAGGCGTACAGCACGATCAACACGCCGACGATGGCAATCGCGGCAAAGCCCAGCGAAGAGATGATCCGCACCCGCAACGAGCGCGGCTCGGTGTTCGGCGATGACGGCGGTGCCACACCTTCAGGCGTGGCGGCAATGGCATTGGTGGTTGTGGTGGTCGGTTCGGTCATGAAGAAGTGGCACCGCTGGTTGGTACGGAAGGCGCTGGGGCGACGCTTTTGGTGGTGCTCATCAGCCACAGCGCACGAATGGAAATCCAGATCATGGTCAGCACCGCGATCACCGCGATGAGCATGAACACATCGTTATAGGCCAGTACGTTGGCTTCGCGAGTCGCGGCGTTGGCCAGACTGCGAATACCGGCAAGATTGCGCAGGCTCGGATCGGCCAGCAGCGAGCCGTAAGCCGATCCGCCGCTCGCCACCCGTGCGGCGACTAATGGATCTGACATCACCAGGTGTTCGACGATGTGACTGGAGTGAAACTTCTCCCGGACGATCTGAAAGGTGCCGAGCAACGCCGCACCGATCAGCCCGCCGAGGTTGTTGCAGATCCCGAACAGCACGGAAAAACTCACCAGATTGCGCGGATTGGTCAACACGTTACGCGTGCCGAGGACCATGGTCGGACCGAGGAAAAACGTACTGCCGAACGCCAGCAGGAACTGACTGAAATACAGATTCTCGGGACGCGTCAGGTTGTTCGAATAGCCGTCCATCACCGAGCCCGTCGCCATCAGCGCCAGCGAGATGATCAGCGGCATGAGCAAGTGTTTCGGGTCAATGGTCAGCGCACTGGTGAGCAGCCCGGCGACGCTGCCGATCAGCATCACCACGTACAGGCTGTGTAACTGCTGATTGCTCATGTTGAGGTACTGCATGAAGCCGACGGCGCCGGTGGATTGCTCCGACGTCACCATGCGGATCAGAATCACCGCCAGCGCCAGCCGGATCATCACCCCGCTACCGAGCCAACGGGTCATCAGCATCGGGTTGCTGCGATTGTGCTCGATGGCCAGCCCCGTGAGGATCAACGCAATCGAGGCAGCGAGCGCAACGCCGATCCAGTCGGCTTCGAGCCACCAGTCAATCCGCCCCAGCGACAGTACCGCACAGAGCAACGCCACGCCGCTGGCAAGAATGGCGAAAGTCAGGAAGTCGAGTTTTTCGAAAGTCTTGAAGCGGTCGCCCGGCGGCAACTTGAGCATCAACACGCAGCCCAGCGATAGCAACGCCATGCCCAATTCGAACAGGTACAAGCCACGCCATTCGGCAATCTGCAGCAAGTCTTCGGAGAACAGGCGCGCCAGCGGCAACGCCAATTGCGAGGTGCCGAGCCCCAGCACCAGCGCCTTCATCCGCCACTTTGCCGGGAATGCCTGCACCATGTAATACAGGCCCAAGGAACTCAGCGCGGCGCCGACCATGCCGTGGGCGGCGCGCACCGCCACTGCCGAATTCAGGTCGTTGACGAACAAATGACCAAAGGTCACCAGCGCATACAGCACCAGAAACACCTCGGTAAACGCACGCAAACCGAACTGCTGACGAAACTTCACCAGCAGCAGGTTCATCGACACGTTGGTCATCACGTACGCCGCCGGCAACCAGGCCATTTCCGCCGTGGTCGCGCCGAGTGCACCTTGCAGGTAAACCAGGTTGGCGACCACCAGCGAATTGCCCAAACCACCGGTCAACGCCACCAGCAACCCGACCAACGCATAGGCCAGGCGCTTGGGGTTGGAGTGCAGCGGTGTCGATGGGGAACCGGGCAGACTGGGCTTCTCGTGAGGCTGCCAGTTGCGCGGGGCGTATCGATCCATTCAGAGGCCTTGTGCTGGAAGTTGCTGAAGTTTGCCGCAAATCGTCCTGCAAACCCATATCCCCTGTGTACACAGAGATCCCTGTGGGAGCGGGCTTGCCCGCGAATGCGCTACGTCATTCGATGACTATGTTGACTGATACACCGCTTTCGCGAGCAAGCTCGCTCCCACAAAGGATTTTTGTGAATCCGGGATTCGTAAAATTTGTTTAAAAGTCATCTCGTCCGCAGCGGATTTTTCCCCAGCGTAGCGGGTGCCACCCTTGAGCCACTTCTCAAACCTCAAGGTGACCGATATGACCACTTCACACCGACAACGCTCCCCGCGCCTGCTGAAAAACCTGCTGGCCGCCGCGCTATTGCTGCCCGCCCTCGCCTTTGCCCAGGAACGGCCATGGCCGGATGGTTCACAACTGGTGATCTCGGTATCAATGCAGTTCGAGACCGGTGGCCAACCCGACGGTGCAGAAAGTCCGTTCTCCGGCAGCCCTTTACCCAAAGGCTACCCGGATCTCCCGGCGCAGACCTGGTTCGATTACGGTTACAAGGAAGGTTTGTGGCGCATGCTCGATCTGTGGGATCGCACCGGGATCAAAGTCACCTCCCACGTGGTCGGCGAAGCCGCGCTCAAACACCCGGAGCTGGCCAAGGCGATTGCCGAACACGGCCATGAGCTCGCAGCGCACGGTATGCGCTGGGCCGACTCCTACAACATGAATTACGCGCAGGAAAAACAATTCATCGGCGACGGAATGGCGGCGGTGGAAAAACTCACCGGCCAGCGTTCGGTCGGCTACAACGCCAATTGGCTGCGGCGCAGCCCCAATACGCTGAAGGTGCTGCAAGATCTCAACTTCACTTATCACATTGACGACGTCAGCCGCGACGAGCCCTTCGTGACGATGGTGCGCGGGCGTAAGTTCGCCGTGGTGCCGTACACCCTGCGCAACAACGACATCGTTTTGGTCGAGGGCCGGCATTTTTCCGCCGACCAGTTTTATCAGCAACTGGTGCTGGAATTCGACCGACTCTATGCCGAAGGTGCAAGCAAGCGTCGGATGATGTCGGTGAGTCTGCACGACCGCATCGGCGGTACGCCGGCGATGGTCGAGGCGATGGAGCGGTTCATCCATTACGCCCAGTCGCACCCGAAGGTGAGTTTCATGCGCAAGGATCGGATTGCGCAGATCGTGCTGACCGAGAAAAATCCGCTGATCGATAACAGTGAAGCGGCTTACAACCAGTAATCGGACGCAGCACCATTGGTGAGGGAGTTTGCTCCCTCACCACAGATCAAGACTCAGGCACGCAGCAACATATAAGCCGCGACCACCAGACACACACTGGCAAATCCCACCTGCAACGCCCGCGCCGGCACCCGTGCGCAGAGCCTGCGACCGATGATCATGCCGATAATGCTGGCGACGATGAACGCCGCGCCGAGGCTGTCGATGCGTACCCCGGCATGGAACGCGCCGATCACACCAATCGCCGAGATCAGACTGATCACCATCAACGATGTGGCGACGATGCCGCGCATCTGCACGTCGGTCAGTTGCTTGAACGCCGGCACGATCAGAAAGCCGCCACCGACACCGAGCAATCCGGAAACCACCCCGGTGACCGCGCCCAGCGCTGCGAGGGTCGCCGTACATTTGGCGGTCCAGTCGAAGCGTCCGGTTTCTTCATCAAGCATGCAGTTTTTCTGCCCCCAACTGCCGTGGCCGTGGTCGCTCGGACCTGCTTCCTGACGCTCGCGGCGCAGCATGCGCCAGGCCACCATGACCATCAGCAGGCTGAACAGAATCATCAGGATTTTCTCCGGCAACTGGTGCGCGAAGTAGATCCCCAGCGGCGAAAACACCGCGCCGAGCGCCGCAATCAACAACGCCGCGCGATACCGCACCAGACCATGACGCAAACCATCGATGGCTCCCACCGCCGCCGCACTGCCCACCGCGAACAACGCCACGGGCGCGGCCTGGGTCATCGTCCAGCCGAGCCCGAGCACCAGCGCTGGCACCGCGAGAATGCCGCCGCCCGCCCCGGTCAGACCGAGGACCAGCCCCATCACTACGCCAAACAGACTTGCCAGCAACATAGTGATTTCTCAGTCGACTTTGGACAGACGCGTCAGCCACTCGCGCCCCTTGAGCATGCCGTTCCAGTAGAACCACGGCAGCAGCGTCGCCTTGAGAAACCATGCCGAGCGGCGCGGCACGGTGGGGTCCAGCGCAAAGGTCGGCAACAACTTCCCGGCATAACCGAACTCGGCGAGGATCACCTTGCCCTTCTCCACCGTCAGCGGGCACGAGCCGTAGCCGTCGTACTTCAGTGGCAGCGGTTGTTGTTTGCGCAGGGCTAGCAGGTTTTCCGCCACGACCACGACTTGCTTGCGCACCGCTGCAGCGGTTTTCGCATTGCTCGTGCCGCAGATGTCGCCAAGCGCGAACACTTCGGGATAACGCGGATGCTGCAGGCTGTGCGGATTCACTTCGCACCAGCCAGCGGGGTCTGCCAGCAGACTTTGCGCGATGAAATCCGGCGCGACCTGCGGCGGCACGACGTGCAGCAGATCGAAGGTTTTCGCCTCACGGACAACGTTGCCGTCCGCGCTCTTGCGCTCGAACCAGGCCGTTTTCGCCGGGCCGTCGACCTTGACCAGGTTTGAATTGAACGCCAATTGCGCGTTGTACTTTTCGATGTACTTCATCAGTGGCGGCACGAACGTCGCCACGCCGAACAGCGCGGCGCCGGCCAGATTGAATTCGACTTCGATCTTGTTCAGCACGGCATGCTTGCGCCAGTAATCGCACGACAGATAAAGCGCTTTTTGCGGCGCACCGGCACATTTGATCGGCATCGCCGGCTGGGTGAACAGCGCTTTGCCGCCGCGCAGTTTCTGCACCTGATCCCAAGTGTATTGCGCGTGCTGATAGCTGTAGTTGGAAGTCACGCCGTACTGGCCAAGACTTTGCTGCAAGCCTTCGATCTTTTCCCAGGCCAAACGCAGGCCGGGGCAGACGATCAGGTTCTGATAGCTGACCGTGCGCTCGTCGTTCAGGGTGAGTTGGCGCTGCTCGGGGTCGATCGCTGTCACCGCTGCCTGAATCCAGGTGGCCTGACGCGGCATCACCTTGGACATTGGTCTGACGGTGTCTTTCACGTCGAAGGCGCCACCGCCCACCAACGTCCACGCCGGTTGGTAGTAATGCTGGGCACTTGGCTCGATCACGGTGATGTTCAACTGCGGATCGCGTTTGAGCAGGCTGGCGACGAAACCGATGCCGGCCGTACCACCGCCGATGACCACGATATCTGCACTGATGGATGGGCCCCAGTGTTGATCGTTCATTGCTAGTTCCTTATTGCTGCACGCAAGGAGTATCAGTCATACACAAAACCTGTGGGAGCTGGCTTGCCAGCGATGGCGGAGTTTCAGTCGCCATCAATGTCGGCTGACAAGGCCTCATCGCTGGCAAGCCAGCTCCCACAGGTTTTATGTGCTGTTGGCTGACATTTATGAGTGGCCGAGGCTTTTCATTACGGCTCCACAGTAGAGCCCGGACAGGGTTTTCATCACCTGGATGACTTCAGGGCTGGCGAGGCCGTAAAAAATGTACTTGCCTTCACGGCGGGTCGCGACCAACCCTTCGTCACGCAGAATGCCCAGTTGCTGAGACAGCGTCGGCTGGCGCACGCCGGTCATTTTTTCCAGCTCGCCGACGTTGCGTTCGCCCTGGGTCAACTGGCACAGGATCAGCAGACGGTCCTCATTGGCCAACGCTTTGAGCAACGCACAGGCCTTGGAGGCCGAGGCGCGCAATTGGGCGACTTCACATTCGGTCAGACTGGATTGCATTTGCAGGAAGCCTTCAACGTCACTTAAGCTGCGAACATTATGTTTTTACATAAAGTGTTGCAACCCATGACTGACTTTTCATCCTCTTGCACAGGTTCGTGTCCATGCCCGCGCTGATTCAAGCTTTCCTCGACCCCGCCTCCTCGACCTACACCTATGTGGTCTACGAAGCCGATGGCGGGCAGTGCGCAATCGTCGATCCGGTGCTCGATTATGACGGTGCCGCCGGCCGCACCTGCACCGCGCAGGCGGACAAAATCATCACCTTCGTCCGCGCGCATAACCTGCAAGTGCAATGGCTGCTGGAGACCCACGCCCACGCCGATCACCTGTCTGCCGCGCCGTACCTGCGCCGGGAACTGGGCGGCAAGATCGCCATTGGCGAGTCGATCAGCAAAGTGCAGAACGTCTTCAAGGCACTGTTCAATCTGGAGCCGGATTTCTGCGTTGACGGCTCGCAATTCGATCACCTGTTCGCGCCCAACGAGTCGTTCCTGATCGGCAACCTCAAGGCTACCGCCCTGCACTTGCCCGGTCACACGCCAGCGGACATGGCCTACCTGATTGACGGCGAGCAGATTCTGGTCGGCGACACGCTGTTCATGCCCGACGTCGGCACCGCCCGCTGCGACTTCCCCGGTGGCAATGCGCATCAGTTGTTCAACTCGATCCACAAGCTGTTGGCCTTCCCTGCCGGCGTGAAACTCTACGTCTGTCACGACTACCCGCCCGAAGGTCGGCAATCGCAGTGCCAGACCACTGTCGGTGAGCAGCGCAAGAGCAACATCCATGTGCATGACGGGATTGATGAGGCGGCGTTCGTCGAGATGCGCACCAAGCGTGATGCCGGGCTGGGCATGCCGACACTGTTGCTGCCGGCGATTCAGGTGAATGTGCGGGCGGGGAATTTTCCGGCGGCCGAGGACAATGGCGTGGTCTACCTGAAGATTCCTCTGAACTCCTTATAGGAAAAGTCGCTCAACTCGCTGAAAAATAAATATTTCCTACGCTCTCTGGCGATAGAGGTGAACTGGATAAAATCCTGTCAGCAGCCAGACTTCATTGGGCAAACATTCAATGGAGTTTTCGCAATATGGATATTCGTCGTAATCACCGTGACATGTCAGCGGCACAGAAAGACGCGTTCATCAGCGCCATCCTGATTTTGAAGAATCAAACCCCCAGCATCCTGCGACCTGGCCAGCAGTATCGCTATGATGACTTTGTACAGATTCACAAGAATTCCATGGGGCTGGGCAATCCGATTTCCCCCAATCCCCATCGCAGCCCCCTGTTTTTTCCCTGGCACCGGATCCTGATTCGCCAATTCGAGTGGGAACTGCAAGTCGTGGCCAATGACCCCGGCATTACCCTGCCTTACTGGAACTGGAGCATGAGCGGCGCAGACAATCCCTTCATGGATGACTTCATGGGCAGAGATGGCGATCCCCAGTTAGACCAGCGTGTAACCCTCGGGCCATTTGCTTTCGAGAGTGGCATCTTCGGCGTCAGGATCTGGGATGGTGACGAAGGGATTCCGATGCTGAGGCGCAACTTTGGTGCAGCCGGTTCGCCACTGCCTACCGCGCCAGAGATCGAGTCGGCCATGAACCGAACACCCTACTGGTCCGAACCCGAAGGTTGGGAAAACCAGATGGAGCAGATGCACAATAGAGTGCATTCGTGGGTCGGCGGCAACATGGCCAGCGCCGCCTCGCCGAACGACCCGATATTCTTTCTGCACCACTGTCACCTCGATTACCTGTGGGAAATGTGGAAGCGTCAGCACCCGGCCGAACCCGCGATCTCGTTTGCCGATGACGCCCCCCGGGACATACTCGATGCCACCCTGATCTTTCATCCGGACATCGAGCCTGCACCTTGGCAAAGAATGTGGAAGGCTGGACAAGTCATCGACACGGCGGCACTTGAATATCGGTATGACTTCAATGACGCCGCCGCAATCAGGCGCCCAGAATCAGACCGTTGACCGGCAGCGGCAACGCGGTCTTGTAGCGCACCTGCTTTAGCGCAAAGCTTGACCGGATATTCGCCACGCCCGGCACCTTGGTCAGGAAGTCCATCATGAACCGCTCCAAAGACTGAATGGTCGGCACCAGCACCCGGATCAGATAGTCCGGGTCGCCGGCCATCAGATAGCACTCCATCACCTCGGGACGATCGGAAATGGCTTCCTCGAAATGCTGCAACGCTTCCTCGACCTGTTTTTCCAGACTGACGTGAATGAACACGTTCACGTGCAGGCCCAGCAGATCGGCATCCAGCAGTGTCACCTGTTCGCGAATCAGCCCCAATTCTTCCATTGCCTTGACCCGGTTGAAGCACGGTGTCGGCGACAGATTGACCGAGCGGGCGAGGTCGGCGTTGGTGATGCGAGCGTTCTCCTGCAGGCTGTTGAGAATGCCGATATCGGTACGGTCCAGTTTGCGCATGAGACAAAACCACCTGTTTTTTATGTTTATGCAGAATTTCTATCTGCAAATGATCTTCAGCGCAACGAAACAGAGAGAAATATTCTTCTTGCCCGGGCCTATGATTGTTGTAGGACAAGATTTCTTTCACCCAAGAATGATTGCCAGCTCACTACAAGAAATTCACAAGATCGAGCGTAGAAGCCATGACCCAAGCGTATGAACCGCTGCGTCTGCACGTTCCCGAACCATCGGGCCGTCCAGGCTGCAAAACCGACTTCTCCTACCTGCATCTGACCGATGCCGGCACGGTGCGCAAACCTCCCATCGACGTAGAACCTGCCGACACTGCCGACCTCGCCCGTGGCCTGATCCGTGTGCTCGACGATCAGGGCAATGCCCTCGGCCCATGGGCCGAAAACGTACCGGTCGAGATCCTCCGCAAAGGCATGCGCGCCATGCTCAAGACGCGGATCTACGACAACCGCATGGTGGTCGCCCAGCGTCAGAAAAAAATGTCGTTCTACATGCAGAGCCTTGGCGAAGAAGCCATCGGCAGCGCCCAGGCATTGGCCTTGAACATCGACGACATGTGCTTCCCGACCTACCGTCAGCAAAGCATCCTGATGGCCCGCGATGTGCCCCTGGTCGACCTGATCTGCCAACTGCTGTCCAACGAGCGCGATCCGCTCAAGGGCCGCCAGTTGCCGATCATGTACTCGGTCAAGGACGCCGGTTTCTTCACCATTTCCGGCAACCTTGCCACCCAGTTCATCCAGGCCGTCGGTTGGGGCATGGCCTCGGCGATCAAGGGCGACACCAAAATCGCCTCGGCGTGGATCGGTGACGGCGCCACCGCCGAATCGGACTTCCACACCGCCCTTACCTTCGCTCACGTCTACCGTGCGCCGGTCATCCTCAACGTGGTCAACAACCAGTGGGCGATTTCGACCTTCCAGGCGATTGCCGGTGGTGAAGCCACCACGTTTGCCGGACGCGGCGTTGGTTGCGGCATCGCCTCGCTGCGGGTTGATGGCAACGACTTCTATGCTGTTTACGCGGCATCTGCCTGGGCTGCCGAACGCGCCCGCCGCAACCTCGGCCCGACCATGATCGAATGGGTCACCTACCGCGCCGGCCCGCATTCGACCTCCGACGACCCATCCAAATACCGTCCCGCCGATGACTGGAGCCACTTCCCTCTGGGCGACCCGATCGCCCGCCTGAAGCAGCACCTGATCAAGGTCGGCCACTGGTCGGAAGAAGAGCACAGTGCCGTCAGCGCCGAACTCGAAGCCGAAGTGATTGCCGCACAGAAACAGGCCGAACAGTACGGCACCCTCGCCGGCGGCCAGATTCCAAGCGCCGCGACCATGTTCGAAGACGTCTACAAAGAGATGCCGGAGCACTTGAAGCGCCAGCGTCAGCAGTTGGGGATCTGACATGAACGATCACAACAACAATATTCAGTTGGAAACCGCCATGACCACGACCACCATGACCATGATCCAGGCCCTGCGCTCGGCCATGGATGTGATGCTTGAGCGTGACGACAATGTGGTGGTGTTCGGTCAGGACGTCGGTTACTTCGGCGGCGTGTTCCGTTGCACCGAAGGTCTGCAAACCAAGTACGGCACCTCGCGGGTGTTCGACGCACCGATCTCCGAGAGCGGCATCGTCGGCGTTGCCGTCGGCATGGGCGCTTATGGTCTGCGCCCGGTAGCGGAAATCCAGTTCGCCGACTACGTTTACCCTGCTTCCGACCAGATCATTTCCGAAGCCGCCCGCCTGCGTTATCGCTCGGCCGGCGAATTCACCGCTCCGATGACCCTGCGCATGCCCTGCGGTGGCGGCATCTATGGTGGCCAGACCCACAGCCAGAGCATCGAGGCGATGTTCACTCAGGTCTGTGGCCTGCGCACCGTCATGCCCTCCAACCCGTACGACGCTAAAGGCCTGCTGATCGCCTCCATCGAAAACGATGACCCGGTGATCTTTCTTGAGCCGAAACGTCTGTACAACGGTCCGTTTGACGGCCACCACGACCGCCCGGTAACCCCGTGGTCGAAACACCCGCAAGCCCAGGTCCCGGATGGTTACTACACCGTGCCGCTGGACGTCGCGGCGATCACCCGTCCGGGTAAAGACGTGACCGTGCTGACTTACGGCACCACCGTGTACGTCTCGCAAGTTGCCGCCGAAGAGTCCGGCGTCGATGCCGAAGTCATCGACCTGCGCAGCCTGTGGCCGCTGGATCTGGAAACCATCGTCAAATCGGTGAAGAAAACCGGCCGTTGCGTGGTCGTTCACGAAGCCACCCGCACCTGCGGTTTCGGCGCCGAACTGGTGTCGCTGGTGCAAGAGCATTGCTTCCATCACCTGGAAGCGCCGATCGAACGCGTCACCGGTTGGGACACCCCCTACCCGCACGCGCAAGAGTGGGCGTATTTCCCTGGGCCGTCCCGAGTGGGCGCGGCGTTGAAACGGGTCATGGAGGTCTGAATGGGCACGCACGTTATCAAGATGCCGGACATCGGCGAAGGCATCGCAGAAGTGGAACTGTCGCAGTGGCACGTCAAGGTTGGCGATCTGGTCGTCGAAGATCAGGTCCTGGCGGACGTAATGACGGATAAGGCGATGGTCGATATTCCGTCGCCCGTGCACGGTAAAGTCATTGCCCTCGGCGGTCAGCCGGGCGAAGTGATGGCGGTCGGCAGTGTACTGATCAGTATTGAAGTGGAAGGCGCGGGCAATCTGAAGGAGTCCGACAAACCGGCTCCAGTTGCGGCGAAAGAACCTGTTGCACCGAAAGTCGAAACCGTCGTCGAGAACAAACCTGCTCCAGCAGCCGCACCGCGTCCGGCTGCTGTTTGCCAAGGTCCGATGGTGGCTCGCGAAGCGGACGAACGCCCATTGGCCTCGCCGGCAGTGCGCAAACATGCGCTGGATCTGGGTATCCAATTGCGTCTGGTCCGTGGTTCCGGCCCGGCCGGTCGCGTGCTGCACGAAGACCTCGACGCCTATCTGGCGCAAGGTCAGTCGAATGCATCGGCACCTGCATCTGCCGCTTACGCCCAGCGCAACGATGAAGAACAGATCCAAGTGATCGGCATGCGCCGCAAGATCGCCCAACGCATGCAGGACGCCACCCAGCGTGCAGCACACTTCAGCTACGTCGAAGAAATCGACGTCACCGCGATCGAAGAACTGCGCGCGCACCTCAACGAAAAACACGGCGTCAGCCGTGGCAAGTTGACCTTGTTGCCGTTCCTCGTACGTGCATTGGTCGTTGCCCTGCGTGACTGCCCGCAAATGAACGCTCGCTACGACGACGAAGCCCAGGTCATCACCCGCCTCGGCGCGGTGCATGTTGGCGTCGCTACACAAAGCGATGTCGGCCTGATGGTGCCGGTGGTGCGTCACGCCGAGGCGCGCAGCCTGTGGGACAACGCGGCGGAGATCTCGCGTCTGGCCAATGCCGCACGCAATGGCAAGGCCAGCCGTGATGAACTGTCGGGCTCGACCATCACCCTCACCAGCCTCGGTGCACTGGGCGGCATCGTCAGCACGCCGGTGCTGAACCTGCCGGAAGTGGCGATCGTCGGCGTGAACAAAATCGTCGAACGCCCGATGGTCGTCAAAGGCCAGGTGGTGATTCGCAAGATGATGAACCTCTCCAGCTCCTTCGATCACCGGGTGGTCGACGGCATGGACGCGGCGCTGTTCATTCAGGCCATTCGCGGTTTGCTCGAACAACCCGCCACTTTGTTTGTGGAGTAAGGCACCCATGCAATCATTGAACACCACGCTGCTGATCATCGGCGGCGGCCCCGGCGGTTACGTCACAGCTATTCGCGCCGGACAACTGGGCATTTCGACGATTCTGGTCGAAGGCCAATCGCTGGGTGGCACTTGCCTGAACATCGGCTGCATTCCGTCGAAAGCGCTGATTCATGTGGCCGAGCAGTTTCACCAGACTCAACACCACAACCAGCATTCAGCGCTGGGTATCAGTGTTTCTGAGCCGACGCTCGACATTACTAAAAGCGTTGAATGGAAGGATGGCATTGTTGATCGCCTGACTACTGGCGTCGCCGCACTGCTGAAAAAGAACAAAGTCCAGGTCATCAATGGCTGGGCCAAAATTATCGATGGCAAAACCGTCGAAGTCGGCGACACCCGCATCCAGTGCGAGCATCTGGTGCTGGCCACCGGGTCCACCAGCGTCAACCTGCCGATCCTGCCGATTGGCGGGCCGATCATCTCCTCCACCGAAGCACTGGCACCGAAGTCGGTACCCAAACGCCTGGTGGTGGTCGGCGGTGGTTATATCGGTCTGGAGTTGGGCATTGCCTATCGCAAGCTGGGTGCCGAGGTCAGTGTGGTCGAGGCCCAGGATCGCATCCTGCCGGCCTATGACGCGGAACTGACACAACCGGTGCATGACGCGCTGAAGCAACTGGGTGTAAAGCTGTATCTCAAGCACAGCGTTTTAGGCTTCGACGGCACGTTGCAAGTGCGCGATCCGAATGGCGACACTTTGAATCTGGAAACCGATCAGGTGCTGGTGGCCGTCGGGCGCAAACCGAATACTCAAGGCTGGAACCTCGAAACGCTGAATCTTGAGATGAACGGCTCGGCAATCAAGATCGACAGCCGCTGCCAGACCAGCATGCGCAACGTCTACGCCATTGGCGATCTGAGCGGCGAGACGATGCTGGCCCACCGCGCCATGGCTCAAGGCGAAATGGTTGCCGAGTTGATCAGCGGCAAAACCCGCGAATTCAATCCGACCGCCATTGCCGCCGTGTGCTTCACCGATCCGGAACTGGTGGTGGTCGGCAAGACTCCGGACGAGGCCAAGGCTGCCGGACTGGACTGTATCGTTTCCAGTTTCCCGTTCGCCGCCAATGGCCGGGCGATGACCCTGGAATCGAAAAGCGGTTTCGTGCGGGTGGTCGCTCGTCGCGACAATCATCTGGTTGTCGGCTGGCAAGCGGTGGGCGTTGGGGTTTCGGAATTGTCCACGGCGTTTGCGCAAAGCCTGGAAATGGGTGCGCGACTGGAAGACATCGGCGGCACCATTCATGCGCATCCAACCTTGGGCGAAGCGGTGCAGGAAGCGGCGCTGCGTGCTCTGGGGCATGCGCTGCACCTGTGACACAAAAACCTGTGGCGAGGGAGCTTGCTCCCGCTGGGCTGCGAAGCGGCCCCAAACCCCGCCACCACCGTGCATCTGATGCACCGCAGTGTCCGGTTTTGCCAGTGCTGCGCACTGGAGCGGGAGCAAGCTCCCTCGCCACAAAAGAGCTGGGGCATGCAGGAATGATGGGGATTTAGTAAGCAAGCTAATATTTTTGCCAATCCCTCCATCGTCCGGGCTGCGAAACCGCGCAAGAATGAAGTATTGTTGTGCCCATCCAAAAAACGTCAGAAGCCTTGAACCGTTTCGACGGTTGTTCAGTGATAGAGGGTGTCATGGGTAACGAAAGCATCAATTGGGACAAGCTGGGTTTTGACTACATCAAGACCGACAAACGCTATCTGTCGTACTTTCGCGATGGCGAGTGGGACAAAGGCACCCTGACCGAAGATAACGTGCTGCACATCAGCGAAGGCTCGACTGCCCTTCACTATGGCCAGCAATGCTTCGAAGGCATGAAGGCCTATCGTTGCAAGGACGGCTCGATCAACCTGTTCCGCCCAGACCAGAACGCCCTGCGCATGCAACGCAGCTGTGCGCGTCTGCTGATGCCGACGGTCGACACCGAGCAGTTCATCGAAGCTTGTAAAGCCGTGGTTCGTGCCAACGAGCGCTTCATTCCGCCCTACGGCACCGGCGGCGCGCTGTACCTGCGTCCGTTCGTGATCGGCGTGGGTGACAACATCGGCGTGCGCACCGCTCCCGAGTTCATCTTCTCGATCTTCTGCATTCCGGTCGGCGCCTACTTCAAGGGTGGCCTGACTCCGCACAACTTCCAGATTTCCAGCTACGACCGCGCGGCCCCGCAAGGCACCGGCGCAGCCAAGGTCGGTGGCAACTACGCCGCCAGCCTGATGCCGGGCTCGAAAGCGAAAAAAGCCAACTTCGCCGACGCGATCTATCTCGATCCGATGACCCACACCAAAATCGAGGAAGTGGGTTCGGCCAATTTCTTCGGGATCACCCACGACAACAAGTTCGTCACCCCGAACTCGCCGTCGGTACTGCCGGGTATCACCCGTCTGTCGCTGATTGAACTGGCGAAATCACGTCTGGGCCTGGAAGTGGTTGAAGGTGACGTGCTGATCGACAAACTGTCGGACTTCAAAGAAGCGGGCGCCTGCGGTACCGCTGCGGTCATCACCCCGATCGGCGGTATCAGCTACAACGATCACCTGCACGTTTTCCACAGCGAAACCGAAGTCGGCCCTGTTACCCAGAAGCTCTACAAAGAGCTGACTGGCGTGCAGACCGGCGACATCGAAGCGCCAGCGGGCTGGATCGTCAAGGTTTGATCTGACGACTGCTGATGCACAAAAGCCCCCATCGAGTGATCGCTGGGGGCTTTTTCATGGCCGCTGTTTGTGCAACCACTCGATGAACACGTTGCTGTACGCAGACGCTTGCGGCGCCACACCGTAGTAATAGCGCGGCAGTGGCATGCGCAAGTCCGGCAATGGGCAGATCAACCGACCGCTCGACAAATGCGTGCCAAGCAATGTGGTCGGACACAGCGCCAGCCCCTCGCCCGCCACCGCCGCCTCCAGCACCCGGTGCATGTAATCGAATTGCCGGATCACCTGCGTGGTGCTTTGACTTTGCTCGAAGTGCATGGCCCAGTGGTGCCAGTCCTCACGACGCGCCCTGACGGTCAACAAGGTATGCGCGCTGAGGCCTGCGAGGTTCGCCAGCGGCAGTCGCTCAATCAATCCAGGCGCCGCGACCAGAACCAACTCATCCTCGAACAATGCGTGCGCCTCGAGCGCCGGTGCCCAGTCGTCGCGGCCACGACGGATGACAATGTCGAAATCTTCGCGAGCCGGATCCGGCGATTGCGTCTGCGTGACGACCTGGGCGTCGATATGCGGATGCTGCGCCGCGAAGTCCGCCAACCGAGGCGTCAGCCATAACAGCGCAAAGGACGGCCGGACATTGATCTTGATCGTCGGTCGCGCCGCCTGCTGTCTTAACTCGGCAGCGGCGTCGGCAATCTGCCCCAGACCAGCGCTGACTTGCTGATAAAAACGCTGACCGGCCGGCGTCAGCAGCGACTGCCTGACACGCCGTTCAAACAGCAGAACACCCAAGTGTTCTTCCAGCAGTTTGACGTGGCGGCTGACCGCACTGTGACTGACATGCAGTTCTTCGGCCGCCAGGCTGAAGCTCTGGTGACGCGCGGCCACAGCGAAGGCACGAACCGCGTTTAGCGGGGGAAGTGGATTTTTCATGCGTCTAATTTAGTTACATGTAGGCTGCATTTAAAGCGTTTGTCAGCATTTTGTCGTCACGCCAATCTGCCTACACGCAGACACGCGATTCGACGGAGCACCACCATGCACAGCTACGGACTCTTTGTCCTGTTCGCCACCCTGACCATCCTAAGCCCCGGTCCGGGTGTGATCCTGACGCTTTCCAATGCCGTGCGCCTGGGCTGGACCGGCGCAGTGCCGGGGATTCTGGGGATCGCCTCGGGGGCTTTTGTGGTTGCTGCTCTCAGTGCCACCAGCCTCGGCCTGATCCTCAGCGCCTCGGCGACGGCCTTCAGTGTGCTGAAATACGCTGGGGCTGCCTACCTGTTGTACCTCGGTTTCAAGAGCTGGCGTTCGGACCGTTTTCGTACCCTGCAAGCGGTTCGCCCTTCTCGTGCGGGCTACCGCTTTCTGGAAGCAGCGTCTTTGCAGTTTCTCAATCCCAAAGCCATCTTCTTCTTTCTGGCGGTGTTCCCGCAGTTCATCGACACGGAACAGGCCTTTTACCCGCAATTCTTCAAACTGGTGACTTCTTACGCGGTACTGGTGATTGTGGTGCATGGCAGCTACGCCCTGCTTGCCAATGCCGCCAAAGGTTGGCTGTCGAGCCCGAAAGGATCGTGGCTCGCGGCGAAAGTCTCGGGCGTGACCTTTGCCGGTTTTGGTCTGCTGATGGCTTCTGGAACTCGCTGAGCTGACGACTGCCCCCAGGCTATTTCAATGCGATGCGCTTGCCCGCTCGCGAGGCGATTCCGCTGGCCTGCCCGTTCTGTTGCTTGCCCATCCGCGCCTGGGTGATCAATCCGGGAATCAACTCGCCCTCCGGCAGGTTCTTCCAGAACCGCACCGGCAGATGCCCCTGCATGACCTTCGGGTTCAACCGCGCCGGGTTGAAGATGTGGCTGTAATAGGTCAACCACAATTCGCCGTGGGGATCGTCGACGTTCTGCGCCATTTGCTGCCATTCAACCGGGCATTGGCGCTGATGAATCAGTTGTTCGCCATCGTAGTAAACGCCATCGCGTGGTGTCGCAATCAGCCAGCGGTGCCGTCCCATACGTGCAACGAAATGCTCACTGGCGCTGTGCAGGATGTCGTGAGCAGGTTCGTGCCAGGCGACATATTGTGGGCCTGGTAAATCTTTCGGGCGTTCGATGAAACGCACGAACGCATGCAAATGATGGGCTTCACGGCTCACTTGCTTGATCCGTCTCTGCAACTCGCTACCGAGTTTGTCGCCGGCCATCATCGCCGTACGATCACCGTGGCTGACTCGCCATAGCACTTCATACAGCAGGCTCCAGCGTTGATCGCCCCGGTATTGCGCGACCTGTTCCAGTGTGTCGAGCAGCGTACGCGGAATCCGTGCCTGAAATGGCCCCTGGCCCTCAGGCACGTGATCATCACTGGCAAACAGATCGGCCACGCCTTCCGAGGCCCAACTCACCACGCTCGGATCGATTTCATGACTGAGCAGCCAGCGCGCCTGCTGGCGCCAGGTGTCGAACAGGTCATCGCAATCGAGATTGATCATCCCCACAACCCCATCTGCTGCGGCATTGGCCGGTCGCGCAATTGCTGATAGAGCAAGTGACTGGTGACCTCGCCCTGCTGCGGGTGGTAATCGCTGGTGATCATGAACGGCTTGGCCTTGGCCAGCACGCAGCGCATGCGCGCCACATCCTCGTAGCGGATCCGCCGCTGACGACGCAACTCCACCAGCCGTTCGGTGGTGCGCAGGCCAATGCCGGGAATGCGTGCGATCAACGCAGGCTCGGCACGATTCAGGTCCAGTGGGAACACCTCGCGGTTCTGCAACGCCCACGCCAGTTTCGGATCGATGTCCAACGCAAGATTACCCGGACCGTCGAGCAACTCCCCGGCGCTGTAGCCGTAGCTGCGCAAGAGAAAATCGGCCTGATACAAGCGATGCTCGCGCATCAATGGCGGCGCGGCCAGCGGCACGCTTTTCGGGCTGTCGGGGATCGGACTGAACGCCGAGTAATAAACCCGGCGCAGACGGAAGTTGCCGTATAGAGCCTGAGCGCCGTGAAGAATTGTGCTGTCGTCCGTGTCATCGGCGCCGACAATCAACTGCGTGCTCTGCCCCGCCGGAGCAAATTTTGGCGCGCGAGGTTCGTTGAGTACAGTCTGCTCACCGGTGTAGATGGTTTGCATCGCCTGCTTGATCGAGCCGATGTTTTTCTCCGGCGCCAGGGTTTGCAGGCTGGCATCGGTGGGCAATTCGATATTGACGCTCAAGCGATCGGCGTAGCGCCCGGCCTCGGCGATCAGCGCTGGGTCGGCATCGGGAATGGTCTTGAGATGAATGTACCCGCGAAATTCGTGCTCTTCACGCAGCAGCTTTGCCACGCGGACAAGCTGCTCCATGGTGTAGTCCGCCGAGCGGATGATGCCGGAACTGAGAAACAGCCCGCTGACGCAGTTGCGCCGGTAGAAATCCATGGTCAGTGCCACGACTTCTTCGGGCGTGAAGCGAGCACGGGGTACATCGCTGGAACGGCGATTGACGCAGTATTGGCAGTCGTAGAGACAGAAATTGGTCAGCAGAATTTTCAACAGCGAGACACAGCGCCCGTCCGGCGTGTAGCTGTGGCAAATGCCCATGCCATCGGTCGAGCCCAGGCCGCTCTTGCCTTCGGAACTGCGCTTGGGCGCACCGCTGCTCGCGCAGGAGGCGTCGTACTTGGCGGCGTCGGCGAGGATGCTGAGCTTGTCGATGATTTGCATGGCTACGACTCAATACTGGTTATGCGTACAGTATCGAGTCTGATGAGTGAGTTCAAGGTGCAAGACCAGATCAAAAGATCACAGCCTTCAGCAGCACCTACACGATTCAGGTATATGCAGTCCCTGCAGCAGCTGCCGCAGGTTGCGATCTTTTGATCTTCGCCTCGACCGGCAACTCGACACCGAATCGCGCGCGGATTTCCCTGCGCCCCACCGCCGTCAGCGCCAACGCCCGACTGTCCAGATCCTGTGTCAGCCATTTGCGCTTCAACGCCATCTGCAACACCGCAGCCCCCAGCGAACCCCCGAGATGCGGCCGGCGCATGCTCCAGTCCAGACATGGGCAGGCGAATTTGCGACGCATCGTCGACAGATCGCCGACCTCAATACCCAACCCGGCAAACAACCCTGCGCCACTGGCGCTCAAGCGATACGCCTGCTCATCGGTTGCCACCAGCCACCCCGCGTCAATAAAGCGGTCATGCAGCAGCACCGCCAGCGTCCCGGCCATGTGGTCGTAACAGGTGCGAGCAAATTGCAGGCGATCCGGCGTGTGCGGCTTGAAGGCCGGCGTGGCGTTCTGGCCGATCACCATCAACGCTTCCAGCGCTTGGGCGACACGTTTGTCGGCCAAGCTGTAATAACGGTGGCGACCCTGGACATGCAGACGCACCAGCGCCAGCTCCTTGAGTTTGGCCAAGTGCGCGCTGGCGGTGGACGCGCCAACTTCAGCGATGGCCGCCAACTCGGTGGCAGTGCGGGCGTGGCCGTCCATCAACGAGCAGAGGATTTTCGTGCGCGCCGGCTCGGCGATGGCGGCGGCCACCTGCGAGACGCCGATGTCTTGATGTTCTGCATGCATGGTTCGCTCCCGGACGAATCATCGCCGTTAAGGAGTGGAGATAGTAGCAACACTTTTCCCCACGACAAGGCTGCGAACCATGGACCCGATCATCGCTGCGACTCATGCCGATCCTTATCCCTACTACGCCTCACTGCACGCCGAAGGTGGGCTGACGTTTCATCCTGGCCTGAAATTGTGGGTCGCCAGCAGCGCTCGCGCGGTTTGCGCCGTACTGGCACATGCCGAGTGCCGGGTGCGTCCGGCGCTGGAACCCGTGCCCAAAGCGATCGTCGAGGGCATGGCCGGCAATGTCTTCGGCCAGTTAATGCGGATGAACGACGGCGAACGCCAGCGCTGCCCGCGTTCGGCCTTCGAGCCTGCTTTGGAGTGGATCGATCACGACGAGGTCCGCGCAAGAGTGAGCGCACGCCTGATCAGCACAGACGCCGACGGTCTCTACAAAGCCATGTTCCGTGGCCCGGTGTGCGTGGTCGCGGCATTACTCGGCTTCAACCCGGCGCAGGGTCGGGCAATCAGTGACCTGACTGCCGACTTCGCCGCCTGTCTGTCGCCGTTGAGCAATGACCTGCAACTGGCGGCGGCCCACCGCGCAGCGGAACAGCTACGCGGTTACTTCATCGAGTTGCTGGCCGAATCTGAAGGGCACAGCGCTTTGCTCGCGCGAATCCGGCAACGCTTCAATGGCGATGAAGAAACCCTGATCGCCAACCTGATCGGCCTCTGCTCGCAGACGTTTGAAGCCACCGCCGGACTGATCGGCAATGCGCTGGTGGCGTTGCGGCGCAATCCTCAGCTATGCACTTACCCCGTCGAAGCCCTGCTGAGCGAAGTCCAGCGCTTCGACCCTTCAGTACAGAACACCCGGCGCTTTGTCGCGGCGCCCTGCGAAATCGATGGCGTGCGCATGGAGGCTGGCGCTGTGATTCTGGTGCTGTTGGCCTCGGCCAATCGCGATCCGGCGCTGAACGAAAACCCTGACCTGTTTCTGCCGGATCGAGCAAACCGCCGCAGTTTCAGTTTTGGCAGCGGTCGGCATCAGTGTCCGGGGCAAGCGTTGGCGATGGGCATTGCCAGTGCGACGCTGAGGCAGATTCTCGATCATGGCGTGGAAGTGGATCGCCTGAGCTGGCATTACCGGCCTTCGCTCAATGGGCGTATTCCATTGTTCGGTTCTTTCGGCGCCTGAACGGACGTCTTCGCGAGCAAGCTCGCCCCCACAGGGAATTGCATTCCAGAGGTGGGAGTGGGCTTGCTCACGAAGACGTCAGGTCAGTCACCACACAATTGACGGTCAGACCGCCAATTGCAGAATCAACCAGCTATTGGCCCCGCTGATCAGCACAAATAACCCCCACGCCAGCACCCGGGTCGGCCAGCGGTTCACAAACGGCCCCATGAGCTGCTTGTCATTGGTCATGCGGATCAAGGGGTACAAGGCAAACGGCAGTTGCAGGCTCAACACCACCTGGCTCATCACCAGCAACTTGCCCACCGCGTTATCGCCCATCAGCCACACACCGATAAACGCCGGGATCAACGCCAGGCCTCGGGTGATCAGGCGCCGTTGCCAGCAGGGAATCCGCAGGTTCAGATAGCCCTCCATGATCACCTGCCCGGCGATGGTGCCGGTGAAGGTCGAACTCTGGCCGGACGCGAGCAGCGCCACGCCAAACAACACACTGGCGAGCGCGCCGCCAACCAACGGATCGAGCAAGTGATAGGCATCCTGAATGTCCACCACGTCGGTGTGCCCGGACTGGTGAAACGCCGCTGCGGCGAGAATCAGGATCGCCGCGTTGACCAGCAGCGCCAGCGCCAGCGAGCCAATCGTGTCGATGCGTGCCAGTTTTACCGCGTCCTGTTTGCTCGCCAGATCCTTGCCGATCATCCGCGTCTGCACGATGGAGGTATGCAGATAGAGGTTATGCGGCATCACCGTGGCGCCGAGAATGCCGATCGCCAGGTACAACGGCGCTGCATCGCTGATGGCCGACAAGGACGGTTTGAAACCCTGAAAGACATCCGGCCAGTACGGTTTGATCAGCACCAGTTCAACGAAGAAACACACACCAATGGTGGCGACCAGCACCAGCATGATCGCTTCCAGTCGGCGGAATCCACGGTTCTGCAAGGCCAGGACCAACAGCGTATCGAACGCGGTCAGGGCAATGCCGAAGGTCAGCGAACAACCGAGCAGCAAATGAAACGCCAGCGCGCAGCCGAGGACTTCGGCGAGGTCGGTGGCGATGATCGAGATCTCCGCCAACACCCATTGCAGGCGCGCCGTCGGCGTGCTGTAGCGCTCGCGGGACAATTGCGCCAGATCGCGCCCGGTGGCGATACCCAGCCGCGAACACAGGCACTGCACGACCATGCCCGCCAGACTCGCCAGCAACACCACGAACAGCAGGCTGTAGCCAAAGCGCGATCCGGCTTCGATGGCCGTCGCCCAGTTGCCCGGATCCATATAGCCGATCGACACCAGCAAACCGGGGCCGGCGAAGCGCAGCACCCGCTTGAAAAACGCGGCATTGGGATCAACCGTGACGCTGCCGGCCACTTCCGGCGGGCAAAACGGCGCGGTGGCGATTTTGGGCAAACTGAATTTCACGCACACATCCAGAAACAAGTCGAAAGACGCAGCTTAGACGTTTCGGGCTGCGCCATGAAGAGCAAAAGATCGCAGCCTTCGGCAGCTCCTACCGATTTACCGAGTCATCCCCAGCAACTGCTGACGCAGCTCGGGGCTGCGCGTTCGCGGATCCAGCCAGATATCAAAAAATGCCCGGGCAAACTGCGGATCATCAATCTCATGTTGCAACTGCTGCCCGACAAAAAACCGCGCGCCCTGCCCCGGCAGATAAACCCCGGTAATGCGCGTGCCGGCCTGTACATCGACAAACGACTGCTGCATCTGCATCTGCCAGCCTGCAAGTTGCGCGGCGCTGATGTTGCTGCCAGCCAGACGTTTGATTTCATCGACACTGGCTTTCACCAGGTCGTCACGAGAGATGGTGCGGCGGTAGATCAGTTCCAGAGCAAACGGTTGGTCCGGCGCCAACGGTCGCGCGGCGCTCCACAAGCGAGCGTTGTACACATCAAAACCCCATACGCTGAAGTCGCCGGTACCAATAATCTGCGCGCCCGGCACCGCGTCCTGCCAATTGGCCCAGGTCGGGGTCAGCAGCAAAGCCCACAAACCGATGCCGCAGCATCCACGCAACACCTTTGGTGTTCTGTTCATCGCGGCATCGACTCCGGCAAAACCCTGATAATCAGAGCATAGCCACGAATCGCCAACGCAACTTTGTATACAGTTTCTGTATAACAATGCAGCAATCCATCAGCGCCAATGCTAACGTGGCCCACTCTCACCCGACGGAGACACCTGCGTGCTGATCCTCAAACTGCTGCTGATTCCCGGTTTTCTGCTGCTGATTTCGCTGGCCGGCAAGCGTTGGGGGCCAAGCGTGGCCGGGTGGCTGTCGGGCTTGCCGGTGGTGGTCGGGCCGATTCTGTTGTTCCTCGCCATTGAACAAGGGCCGCAGTTTGCCGCGCATTCGGCGGTGGCTGCGTTGTCGGCGATGTTCGCGATGATTGCCTTCTGCATCACCTACGCGCAGGTCGCCCAACGCACGAACTGGCCGTTAGCGCTGACGGTGTCGCTGTCGGTGTGGGCCGTGATTGCTTGGGTGTTGTCGCTGATCCCGGCGTCACTGCCGTTTTCAGTGGCAGCGGCGGCGGTTGCGTTGTTGGCATCGCCGTACCTGTTTCCTACGGTGCAACCGATGCTCAACGGCCCGGCGCCGAAGTCGGACAAACTGATCTGGCGGATGATCGCCGGCGCCGCGTTGACCCTTGTGGTGACGATGCTGGCCAGCACCGTCGGCGAACGCTGGAGCGGGCTGTTGGCAGTGTTTCCGGTGCTGGGCAGTGTCATGGCGGTGTTTTCCCAGCAGACGCGCGGCCCAGCGTTTACTGCGGCATTGTTACGGGCGACGGCGACCGGTATGTACTCGTTTTCGGCATTTTGCCTGGTCTCGGCGCTGACCTTGCCGAGCCTGGGTCTGAGTGGCTTTGCCATTGGCGTGGCCGTATCGGTGGCCATGCTTGGCGTGACGCGCAAGTTGCTGGCCAAACCGGCGCCGGCGAGATCGACGCGAACGTCTGACGCCTGAAGCGCTTCTATCAATAAGTCCGGACGAGCCGGGCTGGAGTGCCAAGGCGCTGCGTGGGATGATCGCCCGCCTGGCACGACCACTTCCCGGAGATTCGAATGACATTGTTGAGCAAAAAAGCCGTCGTCCTGTTGCTGGCGGCAGTCGCCGGCCTCGGCGCCATCAACGCTCAAGCCGCCAAGGCCAAGGAAAAAGCCGCCACCGAGAAGGTCTCGATGCTCAACGGCAAGTTCACTTTCACGCTGCCAAAAGGCTTCGTTGCCGATCCGCTGCCGGCCAGTTCGACGGGCGCCAAGGGCACGATGTACACCAACCAGGCGACCAAAACCGTGGTGATTGCCGCCGAAAACCAGATTCCCGAAGGCAACAACGTCAAGGACAACGACAGTGAGTTCCTCGACGGCACCGTCGCTGATTTCATTGATGCCCAGCGCAAGGCGCTGCCGGACTTCAACAAGCTCAGCGAAAAAAGCCTGACCCAGAAAGGCACCGGCCTGGGTCTGCGTCAGGTCGACAGCACCGCCACTCAGGGCGGCGGGCAGACGCTCAACACGACGTTGATGGCCGGCTCCGGTACGCGCATGGCGCTGGTCCAGGTGATTTCCCGGGTCAGCGACAAGAAAGGTCACGACGCACTGGTGAAAACCATCCTCAAGGATTGAGCTGCTGCAACCAGGCGTTCAAGTCGCGCAATTCGGCCGCACTGATGCTGTGGCCGACGCCGGGATAGGCGTGAAACTGCGGTTTATAGGCGAGTTTCTGCAACAGTTCGTTGGCCGCTGTGCCGTCGTGGTACGGCACACGATCATCGGCGGTGCCGTGACCGATGAAGATGCTCAGTGGCAGCGGTGGTTGCGCGGTCTTCAGTTCAGCTTTCAACACTGGCAATAAACGCCCGCTCAACGCCGCGATACCACCCACGACCACGGGCGGCCGCAGCCCCACCTCGTAGGTCATCATCGCGCCTTGGCTGAAGCCGATCAGGTACACCTTGTCCGGTGCGGCGTGATACTTCTTCGCCGCTTGCGCGATAAAGTCCCGTAGCTTCTGGCCGCTGGCCTTCAGATCATCGGTTTCGCCGTTGTAGGCACCTTCGCCTTTTTTGCGAAACCACTGGAAACGCCCTTCGCCCAATGCCAACGGTGCCTGCACCGACAGGTAGTTGTATTGCGCCGGCAGCTGGAATTTCATGCCGATCAGATCGGCCTCATTGCTGCCGTAACCATGCAGGAAAATCACCAGCGGACGCGGATCGGCGTCGGCGTGGACCTGTTCTATGTACTTGAGTGGCAGATCGGATTGCAGGGTGGTTTGAGCATGGACGGCGGTGGACGCCAAGAGGGTCAACAGGGCAAAGACCTTCAACATAGAGCCTTCCTTTCACAGAGTGTCGGGTTCGGGGGGGAGCCTAACATCCCGGGTCAAGGATCCAAATTCTGTGGCGTTGTCCAAACCGCCATCGCTGGCAAGCCAGCTCCCACAGGATTTGTGTGAATCCAATATTTTTGAACACCTCCAATCACTGTGGAGCTGGCTGTCAGCTCACAATAAATTTGTGTAAATCCAATAGTTGTAAACACCCTCAACCACTGTGGGAGCTGGCTTGCCAGCGATGAGGCCATCAAATCCAATGAAGGGCTATGAATTGGGTGCTGTTGATGGCCCCTTCGCGAGCAGGCTCACTCCTACATTTGGAATGCGTTCCCCTGTAGGAGTGAGCCTGCTCGCGATGAGGCCTTTAGATGCGACGAAAATCCGTCAGTCGTTAGTCAGTTTTCCCGTACGAAACGGCACCCGCCCCGCCACTTTCGCCTGCCAGATTCCCGGTTCGGTGTAACGCCCGCGATCAATCGCGAACAACACGCCACTGGTCCCTGCACGCACAGTGCTCACGCGGTCCTGCAGCGGATCAACCACTTCAAACAACGCATCGCCCTCCTCCACCCACTCGCCCGCATTGCGCAGGAAACTCACCACGCCATGGTGCGGCGCAAACAGGTATTCGGTGCCCGCAAACGGCATCCCTTCGCAGCACTCGCTCGGCGCCGCCGGCCATTCGCCGCTGATGAAACCCTGTTCCGCCAGAAAACCCAGAATCGCCTCGCAGTTGGCCTGGGCCTGATCGACCCGGGTGTCGCCCATACTGCCCAGCTCCAGCGTGGTGGCGAGGTTGGCCGCTGGAATCGCCGCATTCGGGAAGGCTCGCGCCAGACGCAACCACGGCGTCGAGCAGGATTCATCGAACGAGCTGCCGCCAGAGTCTTCACACAGCAGCGCAACGCCAGCCTTGAGCCGCGCCGCCAGGGATTGCCACTGCGGCCAATGTTGCGGCAACGCATACAGGTGAATCGCCGCCTCGAAATCGCAATGCAGATCGAGGGTGATGTCGGCGTCGCAGGCATGACGCAGCAGCAAACGATGCAGTGCCTCCAGTTGCGACGCCGCTGGCGGCAGTTCATCGAAAACCTGGCCCATGGCCTGGCGGATCAGCGCGATGTTGGCTTCGGCATCAGCGCCCAATTGATCGCCGATCAATGCCGCCACCGGTGCGCTGAGTTCAACGAAGGCGCGGTTGAAATTCTTGCCGCTGCCCAACTCGAAGCGGCCCATGTGATTGCCTTGCAGATGCTGGTCGAGCCCGATCGGGTTGGCGACCGGCACCAGTTCGATCACACCTTGCAAGCGGCCCTGCGCTTCTAGTTCGTTGAGGCGTTGCTTGAGTTCCCATGCGGTGCGCATGCCCGGCAGTTCATCGGCATGCAGGCTGGCCTGGATGTAGACCTTGCGCGTGCCGGCGCCATAGCGAAACACGCTGAGTGAACGTTCGCTGCCCAAGTGGCTCCAGGGCAGAACGTGGTCGATGCGTTGCATGGGTAACTCCTCAATATCTGGATCACAAAGATCCCCTGTAGGAGTGAGCCTGCTCGCGATAGCGGTTTAACATTCAACATTATCGTCGTCTGATACTCCGCTATCGCGAGCAGGCTCACTCCTACAAAGGTCTCACCACAATTAGAGCGCAAAAAAAGTGGCCACCGCGCTAACGGGGCCACTTTTTTTACGGCGTATTAATGGCCGTACACGTCAAAGTCGAAGTATTTGTCTTGCACTTGTTTGTACTTGCCGTTGGCGCGGATTTCGGTGATGGCCTTGTTGAATTGCTCAGCCAGCGCGGTATCGCCCTTGCGCACGGCAATGCCGGCGCCGCCGCCGAAGTATTTGGCGTCTTCGTAGGTCGGACCGACGAATTCGAAGCCTTTGCCAGCGTCGGTTTTCAGGAAGCCGTCACTGAGGTTGACCGAGTCGGCCAGCATCGCGTCGAGACGACCCGAGGTCATGTCAAGGTTGGCTTCCTGCTGCGAGCCGTAACGGACCAGATCGATCCCGGCCGGCACCAGCACTTCAGTGGCGAAACGGTCGTGGGTACTGGCACGCAGCACGCCGACTTTCTTGCCTTTGAGCTGGGTCAGCGGGTCAGTGATGTTGGAGCCGGCCTTCATCACGAAGCGCGCAGGGGTGTGGTAGTACTTGATGGTGAAGTCGACGTTTTTCTTGCGGTCGTCGGTGATGGTCATCGAGGACAGGATGGCGTCGATTTTCTTCACTTTCAGCGCCGGGATCAGGCCATCGAATTCCTGCTCGACCCAGGTACATTTGACTTTCATCTGCTCACACAACGCATCGCCGATGTCCACGTCAAACCCGGCCAGTTTGCCGTCCGGGGTTTTCATCGAGAACGGCGGGTAACCGGCTTCGATACCGATGCGGATCGGCTTGGCGTCTTCGGCCACAGTGGTCAGGGACAACATCGACAGTGCCAGGGCACCGAACATCACTAGCTTCTTCATTTATTACTCCTGTGTGCGGAGGCTTTTATTGGCAGCTTTCGATTCAGCGTTCGGTCATGGCCAATTGGCTATAAAAACCGAAGTGGCCGGCAGTCTATGGCGGCGCGCACAGGGTAAATTGTGTTTAAGCGACAAATACTTACGAAAAATCGGCGCACCGATTGACCGGGGTCAACGGTGCGCCGTTGTGGGCAAAGGCTGTAGGACAGAACCTTATTTCGCGCAGGAAATCTGCGATGAGTACCCTTTGTGGCGAGGGATCAGCATTCACAGCCGATTGCGGTTTTGCCGACTGGCTCAACACTCAGTTGAAAGCCTTCATCAAGCCATCCGGTAACGCCGCCGATCATCTCCTTGACCGGGTAACCCAGCGCCGCCAGTTTCACCGCCGCCTTGTTCGCGCCGTTGCAGTGCGGGCCGGCGCAATAGACCACGAACAGCGTGGTTTTCGGGTAGCCCGCCAGTTCCGCCGCCGTCAGCAGCCGGTTCGGGATATTGATCGCGCCCGGCACATGCCCGCGCTCAAAAGCCAGCGGGCCGCGCACGTCGACCAGAACAAAATCAATCTCGCCAGCCTCCTGGCTGCTGAACACGTCGGAACAATCGGTTTCGAAGGTCAGACGATTGCTGAAGTGCATCAAGGCGATCGCCGACGGAGCGGCAGGGATCTCGCGAACGAGGCTTGTCATGGGTGTTGCTCCTTTGTCTGTAGGGGTGTGAACAGACTTTATCGAGCGGCCGCTTGCGGCTACAGTGGCGCGCAAGACACTCACCGGGAATTTTCCGCCAAATGCCGACATCACCAGGTCTCGTCGCAATTCTGGCCTACGACGGCCTCTGTACTTTCGAGTTCGGCATCGCAGTGGAGATCTTCGGCCTGGCCCGGCCGGAGTTCGATTTCCCGTGGTACACCCACGCCATTGCGGCGGTCGATCAAGGCCCGATGCGTGCCTTGGGTGGCATTCAGGTATTGGCTGATGGCGGTCTGGAACTGCTCGCCGAGGCGCGCACCATCATCATTCCCGGCTGGCGCGATCGAAATGCAGAAGTGCCACAAGCGCTGCTCGATGCTCTGCGTCAGGCTCATGCCCGTGGCGCACGGTTGTTGTCGATCTGCTCGGGTGTGTTTGTACTGGCCGCCAGCGGCCTGCTCGACGGCCACGGCGCCACCACCCATTGGCGCTACGCCACGGAACTGGCGCAGCGCTTTCCGGCGATTGCGGTCGATCCGGATGTGCTTTACGTCGACGCTGGCCAGTTGATCACCTCGGCGGGCAGCGCCGCCGGCATTGACGCCTGCCTGCATCTGGTGGCGCGGGACTTCGGCACTCAGGTGGCCAACTCGGTGGCGCGGCGATTGGTGATGTCGCCGCAGCGTACCGGCGGGCAGGCGCAGTTCATTCCGACGCCGGTCAGCCCGACGCCGCGCAACGATCTGTCACGGGTGATGCAGTGGGCGCGCGAGCGTTTGCATGAACCGCTGGAAGTGCGCGATCTGGCCAGTGAAGCGGCGATGAGTGAGCGTACGTTTTTGCGGCGGTTCACCGAGGCCAGTGGCCAGTCGCCCAAGGCGTGGCTGCAGCATGAACGGCTGGCGCGGGCGCGGGAGCTGCTTGAGAGCACGGATCAGCACACCGAACAGATTGCCGAGCGCTGCGGGTATCGCTCGGTGGAGAGTTTTCGCGTGGCGTTTCGCGGGGTGGTGGGAGTGTCGCCGTCGGTGTATCGGGAGCGGTTTGGGCGTGGGGTGAAGGTCAGTTCTTGAGTGAGTTTTGAAGGCCCCATCGCGAGCTTGCTCGCTCCTACATTTTGGAATGCATTGCCCCTGTGGGAGCGAGCCTGCTCGCGAAGGCGTCAGGAAAAACGCAGCATCATTTAGACATCAGCCATGAGGCTACAGCGCCTTGCGCCTTTGCCTACAACTACGCCAGAATCCGCCGGCTTGTGCGGCTTGAGGGGTGCCGGTAACTTGGTTCGCGTCACTGAAGGGTCAGTGATCGGGTTTAGTCGCTCGGTAACACACCTAAACTGCACAACGTTCCAGACAGTAGGTATTTCGATACTTCACTCAATGGCAGCTGTGCGCAGGGCGCCTTCGGGTGCGCCGGTTTTGGTGTGAGTTTTCCGGTCGACTAACCTGCGTATAGCTGCCACCTTTTCGTTTAGTCGCGAGGTGGTGCCAGCATCACTTTGGAAAACTACACCATGTTCAAAATCACGCCAAACCCGCCCGAAACAGGCGCAGAAATCGATCCAAATCCTACGTCCCCCTACTCCACGCCGGGCTCCAGAAAACTCCACGAAGCCGCCGAACGCGCCCTCGATCACTACCTGAAACCCACACCGCCTTCGCCACCGCGCAGACCCAGCACGATGTTCCTCGTTGACCCCAACACCGGCACCGAAGACCTCATGGCCCACGCCTGCGAATCGATGGCCTCGGCCAGCATCATGCTCAGCGACTTCGCCGCCCTGCTCGACTCGCCCTACCGCAACACCGTGCTCGGCATTCAACAGGTCGTCATGCTCGGCGAACTCGCGGTCAACCGCGCCCTCGACAAACTCGACCCCGACCTGAGGCAATGACCATGACTCACAAAACAGATGCACAAGTCGTCGCGGCATTGGTGGCCATGGGCTTCAATGAACGGGACAGACGCTGGGCACAGAACACCTGCCTGGTGCTCTTCGAAAGCGAACGAGAAACCATCGTCGCCTCCGCCGTCACCGTCCTCGCCCAACTCGATGAACTGGAAATCGACGCCGTCCTGCCGGCGCTGCGCCGAGTCAGCCGCCGATTCCCTTCACTGCAAAGGACGGTGGCCGACACCTTGGCCGAGATGGCGCACGCAGCCTGATTGACCGAATGACAGCTCTTCGCGAGCAGGCTCGCTCCCACACGGGATCTGCAGTGCACTCAAATCCCATGAGCCACCGCAATCACCTGTAGGAGTGAGCCTGCTCGCGAAGCTTTCTTTCTGCTGACGAATATCTGAAAGCCAAACCCCAGGAAGGCCCAAGCCATGAAGGAACATCACCCGCGCTACTCAAGTGTCTGGGATGCACTCGAAGACACGCCGCAGGACGCCGCCAATATGCGTCTGCGGGCCAAGCTGATGCGCACGCTTTGCGAGACCATTCGAGCTTGGGAGCTTCCTCAAAAAGAAGCGGCTAAGCGCTTGGGTATCACCCAGCCGCGACTCAACGATGTGCTCAATGGCAAAATCGACAAGTTCTCTTTGGATGCGTTGGTCAATCTGTCAGCCGCAGCAAAACTGGAGGTAGACATCTGCTTCCCGCTGGGTCAACCGTTGCAATGGGCTTGAAAGAAAGCTGACCCGCCACCAATCCACTGTCCAGACAAATGATGAGGGGTATCGCCCCTCTCACGCCCAAAGCGATCGCCACCCACCTCAATCATCCCGCGTCAGCACTTCCAGCAACTCAATCTCAAACACCAGATTCGAATTCGGCGGGATCTTGCCCATGGTCCGCTCGCCATACCCTAGGTGCGCCGGCACCAGCAGTTTGCGTTTGCCGCCGACCTGCATGCCCATCAAGCCCTGATCCCAACCCTTGATTACCCTCCCCGTGCCAATCACGCACTGAAACGGTTTGCCGCGACTGTGGGAAGAATCGAACTCGCTGCCGTCTTCCAGCCAACCGGTGTAGTGGGTGGTGATCAGCGCGCCTTTGACGGCGGCTTTGCCCTCGCCCACCTGAAGATCAATTACCTGCAGTTCATCATTCATGACATTCACTCTATTGTTCAGCTGGCCGCCGTTTTCCCAGAATTGCCGGTCGATGGCAACCCGTAAGCGCAGATCAACGTGGTATCCGAAGCGAGTGCGGAACAATTAAGATAGCCAACCGCCATTACTTCTCGGATCGACTCGCCATGCTGGCAGCTCCTCAATGATTCAGCTCTGGATCAGCCTCGTCATCGGCGGGGCTTTGCTTGTTGTCATTGTCCTGCTGAGCTGGCGTCAGCGCGGTTTGCGCAAGCAGCTTGCCGAATACCGTGAACTGCTGACCAGGGCCGCCGAGGGTCAGAACATTCATCAGGACGGCGACGTCGAGCGTTTCAAGCGCAGCCAGTATTTTGCGCGCATCGGCACCTGGGATTGGGAAGTTGACTCCGACCGGCTGTACTGGTCAGACGCGATTTACGGCATGTTCGGCTTCAGGATCGGCGAAATCACACCGTCCTATGCGCTGTTCTGTTCCTGCGTGCACCCGGACGATCGCGTCAGGGTGCGCTCCGGTGAACTGCGTTGTCTGGAAACCGGTGAAAACCACGATGAGGAGTACCGCGTGGTCTGGCCCGACGGCACGATTCGCTGGCTGCGGGAAACCGGCAACGTGGTGCGCAATGACCACGACGCGGTGATCAAAATGATGGGTGTGGTGCGCGACATCACCGAAGAAAAAGCCTCGGCCAGCTACCTGCAACACCTCGCCCATTTCGATCCGCTGACCGGTCTGCCCAATCGTCTGGTGCTGGAACAAAAACTGTCCGAAGCACTGGATCACGCGCGGCAGACTGACACGCGCGTAGCCCTGGTATTTATCGACCTCAACGGCTTCAAAACCATCAACGACCACTACGGCCATGCCGCCGGCGACCGGGTGCTGATCACCACGGCCACGCGGCTGAAACGTATCCTGCGCGTCACCGACACCGTTGCGCGCATTGGCGGTGACGAGTTCGTGGTGATCCTGCAAGGCCTGGCACCGGGCCTCGACCTACAGGACGAAGCCCGCAGCATCTGCCAGAAAATCTTCATCGAACTGTCGCCCCCGATCAGCATCGGCAACGACCAGCGGCACATGGGTAGCAGCCTTGGGGTGGCGGTATTTCCGGATCACGCGACAGCCATGGATCGCCTGCTGCACATCGCCGACCTGGCGATGTATGAGGCCAAGCGCAGTGGCAATAATCAGTATCGATTGGGCGGGGAAAGCCCTGCGCGCGTGCAGACGCAAGGCTTTTGAAACGCAGGCTTAACGCTCGACCGGTTGCATCTCGACGATCGTCCCGTTGGTGATCATCACCATTACGTACTTGTCGTTGATCTGCACCCACTGCGCCTGTTCGATCGGTGCTTTCAAGCCTTTCTGCTTCCAGTTTTTCAACGCTTTGTCGCTGCGCTGATAAACGTCCGGAGCGCGGTCGTTGACCTTCAATTCACGGTCGCTGACCGGGGATTGAACGGCGGGTTCGCTTGAGGTTTGCGCCGCTTGAACAAGGGGGCTGATCCCGGCAATGCCGGCGACGAGGGCCAGGCTGGCGATTAGGGTTTTGCTGTTCATCGGTGAACCTCCTGTGGTGTGTGATACCTGAACTCGGACTGCCGGGTTCGGGAATCATTCCTTGTTTTTTGCTTGGGCTGGCCAGGGATTGTAGTTGCCGGTGAGGCCGCCATCGCTGGCAAGCCAGCTCCCACAGGTTTTTTGGTGTTTGCAAGAGCAGTGAGGACACTGCGCAAATTGTGGGAGCAGGCTGGCTGGGGGATTGTAGTTGCCTGTAAGGCCGCTATCGCTGGCAAGCCAGCTCCCACAGTGGATCAGGTCGTTTACAAAGGTTGTGTACACCAAAGAAACCTGTGGGAGCTGGCTTGCCAGCGATAGGGCCAGCTCAGTCGACATCTTCATTGCCAGACTCACCGCTTTCGCGAGCAGGCTCCCTCCCACCGGTTTAGTGCTGCCGCGCTGGATTGATCCACTTTGCACATCAATCCATACCAACAATGCAATTAACAGATTGTTACATCTGCGCCACCATCCGCCTCAATAAAAACCGTGCGCCGCCCTCCCGTAGCGCACGTCATAAAAGCGGTGGAGTACTTTTCTATGACAGCCTCAATCCCACACGGCGGCTCGCGGGCCGGCGCCATTTTCCGGGTGACCTCGGGCAACTTCCTCGAACAGTTCGACTTCTTTCTGTTCGGCTTTTACGCCACGCAAATCGCGGCGGTGTTCTTTCCGGCGAGCAGTGAGTTCGCCTCCCTGATGATGACCTTTGCCGTGTTCGGCGCAGGCTTTTTGATGCGTCCACTCGGGGCCATTGTGCTCGGTGCCTACATCGACGACGTCGGCCGGCGCAAAGGGCTGATCGTCACCCTGTCGATTATGGCCAGCGGCACCATATTGATTGTGCTGGTGCCCGGTTACGAGTCCATCGGTCTGTTGGCCCCGGCGCTGGTGCTGATCGGGCGCTTGCTGCAAGGCTTCTCCGCCGGCGCGGAATTGGGTGGGGTGTCGGTGTATCTCTCGGAGATCGCCACGCCGGGCCGCAAAGGTTTCTTCACCGCTTGGCAGTCGGCCAGTCAGCAGGTGGCGATTATCGTCGCCGCCGCGTTGGGCTACGCCCTGAACGCGTGGATGGCGCCGGATGTGATTGCCGACTGGGGCTGGCGGATTCCGTTTTTCGTCGGTTGCATGATCGTGCCGTTCATCTTTTTCCTGCGGCGCAATCTGGCGGAAACCGAAGAGTTCGCCGCACGCAAACATCGCCCGAGCATGAAGGAAGTGTTCCGCACCCTTGGCCAGAACTGGGTGGTGGTGCTCGGCGGGATGTTGATGGTCGCCCTGACCACGACCGCGTTCTACCTGATCACCGTGTACGCGCCGACCTTCGGCAAAACCGTGCTGCACCTGAGCACGTCTGACGCGTTGCTGGTGACGCTGTTGGTCGGTGTGTCGAACTTCTTCTGGCTGCCGATTGGCGGCATGCTGTCCGACCGTATCGGGCGTCGTCCGGTACTGATCGCCATGTCGCTGCTGGCGTTGGCCACGACCTATCCGGCGCTGTCGTACCTGGTGCAGGCGCCGAGCTTCAGCCACATGTTGCTGTCGCTGTTATGGCTGTCATTTATCTACGGCTTGTACAACGGCGCGATGATTCCAGCGCTCACCGAAATCATGCCGGTGGAGGTCCGGGTCGCCGGTTTCTCCCTCGCCTACAGCCTGGCCACCGCAATTTTCGGCGGTTTCACGCCGGCAATGTCGACCTTCCTGATCCAGTACACCGGCGACAAAGCCGCGCCGGGTTACTGGATGAGTGTCGGTGCGTTGTGTGCCTTGTGCGCCACTCTTTATCTGTACCGCCGTGCCGGTGGTCGTCTGCAACCCGTCGCGGCCTGAGGAAAACTCGCCATGAAAAAACTGTTTACTGTCACCGCCCTGCTCGCCGGTCTGACGTTCAACCTCGCGGCCCAGGCCGAAGAATTGAGCGTGATGACCTCCGGGGGCTTCACTGCCGCCTACAAGATTCTCGGACCCAAATTCGCCGCCAGCACCGGCAACACACTGACTACCAGCCTCGGCCCGTCGATGGGCAAAGCCCCCGAAGCGATCCCCAATCGCCTCGCGCGAGGTGAACACGCCGACGTGGTGATCATGGTCGGCTACGCCCTCGATGACTTGATCAAACAGGGCAAGGTCGACCCGGCCTCGCGGGTTGAACTGGCAGATTCGCGGATCGGTCTGGTGGTGCGTGAAGGCGCACCGAAACCGGACATCAGCAACGTCGAAGCCCTCAAGCAAACCCTGCTCGGCGCGCAGTCGGTGGCCTACTCCGACAGCGCCAGCGGCGTGTACATCGAGCAGCAGTTGTTCAAGAAACTGGGGATCGAAGATCAACTGAAACCGAAGGCCAAAATGATCCCGAAAATCCCGGTCGGCTCGGTGGTCGCCACGGGCGACTATCAGTTGGGCTTTCAGCAAGTCAGCGAGTTGCTGCCGGTACCGGGGGTGAGTTTTGTCGCGAAGATTCCGGAGTCGGTGCAGTCGGTGACGCGGTTCGCGGCCGGGATTCCGGTGGGTGCGCAACATCCACAAGAAGCCAAGGCGCTGCTCGCTTACCTCGCGGCGCCTGCCGCCCAGACTGACGTGCAAGCCACCGGGCTGGATTCGGTCAAGCGCTAAGAGTCGGCGGCTGGACTTTCATGGCCACCACCAGCCGCTCCAGTTCCAATGCCGCCGGGGTCAACGTGCGATCCCGGCGCTTGATGATGCCGACACTGCGCATCACCTGCGGGTCGGTCAGCGGCACCCGCGTCAGGATCGGATGATCCGGCCCCGGCATTGCCATCAGTGGCACCGCTGCCACGCCCAACCCCGCCTCCACCAGACCGATCATCGTTGTGACGTGACGGGTTTCGCAGATGCTCGGACGCTGCGGCACGACACTGCTCAATGCCTGATCGAGCAGAAAACGGTTGCCGGAAGTCTTGTCCAGCGAGATGTAATCCTGCTGATAAAACTCGTCCCACGTCACGCTGCTGCGCCCGGCCAGCGGATGATCACGGCGACAGGCGACCACGTAGCTTTCCTGCACCAGCGGTTCGAATTCGACTTTGGCTTCCTGAGTGCCCATGAAACTCAAGCCGAAATCGGCTTCGCCATTGACCACCGCACTCAAGACGTCGTGGGCGCTGGAGTCGAGCACCTTGACTTTGATTCGTGGAAATTGCTGGTGATAACGCGCAACGACGCGGGGCATGAAGTAGTACGCGGCGGACGGCACGCAAGCGACGGTGACGTGGCCCAAACGGGTCGAGGCGACTTCGCTGATGCCGAGCAGCGCCACGTCGAGGTCATCGAGCAGTCGTTCGACGCTGGGCATGAAAGCACGTCCGGCCTGGGTCAGACTGACTTTGCGCGTGGTGCGCTCAAACAGTTTCACGCCGAGGGCGTCTTCGAGCTTTTCGATGCGTCGGCTCAGCGCCGGTTGTGACAGGCGCACCGTGTCGGCGGCCTTGCGGAAACTGCCCTGCTCGACCACTGCGCGAAAGGCTTGCAGGTCGTTGAGGTCGAAGTTGATGGCCATGGGCGGACTCGGAGATTGATTCGCAGAGGTTATAAATGTAACCAATTGATGCAATTTGTTACAGCCTCGCCGCGCAGTAAAAACCCGCCACAAGGGCGGGTTTGGGTCATGCCGCGTCAGGCCATCAGCGACGACGGAAACAGGCTCTGTCACTCCAGCCACTCACCGCCAGACAGTTTGGCTCGACCTGCAATTGCAGATCCTCAAACATCGCCGCCAACTCTCCGGGACCGTGCTCGGCCTGCCACTGCACCTTCAGTAAACGCGTGTCAGGGGCGACGTCGAACCACTGAATTTCCTCAGCCGATCCATGCGTGCGCAGGCCAAGTTTCTGCAAGGGGCTGGCGCCGGTATAGGGCTGCGTCAACCGAGCCTGACTCGAGTCGGTCCAGCTCTGCTGCTGAGTCGATCCATCGGCAAACTGCCAATACACGTCGACCGGTTTTATCGGCGGCGCGGGGATCGGATCGTAATGGAACAGCTCGATCAGGTAGTGATTCTGGATACGGCCTTGCTCATCCTCGGGTAAAAATCGTTGCGCATCGGCCAATTTATCTTCCTGCGGCGTGTCGACCACAATGGATTGAAGCTTGGGTTTTTTCCAGTTGAAGCTGAACAGACGCGTGTCGGGCGAGACCTCCAGCCATTGTTTGGGCGCGGTGTCTTTCAGGGCACTGAAGCCGATTTTGCGGATGGTTTTCTGTGGATCGTAAGGCAGCCAGAGTCTGGCCGGGATGCCGGCTTCCAACGGCAAAGGACCGCTGACGCCATGGTCGAACTGAAAATAGACAAAACCCGGTTGGACCTTTGGCGCCTCACGCAAACGGGCATGGCGCATCTCTAAAAGATAGTGATCGCGCCATACGCCAGCGCGCTCATCCGGATAGTGCGTGGCATTTTCTTCCAGCTGCGCCAGGCTGATTTCTCCGGGCTCTTCAAAGGCCAGCGCCTCGGCGGGTTGCGTACTGGCCTGGCTTTCCAGCGTCACGACGTCATCCTCGACGTACCACTTGCCGTTGGCCATGCCGCTGGCGGAACCATATTCGACGCCGGCCTTGAACGTGCCGTCTGCCTGCAACAGCAACTCGGCGCCCATTTCCATGACGCCGGACAGGTAGTAATGCCCGGGCAATGTCGAGGATTCGGCGTTGGCGTCAATTGCGGTCATATATACAAGCCCGGCACACAGCAGGGTTCTAAAATCCATTCCGGAGAAGCTCCTTGTAACGTCACGAAGTATCGAGATGAACCTGACGCTTCGGTTGCACCTTGCGTCGGGGCCCGCACGATACCACCGGACGTGCGCCGCGTGATCAGTGCAACCCGTTCTGCGGCGGGATCTTCTGTGGATCTTGAATCGATTCAGCCCTTATCCTTGTCGCCCCCGCCGTACCGCTGTCAGGAGTCAATCCATGCCCCATGAAGGCAATCTGTTGCAAGCCGCTGTCGTATTTCTGTTCGCCGCGGTGCTCACCGTGCCTTTGGCCAAACGTCTGCAATTGGGCGCGGTGCTGGGTTATCTGTTTGCCGGGGTGATCATCGGCCCGTCGGTGCTGGGCCTGATCGGCAATCCGCAAAGCGTCGCGCATATTTCCGAACTGGGCGTGGTGTTGCTGCTGTTCATCATCGGTCTGGAGCTGTCGCCGCGACGCTTGTGGGTCATGCGCAAATCGGTGTTTGGCGTCGGTCTGGCGCAGGTGTTGTTGACCGCTTCGGTGATTGGCGTGCTGGCGTTGTCGGTGTTCGGCCAGCCGCTGAACAGTGCGATCGTATTGGGGTTGGGTCTGGCGCTGTCGTCCACCGCGTTCGGCCTGCAAAGCCTGGCCGAACGCAAGGAACTGACCAGCCCCCACGGGCGCCTGGCGTTCGCCATTCTGCTGTTTCAGGACATCGCCGCGATCCCGTTGATTGCGTTGGTGCCGATGCTGGCGGGCGGTGATCACACCACCAGCAATGCCGAGAGTCTGAATCACGGTTTGCAAGTGCTCGGCGGGATCGCCGTGGTGGTGGTCGGCGGGCGTTATCTGTTGCGCCCGGTGTTCCGCGTGGTGGCGAAAACCGGCCTGCCGGAAGTGTCCACGGCCACGGCGTTGCTGGTGGTGATCGGCACGGCGTGGTTGATGGATCTGGTCGGTGTGTCGATGGCGCTGGGGGCGTTTCTTGCCGGCCTGCTGCTGGCGGACTCGGAATACCGCCATGAACTGGAAGCGCAGATCGAGCCGTTCAAGGGCCTGCTGCTGGGGTTGTTTTTCATCAGTGTCGGCATGGGCGCCAATCTGAGTCTGCTGCTCAGTGCACCGATCACCGTGTTGGGGCTGACGCTGCTGTTGATCGGTCTGAAACTGCCGCTGTTATTTGTGGTGGGACGCCTGGCCGGCGGCTTGAACAGAATCAGCGCAATTCGCCTCGGCATCGTCCTCGCGGCGGGCGGCGAGTTTGCTTTTGTGGTGTTCAAGATCGGTCGCGATCAGGGCCTGTTCGAGCCGCGCCTGTACGACTTGCTGGTGCTGACCATCACCCTGTCGATGGCGCTGACGCCGTTGTTGCTGTTGATTTGCGCGCGGCTGGTCAGCCCCAAGGTACAGCCCGTGGAAGTGCCCGAGAAATTCCGCGAGATCGACACCGAAACCCCGCGTGTGGTGATCGCCGGCATGGGCCGGATGGGCCAGATCGTCGCGCGGATTCTGCGCGCACAGAACATCAGGTTCGTCGCGCTGGACACCTCGGTGGAAACCATCGAACTGTCGCGCAGCTTCGGCGGGGTGCCGGTGTTCTATGGCGACCCGATGCGCCCGGAAATCCTCAATGCGGCCAAGGTCGGCGAAGCGGAATATTTCGTGATTGCCACGGATGACCCGGAGACCAACATCAAAACCGCCGAGGTGGTGCGCAAGCTCTACCCGCACATGAAAATCATCGCCCGGGCGCGCAACCGTCAACACGTCCACCGCTTGGTCGATGTCGGCGCGGAGGCGATTCGGGAAACCTATTATTCAAGCCTGGAAATGAGCCGACGCACGCTGGTCGGTCTCGGCTTGACCCAGGCGCAGGCCGATGCGCGGATCAAGCGTTTCAAGCACCACGACGAACAAGTCTTGGAGGCGCAACACGCGGTGTACGACGACGCCGCCAAAGTCCTGCAAACCGCCCAAGAAGCCCGGGCGGAGCTGGCGCGGTTGTTTGAGTCGGATCAACTGGAAGAAGAATCGCGCAAAATCTGAGCCCTTCCCGGGCCAGCTCTATGTAAGAGCTGCCGCAGGCTGCGACCTTTTGACCTTCGCTTTTTCGTAATGACCGTTCGTCGAAAAACCCTCCGCACCTGTCAGATCTGACAGGTGCGCTTTTCCTAAATCCCACGTTCAATCACTCCGTCGCCCCCACCATCGACCGGAGCCCGCCGCCATGACCACGTCCCAACATCCGCTAGCCCTCAAACCGCTGTACTTTCCCGCGCTGGTCACCCTGAATCCCGCCGAGCATTACAGCGGTGGCATCCCCATCAGGGCGGTGGAGGACGACCTGCAAGGCATCATTCCCGCCTGGTTCAACATGAGCATTGGCGACAAGGCCGAGGTGTTCTGGGGCAATGCCAATTCGGCAATCTGGAGCAAGACCCTCGACTTCGATATCGAACTCAACAAGGACCTGTCGTTCACCATTCCCAAGGCCCACGTGCTCGACGGCGAGGCCAAGCCGGTGTTTTACCGGATCACCTACAAGAACCAGACGTCGGAAGATTCCAAACCCGAACTGATCCTGCTGGTCAAGCTCACGCGGCCCGGCGAATACGATGACATCGCTGGCGATGACGGCCACTCCGATCTGAAATTTTCCCTCGACCATGACGAGGTTGACCAAAACCTGCCGACCAAGGGCGTGACGATGCGCATCGTGCCCTACCGCAACCTCACCCGCTACGATCGCATCCTCGCTCGCTGGGGCAGTCAGCAGGTCACTCACGTTGTCACGCCGGAACAGGCCCTGGACCCGGTCCGCCATCCAATCGACGTGGTGTTCAGTCGCGCCGTGATCGAGGTCGCAGGTGATGGCCCGGAAGTGGCGGTGGCTTATCAGGTCGTCGATCGCTGCGGCAACTACCCCGACGAGCGTGCGCCGTGGTCGGCCATTCGCAAAGTGCTGGTGGATCTGGGCGGCAATCGACTGAAGGAGCCCTTGGTGCTGGTCAAAGGCCAGCCGACCAACAGCATCAATCTCGACCAACTCGGCGATGACGATGTGGTGGTTCTGGTCAATACCCCGGAGGCTGATTTCAAGGTCGGTGACAAGGTGTTCCTGACCTGGACAGGCACCCCGGCGCAAGGCTCGCAAATCATCGTCGGGCCACTTGAATTGCCCGTCAACTTCGTCGACCTCCCGCTCAAGTTTTCCATTCCCAATGCATCGGTCAGGGCCATCGCCAAGGGCAGCGCCTCGGTAGGCTACATCCGTCAGCGCAGCGGTGCAGCCGACCGTCCTTCGAAAAATGCCAGCGCCACGGTGATTGGTGACATCAGCCAACTGCGCGCCCCTACCGTGGACGAGGCCCCGGGTGGCACCTTGCCGCCAGAGACAACCTGGGCGACTGTGAACATTCCCTGGTATCCCGGTCGCAACAGCAGCGACCAGATCAATCTGATCTGGCAAGCCCAGGCACCGGGTGGTAGCACGGTCTATTACGAAGACCCGCGTCCGGTTGGCGACATCGCGGAAAACCAGCCAGTACTGCGTAGCGTGAGCAATGCCGAAATCCAGCGCTTCAACGGCCTGAACGTCAAGGTTTTTTACATCGTCACCAACAGCGAAACCGCATTACTGAGTGTGCGCGAATCGCTGGTATTCCCGATGCAGGTCGGCGTGCCCTTGCCAACCTTTGACCGACCGGAAGTCGAGGGCGCAGACAATGACGTACTTGATCCGGACAAGGTGCCGCCCACCGGGGCGACGCTGGTGGTGCCGTATTTGGGCACCCGCGACAAGGACCGCGTGACCTGGCGCTGGCGCGGTTCGGCCAGCGGCGGCAGCACCAGCGGCCATATCGACCTGATCCCCGCCACCGCCGGCAAACCTGTACGCATCACCGTAAACAAGCAATACGTGACGGCCAACCTCAACGGCACGGTGGTCGCCGATTACAGCATTCAGCGGGCGGGGGTGATGCTGGGGAATTCGCATGAATTGACGTTGCGTATTGGCACGGCGCTGGATCTGGACGCGCCGAAGATCAAGGAGGCCAATGGCAGCACCAGCCTCAACCCGTTGGCGGCCAAGGACAGCCTGACCGCCATCGTCGACTACACCGGCATGGCCATCGGTGATGACATCGTCGTCACCTGGACCGGCACGCCGCCGAACGGCTCGGACACCTCCGCGAAAAAAACCGTGACCACGCTGGGGCCACAATCGATCGAGCTGAAAAAATCGGTTGTAGCCTTCAACCTGGGCAAAGCGGTGACGGTGAGTTACACCGTGACGCGTGGTGGTGCGCCTGTGCCTTCGAAAGAATTGCCGCTGACGGTGCTGGCGATTCCACAAGAAGATCCGGCATTGGGCAAGCCCTTGATCACGCAAGCGGCGAACAACGGCGAGGGGCCGGAGCTGGACGTCAGAGCCTTGACCGCTAACGCGACCATGCGCATCAACAGCTGGCCGCTGATTGCGCTCAAGCAATACGTCTGGTTGCGGGTGGAAGGCACCAACAAAGACGAAAGCAAATACGACAAGACGTTCTTGCAGCCACCGGGCTCACAGACCAACCAAGGGTGGGTCGACCAAGGCTATTACCTGCACCAGATCCCGCTGGCCGACCTGCAAAACCTGAAAGACGGCTCAGACCTGACCCTGTATTTCAAAGCCGGATTGGGGGGCAGCCAGGACGTGAATGAGGCGGTGAGTTTTCCTGTGCGGAAATATACCGTCAAGGTCGCCTTGACCCAGCCGATCAAACCTTCCATCAAGGAAGCCCCGGGCAGCAGCACACTGAACCCGATCGCCGCCAAGGATCGCTTGACCGTGGTGGTGCCGCAGTACGCCGGCATGGCCAGCACCGACCAGCTCACCGTAACCTGGACCGGCGCTGCCAATACGCCGGCCGGTGGTTCGCACACCTCGGCGGCGGTACCCGTGGGCACCGTAGGCCAGAAAGAAATTGCGATTCCCAATACGGTGGTGGCCTTCAACCTGGGCAAGGCGGTGAAGGTGTTCTACACCGTCACTCGCAACGGTACGCCGACCAAATCCGCCGAGTTTGCCTTAAACGTGCAGGTCATCCCGGCTGGACATGCAGAACTCACCAAACCGACCATCGATGGGGCCGCCGGAGATGTCCTGGATGTCACGGCCTTGCCGGCTGGTGGTAGTACTCGTATCGCACGATGGCCGTTGATTGCCGTGGGACAAACCTTGTGGTTACGGTATTTCGGGACCAACGCCGATGATACGGTTTACACCTCGGCGCCTTATGTGGCGACTCCATTGGCCCAGGGGGGGCTGCCCAATGGCCCAGGACCAATTACCCCCAACCTGCGCGGTTTGAAGGATGGCTCGTCACTGCGGGTGGAATTTAGGGTCGGGTTTGATCGCAATACCGATGAAACCAAGGCCGTGAGTTTTCAACTGCGCTCCTACACAGTCAAGGTCCCCTTGGCAACGCCGATCAAACCTTCCATCAAGGAAGCCCCGGGCAGCAGCACACTGAACCCGATCGCCGCCAAGGATCGCTTGACCGTGGTGGTGCCGCAGTACGCCGGCATGGCCAGCACCGACCAGCTCAGCGTGACCTGGACTGGCGCCAACGGCACTCCGGCCGGGGGCTCGCACACCTCGACGGCGGTTCCCGTGGGCACCGTTGGCCAGAAAGAAATTGCGATTCCCAATACGGTGGTGGCCTTTAACTTGGGCAAACCGGTGAAGGTGTTCTACACCGTCACGCGCAACGGTACGCCGACCAAATCCGCCGAATTTGCCTTAAACGTGCAGGTCATCCCGGCTGGACATGCAGAACTCACCAAACCGACCATCGATGGGGCGCCCAACGACGAACTCGATGCCATCGCCTTAGCCAACGGTGCACTCACCCGAGTTGCGCCATGGCCGCTGATCGCCGCGAATCAAAAGATCTGGCTGCGCTATGTCGGCACCAATGTAGATAATTCGGCATACAAAAAGACCACCTATGAAGGGGCACCGTTGGTCGGTAGTGGCGTGATCCAAGGACCTTACCCAGCGACTCCCGTGGCCGATTTGCGCGGTCTTAAAAATAACACGACGTTGAACATCGAGTTTAAGGTGACCTTTGATGGCAGCACCGATGAATCCAAGGCCGTGACCTTCCCGTCGCGCGTCTACAACGTCAAAGCCGTGCAGGATGTGAAACCGGTGATCAGCACGGTGAAAGACTCCAAGGGTGAAGACATTCCGCATAACGGTGGCACAGTCGATCCGAAGATCAAACTGACCGGCACTGCGGCACCGCTTCAGGAAGTCGAGGTGTTCGACGATAGGGCTTCAAAAGGTAAATACACGGCCAATACCGCTGGCATCTGGACCTGCGATATCACGCTGACCGGTATTGGTACTCGCACGCTCACTGCCAAGGCGCTGTACGGTACGGGGCAGGTATCGCTTGGCAGAATCTTCACACTTTCCAACGCCATCAAGCCAAGCATCACCTCGGTGAAAGACTCCAAGGGTGTGGAGATTCCCGATAAAGGCACCACGCTCGATACCACCGTCAAGTTGACCGGCACCGCAACACCGCGTCTGCGAGTCGAGATCTTGGATGCTGGCTCATCCAAAGGCACAGCGAATGTTGGGTCCAACGGCATATGGGAACATGAAGTGACCGGCCTAAGCCTGGCGGCGCACAGCTTTACCGCCAAGGCGCTATACGCTCCCGGGGAGAGTTCCGCCGCCCGGACATTGACCGTAACCACCCCATTCACCGTGGACACGTCACCGCTTACCCTCGACGGGTTCAATATCTCGATCGCAGGCTCGGGGCTGAACTGGGCACTCTCTGGTAACGACCCCGCCGGAACCTCAGCCAACCGTGGCGCGCAAGGCGGGGTCCGACCTTACACCTATGTATCTTCCAAGCCGCTCATTGCCTCAGTTGATTCGGACGGCACCGTCAGAAGTGAAAGCAATGGCACAGCCACCATCACCGTGCGAGACGATGTCGGCCAGACCAAGCAGTTCGACGTCACGACTCGCAACGTACGCCGATACATATCATCCAAAAATCAGCTGTTAACCCACAACGCATATCTTGCATGGACTCGTACAGTGGGAGGTATACCTATACCCGCCCGCGACTTCTCTTCGCACCTCGCCTTATTGAACATTAAATACGTACGCTCAGCCCCCAAACCAGAACAATTCTGGTGGTGGGGCGAATATTCTTTGCCACCATCAGGGTTCGCCGAAACAAATGCACTCAGGAATTACCCACTCCCCACGCAATGGGGCATTTTAGTCCGGCTAGGGGACGCCAGTGAGTTACAAGGCGTTGCTTTGCTCCCGGCTTAGGAAAATAGCACCTGACGCGGCTATACGAAAAACTTTAATCCACCCCCACTCGTCGTTCCGCGAAAGGCGACGCATGGGGTTGGTTACTTAAACTGGCGTTCTTTCGCAGAACAGCAATTAACATAAGAGGCTATTGGACGGGGTAATACATTCCCATGAACGTGAAGCCCCGTTCAATACGCCCGACATAAGTCCTATGTGAATAGCGTTTCAAATTAAGTTGATCAAAAAGGTTATTGAGCACCCCCTTATAGACACAACTAATTTTCTATTTAAGCCAATACAAACCTAACTATTTATTTTCGGTATAAGCAGAACAGACTTCCCCGCCTAAGCTCTTCTTCTAACGTCTTTAGAAACGGAACACGATCACACTGTTGCAGCGGGCTTGCTCGCGAAGGCGGTGTATCAGTCGGCATTGATGTTGAATGACCCACTGTCCTTGTGAGCAAACCCACTCCACAGGGATTTGTAGCCATTTTGTAAGGGCTGCGATCTTTTGCTTTTAAACAGTCACGTTTAAATGAAACGCCAAGACACGTAATCAGGCTACACATCCTTGCGTAATTGCCTACAGCTACGCCAGAATTCGCCGGCTTGTGCGCTTTGGGGTCGGGTTCTATTGTGGTCCGGTCGCTGACGAATCAGCGATCGGGTTTCGCAGCCCGGATCAATCAAGGCGCACAGCGCTCCCAATCGTTGCTCCAAGATTTATTGCAACGGTGCTTCATGGTGGCTGTGCGCGGGATACCTTCGGGTATGCCGGGTTCCTTGATTCCCGGTCTGCGAACCTGCGTACAGCTGCCACCTCTCTTCGTTTCGCAGCGAAATGTGGCGGCTCCGACAATCAAGGAGTTTCACCATGATCAAACCAACGCCCAACCCACCCGAAACCGATCCCACCTCCCCCTACGAATCCCTCGATTCGAAAAAGCTCAACGAAGCCGCTGACCGGGCCCTTGATCACTACCTCTGCCCGCCCGGGTCCACACCACCGCCCCGTAGAACCCGCAGGATGTACGCCGTTACCGCCGACTTCAAAAACGAGGAGATGCTGGCCGATGCCTTTGAAACACTGGCTTCAGCAAGAACCATCGCCAGTGACTTCGCCCACCTCTTGCCAGCGTCGCAACGCCGGACGCTGTTGGGGATTGCGCAACTGATCATGCTCGGGGAGCTGGCGGTGAATCGGGTGTTGGATAATTTGCAGATTCCGGACTAAGCCCCAGCACAGAACCCCTGTGGCGAGGGAGCTTGTCGAATCGTCGCACCGTCCCGCTCGACTGCGCAGCAGTCGTAAATCCTGAGTACGCGGTATTCCTGTAGGTTTAATTCTCAGGTTTTGGGGCTGCTGCGCAGCCCATCGGGGCGGTGCGACGTTTCGCTGAATCCCCTCACCACAGGTACGCGGTGTTTCTGAAGGATCGAAGTCGCAGGTTTTGGGTCTGCTGCGCAGCCCAGCGGGAGCAAGCTCCCTCGCCACAAGTGCGCGGCTTTTCTGAAAGATTGAATTCTCAGGTTTTGGGGGTGCTGTGCAGATTGTCGGGGCGGTGTGACGGTTTGCCAGATCTGCTCACCACGATGACTGTGTAGGAACTACCGGAGGCTGCGATCTTTTGATTTTGGAGATCAGGATCAAAAGATCGCAGCCTTCGGCAGCTACAGGGGGGTCACAGGGGGTTGGTCAGGCTGGTTCCAGCTCGGGTGCTAGCTTGACCGGGGCCTTCTCGAAGCGGTCTGCGAGGAATGGCGTGATATCCAGCGGCAGCGGTTCGTCATTGACCAGTTTGTCCAGCAGCACACCGGTAATCGCCGAGGTCAAAATGCCGGTGCGGAAGTGGCCGCAGGCATTCAAATAGCCCTCCACGCCACGCATCGGACCAAGAATCGGCAATTCATCCGGCGAGCCCGGGCGCAGGCCGGCCCATGTGCGTTTGAGGTTGACGTCTTTGAGCTCCGGCAAGCAGCGCACCGCGCCCTGCACCAGCCCGGCGATTTCCGGGTAGGTGGTGGTGACGTCGAAGCCTTTGTCTTCGGTGGTGCTGCCGATCAGGATCTCGCCGTTGTCCTTTTGCGCCACGTAGCAGTCGCTGGTGGTCAGGCAGCCGTTGAGGATTTTCGGCATGCGCTCGGTCAGCAGGATCTGGCCTTTGACCGGTTTCACCGGAATGCGGATGCCGGTCGCCCACTCGCTCAAGTCTGCCGCCCAGGCACCACCGGCGTTGATCAGTGTCTTGCAGTGGAACACGCCCTCCTCGGCCGTCTGTACGCCGGTCACCCGTGTGCCGTGATGCAACACGCCGGTGACGTTGGTGTTGACGAAGATATCCACGCCGTTCTGCCGCGCACCTTCCATGTAGGCATCGGCGAGTCGGAACGGGCTGACCTGGTGGTCGCAGAGAAACTCCAGCGCCCCACGGGCTTCATGGCTGACGCTCGGTTCGGATTCGCGCAACGCGGCCTGATCGAGCCAGCGCACCTGATCGGCGAGGTGCGGGATGCAGCCGACGATGTGCTCGGCGTAGAGCCGATCCTCGTCGTCATAAATCACGAATTTCAGCCCGGTCTTTTCGAACTTGAAATCCATGCCGTGGTTGTCTTGCAACTCACGGTGCAGCTCTGGGTACAGCGCGTTGGACTGCAAGGCGAAATCGAAGAATGACTCCGGCAGGATGTGCGGTGTGCTGGCGTCCACGGCCACCGCCGCGCCCTGGGTTTCGCGCTTGCGGTTGGCGGACATCATGCGGAAGAAAATCACTCCGCAGCCAAGGCCGACCGACTCGCCGATCGCCCACAGACCGCCGGCCGAAGCACGGGTTGCATTGCCCGGGCGCTTGGCGTCGATAAGCGCGACTTTGAGGTTTTTGCGTTTGGACAATTGATAGGCGCAGGACGCCCCGATCACGCCGCCGCCGGCGATGACCACATCGTAGAACTTACTCATGGGAAGCGGCCTCCGTGCCGACGGACTGGAACGCGGAAAAAGGGATCGGATCAATCGGGAAACGCGGGCGCAGCCAACCGACGTCCTTGCGTCCGGTGGCCTGGCGCAGACGGTCGCTGCAATAGCCGACGCACATCCGCCCCTGACAATCGCCCATGCTCACGCGGGTGCGCATCTTCAGGCTGGCGATGTCTTGCACGCCCTGCTCCAGCGCCCGGTCAATGTCGGCGCGGGTCGCGTGTTCGCAGCGGCAGATTACCGTGTCGGCGGCCGGCAATGCGGTCTGGCCGACGCCGCGTTCGGTGTAGCGGTCCACGGCTGCGCGGAAACGCACGATGGCTTTCAGTTTGCCCAGATAGCGGTCGCGGCGAACGCGGGCCAGGTCTTCTTCCAGCACACCGCGTTGCAACAGGATCGAGGTCGCGGCGATCCTGCCGGCCAGCATCGCTGCTTCACCGCCGCATATCCCGCCCATGTCACCGGCCAGATGCACGTGAGGTTCGTTGCTTTGCTGCCAGATGTTCGCGTTGGCGCGCAGATAGCCGTCGTCGCTGAAGCCGTGATCGAGGCCCATTTGCTGACTGAGCTGGGTGCGCGGGATGAAGCCGTAACCGACGGCCAATGTCTGCGCTTCAAAACGCTCGACGCGGGTCAGGTCCGGCTCCCACTTGTCCGAGTACGGTGCGACGCTGACGCTTTTCAGTTCACCCTCGCCATGCGCCTCGACCACGCCCCAGCCGTAGTTCATCGGGATGCCGTGCAGTTTCAGGTAGGCGAGCATGCTCAAGCCGTCGAGGAACAATTGCGGCTTGTTCAGCAGCGCCAGGCTTTCGCGGGCAATCTTGCCGAACGCACAGGCTTCATACACGCCCGCAACCTTGACGCCGGATGCATGCAGTTGCGTCGCCACCAGCGGCAGCAACGGGCCGGTGCCGGCGATGATCACCGGCCCTTGCGGCTTGACCACGCCACTCTTGATTTGCAATTGCAGGCCGCCGAGCAGAATCACCCCGGGCAGCGTCCAGCCAGGAAACGGCACGCTGCGTTCGTGACAACCGGCGGACAACAGCAGTTGCGAATATTCGTACTCGTGCAGTTGCTCGTCGCCGTCCAGCACCACCAGGGCACGGGTGCCTTCGGCGCCGACCACGCGATGATTGAGGTGCACATCGATCAGGCCGGATTGCTCCTGGAATTCGCCGTGCAGTTTGCCCAGCGCTTCGGAATAACGCGGCCCGAGATAATCCAGTTGCACGCCGTCACGCAGCGGGCCGCGATAGACCACACCGCCCAGGCGCGAAGCCTCTTCGAGCAACGTGCAGCGCACGCCGTGGCGGGCCAGTTCGATGGCCGCCACCATACCCGCCGGGCCACCGCCGACGATTACCGGTTGCAGGCTCATACGACCTCCTGCCCGGCGATGCGGTTGACCTGGGTTTCGATGTGCATGCCGTCGCGCACCACGGTCTGGCAGGCGCGGCGTTTGTGCCGGCCGTTGATTTTCACCAGACAGCACTGGCACACGCCCATGCCGCAGTAGGCGCCGCTGATCTGGTCATGGTCGTTGCGGGCGATCTGGCGCACGCCGAGGGACTGAATCACGCTGAGGACCGTTTCGCCAATGGCGGCGGTGACCGGTTGACCGTTGATATGGACAGTCATATCCGCCTGCGCCAACGGCTGGATATCGAAGGTTCTTTCTAGGCAGTGCATTGCGGTGTTCATCCGTGAAAAGGTTCAGGGGAGTGTCGCGTCAGCTCCTTGCTGCACTACACCTTGCGGCCCGTTTAATTCTTCGATCGGGCGGGCTCGCGGGGTACTCCGTCAGCGCTACAAGATGCGCGCGAGGACAATGTAGTTCATGTCCCGGCTAAGGCTTGGATCATTTACGTTAGGCGAGATTGCCAACGGAAATATTGATCCAGGCCAGTGAAACGGTCGGATTGTTCAACGATCAGTTGGAAAAGACAAACTGGCCCTTGATCTTTTTTGGCCCGATAAGGGCGAGGTCCGGGAACAGCAGCGATTTGACCCACGCGGCGTAGAACATCATGGCCAGCGTGAAAGCCACGCCGACCACTGTTGACACGGGTTCTTCGCTGTAGCCGACAAACAGGCGCGGAACCTGACTCATCGTGAAAGTTATGTAGATCGTGTAAACCAACGCGATCCCTTTGTAGAAGCCCCATGCAAAAAACAGCGGAATGGCACCGGCAATCAGCACGATGGCCACCGCCATTGCGACGCCGCCCTCGTTGATTTGCACCAGCCCGGCGAGCATCCCGAGCAGCCCGAGAATAGCCGTCAGCACCACCAGAACAGTGACTTTGAGCGAATGGCGTTTTCTCAGGGCCGGATCCAGACGACTACCGATCCAGGCCGCCAGCACGCGATCCTTGACCTTGCCCCCCGACAGCGCCTTGAAGGTTTCGCTCTTCGAGCGGCCAGCGTCGAGCATTTCCACCAGTCGCCGCTTGATTTCCTTCTTGTCCAACGTGCTCATCCTTAACTACCAGCGAAAGCGGCCCATCCACTTTCGCTGGCGATTCTCGCCGCTGCTCCGGCAGAAATCAAAAAGCCGCTTCCACCAGAGCGAAAGCGGCCAGAGCACACACCCGGCATCGTACTGCGTCAAACCAGATAGCGTATGACCCAGCCCCCAATCAAAGGTCCCACCCAAGGATCGAGTTCGTGAAAACCACACGCAATGATTCGTCCATCCTCCATCACGCTCATGCTCTTGTAATAGCTCGTCTTTTCTTTATCGGCGAAAACGGCAAACCCTGTTCCATTAAATGCTGGATCCAGAGATCCGTCAGCCCGATAGCGAGCAACTACGCAGCTGTCACCACCGTTGATAAGTCCACCGCTACCATGTCCCCCGACGACAATTGATCCATCTGTGTGCGCCACGCAGTTTTTCCAATGAGTACCCGACTCCAGCAATGGCGAATACAACGGTTTCCCGCCGTTAAAGACCAGATTGAAGTGGCCATTGGCATTGAGCACTACCAGCGCCCCTTGCACGACGCCCACGGGGGATGCGGCACCGGCGGCGACGATCAGGCCATCGCTTTCCCTGACCGATACAGCGTTGAGTTCCTCCCAGCGGGTTTTCAGTTTGAAAACCTCACCGCCATTGAATGTGCTATCGATACGCCCGAACGCATCGAAACGCGTCAGATATCCACCTTGAAGTCCCGGTTGGTCGTCGTTATATCGGCCACAGACGAGAATCTTTCCGTCTGACTGAATGGCGACACCCAAGGCAAAATTGGAACTGTTGCCGAACTCGATCAGGGCAAATCCGTGGTCATTGAATGTCTTGTCGCTGGACCCGTCGGCGTTGAGTCGCAGAACAATGCCACGCCACTTCTCGGTCTCATAGTTATAGAGATAGAAGACCACGACAATTTTGCCGTCGGACTGCTGGGCCATGGAAACGCTTGATGCCGCATTCGCCTGTGAAGAAAAGGCTTTCTTCCAACGCTGCGAGCGTGATTTCAGATGAGTGGATGTACCTGAATCAGGCTTATCCATTTGATCGAAACGTAGGTAACGAACACCTTTTTCAGCGAAAGACTGATCTTGCTGCCCGTCAGAAAGACAGCGTACAAGCGCAATACCCTCTACACCAACGTCTTCTCGCTCATAGGTGCCCCGCAACAGCCATGCGCCATCCTCCAGGAGGCTGAGCCCGATAACATGCGCCATGATTGCGTTTTCCAGAGCGATTTCTATAAACCCCTTTCCCCCGCCGAATTGAGTGTCCAGCGTTCCGTCCTCGTGGAATCGGGCAACGGTGGCCGGGCCATACAATTCAAACGGGTAAAACCCAACCAGAGTCTTTTTGTCCGGCAGTGCCAAAACGGCTACCGCCTCAAGATCAGGCAATCCGTTCAATGGAAACGTTAAAACCCCCGCATCAGCAAAAGCAGGATCAAGCGTTCCTGCGCTTTCAGGTCTCAACCGCGTATTCATGTCCAGTTCCTCGAAGCAGAATCTGAATAAACGTCGTGTTCATTCATGCCTCGATTGCAGCAGTACCCTCACGCAACAACACCTGTCAGAAATACTAGTTCGACTACCCGTTGAAGCCAAATTGATGACCCGCCGAGCCATACATGAAAAAGCCGCTTCCACCCGAAGGTGGAAGCGGCCGAGGCAAGAGGCCCCAATAGAGCAATCAGTGCACGAACAGGGCGATCAGGATGATGATCGGGATCGGTACGCCGAGGAAAAACAGCAGTAATGAGCGCATGGTGATTCTCCCTATTTAACGGACTGGAGGCAGTGTGGTGGTAGCGGTATAGGTTTCGACCTCGACGTACTCGACCGCATCGCGACGACGACCGCCGAAAGTAGCGGCGAGGCTGGCAAAGAACGCACCGGCCAGAAGCGCGATGAACATCCACAGCGAGGTCCAGGCAGCGACTTTCGCAGCGGTATCGGCCGCTTGCTGGGCTTTCAGCTTGGCGTCGGCAATGGCTTTCTGAGTGCGGGCGTAAACCTCATCGACACGACGTTCGGCATCGGCTTGGCTCAGATTGGTCCGTTGCGCGACGAGCTGAGCGAGGTAGGTGCGGTCTTCAGCGCTGAGCTGACCGTTGGCCAGGCTCTGAGCGAAGATCCGCGCCACTGCGCCATGGGCCGCGTCATCGCTGACGGACGCCGGACGATCATCGCGGAACAGGTTGTCGATGTAGTAACCGTACTGGTTGCTGTCGGTGTTGGCCGCTGCAGTACCGGCTGCTTGTGTCACAGCACTGGCTGCACCGCCGGCGACACTGGCACCGGCCTGAACGCCACCGCTGATGACGCTGCTGACCGAACCGACCACCAGAATCGCGGTGACCAGTGTGGCCACGCACCAGGCAAGGAAGCCATGGGCGGTATCACGGAAATACACTTCATCACCATGCATGTTCGCCCACTTCACTCGCAGGCGACCGGCAATGTAGCCACCCAGCCCGGAAGCGATGATTTGCGTCGCCGCCAGCCAGACAATCGTCGAAATGCCCAGGCCCTTGGCGCTGATGCCCTCCCCGGCCCATGGCGAAACGGCAGAGAAACCCAGACCGAAGCCAAGCAGCACCAGAATCATCGACAAGGCAGCGGCGGCCGCCGCACCGGCGAAGATCGCGCCCCAGGACACGCCTGAGACGTTGCTCGACTCTCCTTCGTAGGCAGGATAAAACCCATCAGAGGATCTATTCATTGTTGTAGTGCTCCAGGCATGAAAAATGGTGTTACAACTCGTCGCAAGATGAATTGCAGTGACCGTGCCAGTCGCCAACATTTAATAAATCGTTATTTTTCAATCAATTAGAAAAGATGAACTTCTTAGGACATTGCAAATTGCAACAAGAGGCGTTTTGCAGCGGGTTTTATGCATTGGCACAAAGCCGATCACTTACGCCTGTAGCTCTTGTTACCGCTGGGTGTCAGGCAATAGACGCCACCCCGTGGGCCAGTGCAAAACGAGCCCGTGCCACAGGCACAGCCATCGTTGCTTTGAAGAAGGTTTTGCGGGCGAACCTGACGCTCGTTGCCGAACATGGCTGCGCAGCTTTTCTTCGACCCGCTGATGGACCCGTCATTGCACAGGAACAGATCGCCGTCGCAGCGAGCAATACCGCCCTTTTTGCCGGAACAGGGCGTATTGGCGGCAAAGGTCGAAGTGCTCAGCAGAGCGAGTAATAAAGCGGTAATTGGCATCCAGCCACGGCGAATCAAGATACGCACGGAACCACTCCTGCTTGAAGTTATGGCCAGATGATATCAATGTTTCGACAAATTTATTTCCAGGTCACGTGAATGCCAGCTACAACATGAAAGTTAATTTAAAGCGTCACGGAAATTTCTTGGCAAAATGCTGCCATTCCGTTTGAACCGATCAAGGCCAGCCCTATGACGCGTATTTTGACCATCGAAGACGACGCCGTGACCGCCCGGGAAATCGTCGCCGAACTGAGCAGCCACGGCCTCGACGTGGATTGGGTCGACAATGGCCGCGAAGGCCTCGACCGTGCCGTGAGCGGCAATTACGACCTGATCACCCTCGACCGCATGCTGCCGGAGCTGGATGGTCTGGCCATCGTCACCACGCTGCGCACCATGGGCGTGGCTACGCCGATCCTGATGATCAGCGCCCTTTCCGATGTCGACGAGCGCGTACGCGGCTTGCGCGCAGGCGGCGATGACTACCTGACCAAACCGTTTGCTACCGACGAGATGGCCGCACGGGTCGAAGTGTTGCTGCGCCGGCAGAACAGCGGCGCCACCCAGGCCACCACGTTGCAGGTGGCGGATCTGCAGCTGGACTTGATCAGCCATGAAGCACGCCGCGCCGAACAGGTGCTGACGCTGCTGCCGACCGAGTACAAACTGCTGGAATTCCTCATGCGCAACAGCGGCCAGATCCTCTCGCGGATGATGATTTTCGAAGAGGTCTGGGGCTATCACTTCGACCCTGGCACCAATCTGATAGACGTACACATCGGGCGTCTGCGCAAGAAAATCGACGCGGCGGGCAACGTGCCGCTGATTCGCACGGTACGGGGCTCGGGTTATGTCATTGCCGAACCCGTCTGACGGTTGGCGTTCCTCCAGCAGCCGTTTGCTGGCGCTGTACAGTTCGTTGTTTGTGGCCTGGAGCGCGATCCTCATGGGGGTCATGTATTACGAGGTCTCCGGCTACCTCGACAACCTCGCCAAACATTCGCTGATGCAACGTCAGCATCTGTTCTCGCACTTTCGTGGCGAGCAACTGGAAGAAGCCCTCGCCGCGAGCATGACCTTCGACATTCGCGGCATCGACGCCTATGGCCTGTTCGATGCCGAGGGCGTTTACCTCGGCGGCGCACTCCAGCAGATCCCCGATGGCCTGCCGCTGGACGGCAAGATTCACATGCTCGCCGACTGCGCCAACTCCGATGACCCGACCTTGCCCAATGACAGCTGCGACGCCGTCGCCACGCAGACCCGCGATGGGCGCTGGCTGGTGTTGCTGCGTGACAACGGTTCACTGTTCGCGGTGACGCGAATCATTTTGCATGCGCTGTTCTGGGGGGTGTCGCTGACGATTCTGCCAGGCATTGCCGGTTGGCATTTGCTGCGGCGCCGGCCGTTGCGGCGCATCCGCGCGATTCAGGCGAGTGCGCAGTCGATTGTCGCCGGCGACCTGACTCACCGATTGCCGCTGTCCAACCGCCGCGATGAACTGGACATGCTCGCCGCCATCGTCAACGCCATGCTCGAGCGCATCGAGCGTTTGATGAATGAAGTCAAAGGCGTGTGCGACAACATCGCCCATGACTTGCGCACACCGCTGACTCGTCTGCGTGCGCAGCTGTATCGCATGCAGCAGCAGGCGGGCGAAGGCTCGCAAGAGGCGGCGCAACTGGATCTGGTGCTGGCCGAGGCGGATACGCTGATGGCGCGGTTTCGTGGCTTGCTGCGGATTTCCGAGCTGGAGGATCGCCAGCGTCGCTCGGGGTTTGTCGAGCTTGATCCGGTGTTGTTGCTACAGGAATTGCACGAGTTTTACCTGCCGCTGGCCGAGGAAGGCGAGCTGCGTTTCGAGTTGAACATGCCGGAGACATTGCCGCCGCTCAATGGCGACCGGGCCTTGCTGTTTGAAGCGCTGGCGAATCTGCTGAGCAACTCGATCAAATTCACCCCACCCGGCGGCACGGTGATCTTGCGCGGGGTGAATGACGCCGGGCATACGCGGATTGAAGTCCACGACTCCGGGCCGGGCATTCCGGAATCCGAACGTGAAGCGGTGTTTCAGCGTTTCTATCGGGCCGAGGGCGGACAGCCGCACAGCGGCTTTGGCCTAGGGTTGTCGATTGTCGCGGCGATTGTCAGCCTGCATGGCTTCACGCTTGAAGTGAGCAGCAGTGACCTGGGTGGGGCGAAACTGGTGCTGGATTGTCGGCAGAGTTTGATCTCGCAATCTTGAAAACACCGCGGAACCCTGTGGGAGCTGGCTTGCCAGCGATGGTGGTGGGTCAGTCGGTATAAATGTTGACTGGACCACCGTCATCGCTGGCAAGCCAGCTCCCACAGTTTTTTGTGATGGCTGATTAAGCCGGGTAATTGGCGCGCAGTGCTTCGAGGCCGCCCTGGTAGATGCCGTTGAACAGCGCCACCACTTCTTCATCGCTCACGCCGTTGGCCGTGAAGCGTCCTGACCAGGTCACTCGTGCGCCCTGCCCCTGAGCTTCAACCTTGATCGTCGCCAGATAGTCAGTGGCCGGAAACGGTGCCTGTTCAATCGAATAGCTGTAGCTCTTCGCTGCGTTGTCGAACGCTTGCAGGCGCTCGATCACCACGCCGCCATCGGCGGTTTGCAAAGTACGCACGCGGCCGCCGTCGCTCAGCTCGCTGTGGGGAATGAACGGCAGCCAGTCCGGCAGCGTGTTGAAGCCGCCGATCAATTGCCAGACCTGATCGGCCGAAGCCGGAATGTCGATAGTTGCGGATGCAGTTGCCATAAAAATCTCTCTTCAAATACTCAAATGGTCAGGCTGTCTACCACACCGCCATCAACGCGCAAAGCGGCGCCGGTGGTGGCCGAGGACAGCGGCGAAGCAATGTAGGTCACCAGATGCGCAACCTCTTCGACATCCGCCACGCGCTGAATGATCGAGGTCGGCCGGGCCCTGCGCACAAAAGCGTCAGCCTCGTCGCGCAAGCTGCGGCCAGACTCGGCGGCGGCGTCCTTGAGCATCGCCTCGACACCGTCGGTGTAGGTCGGCCCCGGCAGGATCGAGTTGACCGTAACCCCGGTGCCCGCCAGGCGTTTGGCCAGACCGTGGGACACCGCCAGATTGGCGCTTTTGGTCACGCCGTAGTTGATCATGTCGGCCGGTGTCGCCACGCCGGATTCCGAAGACAGGAAGATCACCCGCCCCCAACCCTGCTCGACCATCGCCGGCACGTAATGCCGCGACAGGCGCACGCCGGAGATCACGTTGACTTCATAGAAGCGCGTCCACTCCTCGTCGGCTGCGTCGAAGAAATCCACGTTGTTGTAGATGCCGAGGTTGTTCACCAGGATGTCGGCTTTCGGCTCGGCAGCGAACAGCTTCTGCGCGCCTTCGGCGGTACCGAGATCGGCGGTCAAACCGCGCAATTGTGCGCCCGGCACTTTCTCGCGAATGCTCGCCAGTGCCTGCTCGACCTTGGCCGTGTCGCGGCCAATCACCACCACCGTGGCGCCGGATTCGGCCAGCGACTGGCTGATGCCCAGACCGATACCGGCCGTGCTGCCGCTGACGATGGCCAGTTTTCCACTCAGATCAATCTTCATGCTTTCACCTCATCGATGGGTAATGGTGCGCGTTCGGAGACCAGTTTTGCCTCACGCATGGCCTGCCAGAAACCGGCGGGAATGGTGGCTGACAGCGCCGCGACGTCTTCGGCGATGCGGCCCGGCTTGCTCGCACCGGGAATGACAGCGGCGACCGCCGGGTTGGCCAATGAGAATTGCAGTGCGGCGGCTTTTACGTCGACGTTAAAAGTAGCGGCGATGCGCTGGATCTGCCCGACTTTGGCGATGACTTCAGGGCTGGCTTTCTGGTATTCGAAGTGCGCACCACCGGCCAGAATCCCCGAGCTGTAAGGACCGCCGACGACGATTTCGACGTTTTGCGCCCGCGCCGACTCCATCAAGCGTTGCAACGGACGTTCATGGTCGAGCAGCGTGTAGCGACCGGCGAGCAGGAAGCCATCGGGCTGTGCTTCGGTCAGATCCAGCGTCAGTTCACAGGGCTCGACCTTGTTGACACCCAGGCCCCAGCCCTTGATCACGCCCTCTTCGCGCAGACGCGTCAGCACTTTGAACGCGCCGGTGCGGGCCTGATTGAAGTATTCCAGCCACTGATCGCCGTAAAAGTCCTGAGCGATGTCGTGCACCCAGACGATGTCGAGGCGATCGGTTTGCAGGCGCTTGAGGCTGTCTTCAATCGAGCGCAGGGTCGCGTCGGCGCTGTAGTCGTTGACGATCTTGTTCGGGCGGCCGTGTTCGAACACCCCGCTCTTTTCGCCGAGGTCGCGGGCCGCCGCGTCTTCGACTTCATCGAGAATCACCCGGCCGACTTTGCTGCTCAGGACATAGTCGTCACGGTTGTACTGTTTCAGCGCTTCACCGAGGCGGATCTCCGACAGGCCCGAGCCATAGAACGGCGCGGTGTCGAAATAACGAACGCCGGCCTCCCATGCCGCATGCACGGTGGCCTGCGCTTCGTCTTCGAGAATGGCGCGGAACATGTTGCCCAGTGGCGCGGTGCCGAAGCCCAGTTGACCGGGCAGTTTGTCTTTCAAACTCATTGGATTGTCCTCATTCGTTCTTGGTCTGTGTGACCGTTGAGCAAATCCTAGATTGCGACGCCGAGACCGTCCAAGACATAATGTGCAGCACTTGAGTCCTCAGAGGTCTGACATGATCGACATCCGTCAATTGCGCTACTTCGTCGCCGTCGCCGAAGAAGAGCACGTCGGCCGTGCAGCCGAACGCCTGCATATTTCCCAGTCGCCGCTGAGCCGGCAGATCGCCCAACTGGAAGAACGCCTCGGGTTGACGCTGTTCGAACGCAGCCAGCAGCGTATTCGCTTGACCCGCGATGGCCAGACGTTCCTCGCCGAAACCCGCGCCTTGCTGACCCACGCCAATCGCCTCGAATCCTTGGGCAAGCGGCTAGGCCGGGGCGAAGAAGGCGGGTTGTGCATCGGCTATATCGAAAACGCCATGCACGCCGGCGTTCTGCCCAATGCCCTGCGCGTATTGCGAGTGGACCGGCCGAATGTGCATGTCGCGCTGTACAACCTCAGTTCCGCCGAACAACTGGAAGGCCTGCGACAGCGTAGTCTCGATATCGCCCTGGTGAGCGAGCCGCCGACCGATGACGATCCCGATTTGCTCGGCTTTCAAGTGCTTGATGATCCGATGCTGCTGGCGTTGCCCGAGCAGCATCCATTGGCCTACGGGGCATCGTTGAGCCCGCAGGATCTGGCCGATCAGGAATGGATCGGCGTGCAGCCTCGGCAGGATGCCAGCGACGAGTTCGTCAGCGCGTGCATCCGCGCAGGCTTTACCCCGGATGTGCGCATGCAGGCGACCGAGCCGTTTACCGCGCTGGGGCTGGTGGCGTCGGGATTGGGCATCGCGATGATCCAGAAAGGCTTGAGCCATAACGCGCCGCCGGGCGTGGTCTTGCGCGAGGTGCCGTGGCTGACGTTTACCACGCCGCTGTGGGCAGCGTGGCACCGGATCAATTTGCGGCCGCTGGTGGAGACCTTCAGAAAAGTCCTCACCGACCCCGTCCCCCGTGGCAGCGAGCTTGATCGCGAAAGTACCGCGCCATCCCGCATCGCTGTCGACTGACCCGCCGCATTCGGGAGCAAGCCCCCTCCCACAGTTCTTCGGTGACACGCACTACACTTCACTCATCAGTTCCCTCGATGAGGTGACCATGAAAATGTCTGCGCAAATGACCGTGGTGGCGGTACTCGCCACCCTCGCCTACCTCGGCCTGGCGGTCTGGGGGATCGGCGGCGTGGCGGTATTTTTCGCCCACGGCTCGCTGGTGGTGGTCGCGCTGGCGACGGTGGCCATGGTGGTGGCGTCGCTGTTTACCGACGTCAACATGAGTTCCGGCGAGCGTGAGGACCGCGCCAATCGCTGGGTGCTGCCAGCGTTCGGCGTCATTGGTTTGCTCAGTGGCTTCTTGCCGGCGTATTGCGACCGCGTCGACTTCTGGACGTTTGGCGGCGAGGGGGTGCGCTGGCTCGGGGCTCTGCTGTTTATCATCGGCGGTGCATTGCGCTTGTGGCCGGTGTTTGTGCTGGGGCGGCGATTCAGCGGGTTGGTGGCGATTCAGCCGGGGCATCGACTGGTCACTGACGGCATCTACCAGCACCTGCGCAATCCGAGTTATCTGGGGCTGGTGGTGAATGCCGTGGGTTGGGCGCTGGCGTTTCGATCGGTGCTCGGATTGCTGCTGGCGGCGCTGACATTGATCCCGCTGATTGCCCGGATTCATTCGGAGGAAGCCTTGTTGCGCGGCCAGTTTGGTGCCGAGTACGACGCCTACTGCACGCGGAGTTGGCGCTTGCTTCCCGGCGTTTACTAACCGAAAGATCACCGATAAACCTGTGGGAGCTGGCTTGCCAGCGATGAGGCCAGCACAGCCAGTTCTTCAAGTGACTGACACACGGCCATCGCTGGCAAGCCAGCTCCCACATTGACGGGGGTTGTATCAGTTCTTACGCAGTTGCAACCGGCCGTTGTCGATGTTGACGCTGACCTCAGCGTAACCGGCCAATGTCGCGTGGGACGTTTCCAACGGGTGCTGGTGCGTTGTGGTGATGATCATCAACGCTGCGCCGGCAGCTTCGGCGGCCTGAATGCCGACGGTGGCGTCTTCGAAGATCAGGCAGTCGCGGGGTTCAAATCCCAGGCGCTTGGCAGCGAGGAGGTAACCGGCCGGATCAGGTTTGCCGGCCTTGACATCCTCCGCCGTGATCATCACCGCTGGCGTCGGAATGCCCGCTGCGGCCATCCGGCGCAGGGCCAGATCACGCGGTGCCGAAGTGACCATGGCCCAGCGTTCGACGGGCAAACTGTTGAGAAATGCCGCCGCGCCCGGAATCTCGACGATGCCTTCCACATCGCCGATTTCCGCCTCGGTGATAAACGCGGCTTGCGCCTCGGCGTCCACGCCCGGCAGGTTCAGCCGATTGATGGTATCGATGGCTCGGGCGCCGTGAATGGTCGGCAAGAACGACGCGACGTCCACACCCTGTCGCACGGCCCAGGCTGACCAGATGCGCTCGGCGGCGGCGATGGAATTGAGGACGGTGCCGTCCATGTCGAACAGGAACGCGCCGAACGCGCGGTCGAAAACACAATCGTGAGCAGACAAAAGTCGCTTCCTCTGGCAAGGGGCCGGGCAAATGTGCCCGGCAATGTAGCACTTGTCAGTGCAGGCGCGGAGCCTTGGGCTTGAACGCGCTGGCGACGCAATCGAGCAACTGGCCGATCGCCCAAGGCTTTTTGATGAACACCACCGGATGCTTGACCCCGGACGTCTCCGGCGTTTCATAGCCCGACATCACCATCACCGGTTTTTCCGGCCAGCGATCACCGACCAGATTAGCCAGATCGGCGCCATTGAGGGTGCCGGGCATGGTGATGTCGGTCAGCAGTAAAGCGACTTGCTGCGCGTGATGCTCGAGATAGACCGAAGCCGCGTCAGCGCTGGTTTGCGGCTCGACCTTGAAACCTTCCTCCTGAAGAATTTCGCAGAGAAACTCCAGAATCAACGGATCATCCTCAACCACCAGAATCAATCCGTCAGGAAGGTGCGTGTCCGCCGTCGGTGTTGGGCACATGAAACTGCACTCCCTGAATTGCATTAACGATTTAGCGGCTTGAAACCGCTGCTTATCTGGTATGAGCGGCGGACTTTGCAGAAATTCATTTTTGATACAGGTCTTTTCTCAACGGCCCTATTTACCCGGTCGCAACAGACGTTCGCACGGCTGCATTTGTGGTTAAAATGCCGGCCCTTTTGCTTGCCGACCGTGACCGATGAACCCTGAAGCCCTCGCCACCCTCCACGCCCATTTGCTGCCCGCGCTCGCGGCGGCACCGAGCGAAACCCGTCGTCTGTTCCACGGGCGCGGGCGTTGCTGGCCGGGGCTGGAGCAATTGACTGTGGACTGGCTGCAAGGCGTGGTGCTGGTGTCGCTGTTCAAAGAACCGGTGCCCGAACAGCTTGAAGCCCTCAAGCATTTGTTGGTGAACATCAGCGGTTCGGCCGAGTGGCAGCAGAGCGGCGCGCATACGCTGTTGATCCAGCATCGCTATCTGCCGCAAAGCACTGCCGAATGGCTGGTCGGCGGCGAAATCGACGAGATGACCATTGTCGAGGGCGGTCTGCAATATCGCGTCGACCTGGGCCGCAAACAAAACGCCGGGCTGTTTCTCGACATGCGTTACGGGCGTAACTGGGTGCGCGAGCAAGCCACGGGCAAGCGCGTACTCAACCTGTTCGCCTACACCTGTGGCTTTTCCGTGGCGGCCATCGAAGGTGGCGCCAGTCATGTGGTCAACCTGGACATGTCCCGCGCAGCCTTGAGCCGCGGCCGCGACAACCATCGCCTGAACGGGCATGACCTGAGCAAGGTCAGCTTCCTCGGCCACGACCTGTTCAAGTCGTGGGGCAAGGTGATCAACAGCGGCCCGTATGACTTGGTGATCATCGATCCGCCGTCGTTCCAGAAAGGCAGTTTTCTGCTGACCAAGGACTACCAGCGCGTGCTGCGCCGTTTGCCGGAACTGCTGACCGCTGACGGCGTGGTGCTGGCGTGCATGAATGATCCGGCGTTTGGCCCGGACTTCCTGATCGATGGCGTGACGCAGGAAGCGCCGAGTTTGCGCTTTGAGCAGCGCCTGGAAAATCCACCGGAGTTTCCGGATGTTGATCCTGAAAGCGGCCTCAAAGCCTTGGTTTTCCAACGCATCGATTGACCGACACAAACTCTCGAACCAACACAAATCTCTGTGGGAGGGGCGGTGCGACGATTCGACATGCCCGCGATGGCGGTGTGTCAGTCGGTATAAAGGTTGACTGGACCACCGTCATCGCTGGCAAGCCAGCTCCCACAGGTTTTGCGTAAGACCAAAAGTCACAAGGGTCTCAGCACCAGCGCAAACAACTCGCCATGCCCGTTCACGTTGAGCTTGTGATAGAGATTGCGCCGATGAACTTTGACGGTTTCCGGCGAAATCCCCATCTGCTGGGCCATCGCCTTGCTGGAGAAGCCCTGCAGAATCAGCCGCGCCGTGTCGACCTCGCGCACCGTCAGCCGCGCATCGAAGCGATCGAGCAACGTCGCCAGATCTCCAGCCACCGCTTCAGCGACCGGACCTTGCGGCGGCAACAACTGCACGTGCCGACGCATCGCCGCCAGCACCCAATCGCGCACGCACAACAGCCGCCCCTGCTCCGCCAATTCGAACGTCGTCGATCGGCCCAGTGACAAACCGAGCACGCCGCCTTCGACGTTGATCATGAACTGCAACTCGTCCTCGCCCACCACCGAACGAAAATAACTCTGGTAATACTCGCTGTGCAGGAACTGATCCGGCGCCACCGAGGCCAGGCTGTGCAAACCGTCGTTGATGCCGGTCGAGGCGGCTTGATAAAACGGGTCGAGCAGGTACATCCCTGCGGTGTAATCCGCCAGTTCCTCCTGTTCGTCGGCGCGGCCCTTGCTGTCGAAATCAATCAACAGTTGCGGCGCCTGGCCGGGTTTCATCAACGCTACCAACGCGTTATCCAGCGGCACCAGCAAGCGCAAAGTGTCCACCAGAGCGCGCCAGAAACCGTCCTGCCCGACAGCGGCAAACACTCGCGCCAGGCTTTGATGCACTGGCAATTCCTGCAACAACGCGTCCACGCACTACCCCTTTTGAGTAACCCATGATGGGAATGGGTCAGGCGAGATCGGCCCGATAGGCTGACCGCTCCTGTTCATCACCGGCCTGCACAGGCCAGGAGTGCCGCATCATGCGTCGTCATCGTGGCTATATCAACTTGGGCCTGCTCGCCTGTCTGGGCGTGACATCCGCCGCCAATGCAGTCGATGCGCCGAGCGTGCATGTCTACAACTGGTACGACTACATCGGCCCGAACACGCTGCACGATTTTCAGCGCGACAGTGGTATTGCGCCGGTGTACGACACCTTCGACAGTGCCGAGGTGCTTGAAGGCAAACTGATGACCAGCCGCAGCGGTTACGACGTGGTGGTGGCGAGTAACTTCAGCCTGCCAACGCTGATCAAGGCGGGCGCCCTCGCCCCGCTGCCGCGCGATCAATTGCCGGGCTGGAAGAACCTCGACAACGATCTGCTGAGCAAACTGGCCAACAACGATCCCGGCAATCAATACGCGGTGCCCTACCTGTGGGGCACCAACGGCATCGGTTACAACGTCGACAAGGTCCGGGCTGCGTTGGGCGACAAGGCGCCGGTGGATTCCTGGGATCTGGTGTTCAACGAAGAGAACCTCGCCAAGCTCGGTCAGTGCGGCGTGGCGATGCTCGATTCGCCGTCGGAAATGCTCCCGGTTGCCCTGCACTACCTGGGGCTGCCACCGAACAGTACGAATGCCGAAGACTATAAAAAAGCCGAGGCACTGCTGCTGAAGCTGCGCCCGCACATTGCCTATTTCAATTCGTCGAAATTCATCAGCGACCTGTCCAACGGCAACATCTGCGTGGCGGTCGGCTGGTCGGGGGCGATGCTTGAAGCCAAGGCCAATGCCGAGCAAGCCAACAACGGCGTGAAGATCGCCTACAGCCTGCCGAAGGAAGGTGCGCCGGTGTGGTTCGACACGCTGGTGCTGCTCAAGGATGCGCCGAATCGGGCTCAAGGTCTGGCGTTCATCGATTACCTGTTGCGCCCCGAGGTGATCGCGCCGGTCAGTGATCATCTGTCGTATCCGAACGGCAATCGCGCAGCCACGCCGCTGGTGGCTGAGGCGACACGGGACAACCCGGCGGTTTATCCATCGGCCGCTGCAATGGCCACGCTGTACACCCTTGAGCCCTTGCCCAAAGCCACCGAGCGCGTGCGTACGCGGGTGTGGAGCAAGGTCAAGAACGGCCAATAACCACCCCTAAAAACACCTGAAGACCTGTGGGAGCGGGCTTGCCCGCGATGACGGTGTGTCAGACAACGAATGTATTGACTGAATGGACGCCATCGCGGGCAAGCCCGGCTCCCACAGGTTTTGTGATCAACCTGCCTTCCTTATTTCTGCCTGAGAGAGACAACATCCATGAAACCCCGCGCCCGAGATCTGAACATCCGCATCGGCCAACTGCCGACCGGCCCGCTCAACGCCATCACTGATGTCCCCGGCGTTCGCGTCGGCCACAGCAATGTGCGTGGTCGCAGCAGTGCCGGTCGCGACATCTGCACCGGCGTCACCCTGATCGAACCCCGCCAAGGTTCGACCAACCAGCAACCGTGCTTCGCCGGCGTCCATGTGCTCAACGGCAACGGTGATGCCACCGGACTCGAGTGGATTCGTGAGGCCGGGTTGCTGACCAGTCCGATTGCCTTTACCAACACTCACAGCCTCGGCGTGGTGCGTGATGCGCTGATTGCACTGGATCGCCAGCAGCAACCGGACGACGGCCGCCTCTACTGGAACATGCCGGTGGTGCTGGAGACCTTCGACGGTTTGCTCAACGACATCAACGGGTTTCACGTCAGGCCCGAGCATGTCGCCGAAGCCCTGCATAGCGCTGTCGGGGGGCCGGTGCAGGAAGGTGCCGTCGGCGGTGGCAGCGGCATGATCTGCCATGAGTTCAAGGGGGGCATCGGCACCGCTTCGCGCAAATTGAGTGCCGCACAAGGTGGCTGGACCGTAGGGGCGATCTTGCAGGCGAACCACGGCATTCGCAGTGAGTTGCGCGTTGATGGCTATCCGGTCGGGCGCTACATGGAACAGGTGGATTCGCCGTTTCTGCGAGCGTCGTTGCCGCATCCGGGCATGGGCTCGATCGTCGTGTGCCTGGCGACTGACGCGCCGCTGTTGCCGCACCAATGCACGCGTCTGGCGCAGCGCGCCAGCCTTGGTCTGGCGCGGACCGGCGGCGGCAATGAAGACCACAGCGGCGACATCTTTATCGCCTTCGCCACCGGCAACGATCACGTGCCGCCCGCCGCCTATGAGGGCAAAGGCGCATCGGCCTGTGAGGGCTTGCGCATGGTCAACAACGACCACATCAGCGAGCTGTTTCTGGCGGCCACCGAGGCGGTTGAAGAAGCGATCATCAATGCCCTGCTCGCCAGCAACAGCACCGACGGCAATGGCCACTCGGTACCGGGACTGGACGCCGAGACCCTGCTCGCTGCCCTCGACAAGGCCGGCTGGCCGGGTTCGCGATAACGTACGCAGCTTCTAAACGGACTATCTCGCCATTTGGGTGCCGAGCTCGCGGGCGGCACTCAGTTGCTGCGCGGGATCACGCAACTCCGATTCCGGCAGCAACGTCGAACTCAGCACCGTCGCCCCGCTGTAATCGAAAATCCCGTGTTCGATCTGCGCCTTCATCGCCGCGCCGTAGCCATGGCGCTGGTAGGTGCGCGCATCCGCCCCGGCGAGCTGGACCAAGTGCACGCGCATACGCTGCAGCAACTTCACATGCTTGAGGTCGCCACTGAAATCGAACGCCCAGCCATTGCTGAAGACCCGGTCGATCCAGCCTTTGAGCAGCGCCGGCATCGACCACCAGTACACCGGATACACCAGCACCAACGTATCGGCACGATCAATGCGGGCCTGCTCTGCCAGCACATCCGCAGGCGGCTGCGACTCACGGTGATGCACGGCGAAATCGGCGGCGCCGAAACGCGGCTCGAACCCTTCGGCGTAAAGATCGGCGATCTCAACGGTATTGTGCGGATCGGCCTGCGTCAGACCTTCGGCGATCTGCGCTGCCACGCCGTGGGTCAATGAACGAGGATCGTGATGCGCGACAACAATCAAAGTGTGCATGGGAAATCTCCTGTTGGTGATTGCCAACCAAGGCTTATATACTCTTGGTAAGTTACGAACAGTAAGTTACGTTTGGTATATAACGATGTCAACCACTGAAATTTCCGAACAGAACGCTCCCGCTCAACCCCGCCGAAGACTGTCCCGTGAAGACCGCCTGCGCCAGTTGCTCGACGTCGCCTGGCAAATCATCCGCGCCGAAGGCACCGACGCTCTGACCCTCGGCTACCTCGCGGAAAAGGCTGGCGTGACCAAACCGGTGGTCTACGACCACTTCGTCACTCGCGCCGGATTGCTGGCGGCGCTGTACCGGGATTTCGATGCGCGACAGACGCTGGTGATGGACGCCGCGATCGCCAATTGCGAGCCGACATTGATCAGCACCGCGTCGGTAATTGCCAAGGCGTACGTCGATTGTGTGTTGCTGCAAGGCAACGAGATTCCCGGAGTGATTGCGGCCTTGGCGAGCACGCCGGAACTGGAGAAGATCAAGCGTGAGTACGAGGCGATCTTCCTCGAAAAATGCCGCGCGGATCTGGCGCCCTATGCCAACGGCGGGCAGATCACTCAAGCGGCTTTGCGTGCCATGCTTGGCGCGGCGGAAGCCTTGTCGCATGCCGCAGCCAACGGCGAAATCAGCGCCGAACAGGCCAGTGACGAACTGTATGAAACCATCATGGCGATGGTTGAAAGAGCCGCCGCCCGCGCGACTGGCGGTACTTGAGCGCACACGCGCACGCTCCTAGGATGAAATCACGCAGCGGCTTTGATCATCGAGTGCTGCGTAGGCGCGGGTGCTCTGAACCCCAATCAAGCCCGCGCCTTTGCTTCATGCGCACCTTGAGCCTCACGGGCTCCACTTCCTCCCCATCAAAGAGCTTTGAGGCTCTTTTTTTGTCTGCGCAAATCCGGCTTCGCTTGATCAGTGAACGGTGAGCCGTTGACGGACAAATTCCCCGGTATGACGGGTCGTCTGATCGAGATGCCGGTCACGCTGTTTCTCGGCGTCGAGCATGGCGCGCTTGCCGTTCTTCTGCAGCAGATAGGTATGAATCTGCTGCACCTCCAGCGAACGGTAGATCGGCGTCGTGTCGATAAATCCACGCAACCCATTGCTGCGGTGATGTCGGGTACTCATCAGCACCTGCGTTTCACGCTGGCCGATCACCTCAAAGCCCAACGCCTCGAAATACGGGACTTTGCCGACGGTGCAGGCCAGTTCAGCGTGGGGATAACGCCCGAGCATTTCGCCGATCATCGCGCGCGCCACGCCCTGACGCCGATGCCCTTCACGCACCGCCATATAGGCAACGCTGCAGGCATCCCAATCGCCCTGCACCGGTAGATACAAGAGGAAACCGATGACCTGTTCCGGATCCTCCTCGTCGGTGGCAACCAGCAACTCAACCTCGGTGCCCTTCTCGCCGTTCAACGCTTCCAGGTACAGATGGACCTCATAGCCCACCGCGTACTGATAGACGTTGTACAACAGGTTGCTCGGGCCTAGCCCCACCGCACTGATGTCGGTCAGGTAGTCGACGACCATTTGCAGAATCTGGCTGTTGACGCCTTCGGGGCATGGGGTTTTGTAGTGGGTGATGCGTGGCATGGGGGTGAACTCTGGCGGAAAACTGCGACATCATACCTTGTAGGCCAGATCTGCCTGTAGGTGTGCCGGCTGAACAGCCGCCTGCGTTATCGCCTCTGGAGGCGAAGGCCAATAGCTGAAGAAAATTTCATCCGCCGCCAACAGGATCTTTCGCCGTTTCAACGTCCAATTCTTCAGCTGCGTTGATTTTCCAACACAGGCCTCGAGGAGTTGTCATGAGCGTTTTGCGTTCGCTGTCCAAATGGCGGAAAACCTTACTGCTGGTGCCGTTGACGCTGGCGGCGCTGGCCAGCGCGCCAGTGTTTGCTCAACAAGTGGTGATCGTCCAGCAAGCCCCGCCACCGATGCGCATGGAAGTGATGCCCGGCCCGCGCCCCGGCTATGTCTGGGACCAAGGCCATTGGCGCTGGGAAGGTCGTGGTTACGTGTGGATGCCCGGCCATTGGCAGCCGGTGAGACACGGCGCCCGCTGGAAACCGGGGCACTGGCAGGCACGCGGGCCGAACTGGTTCTGGGTTGAAGGGCATTGGGTGCGTTGATCATTAGCCCGCCTGCAAACGTTACTTTCCGGGAATATCACCATGTCGAAAACCGTTAAATCCCTGCTTGCCGCCACGCTGGTCGCGATCACCCTCTCCGGCTGCGTCGTCGCACCGGCTCGCCCCCACCGCCCGCCGCCGCCAGTTGAAGTGGTGCCGGTGATGCCGGCGCCGGGTTATCACTGGGTCGCCGGTCACTACCGCTGGGGCGGTAATCAATGGCGCTGGGTGCCAGGGCACTGGCGCGCCTATTGATCCGATCGGGTGGCGTCACTGCTGTGGCGCCACCACCTTGAACTTGATCGCGATATCTTTCGACACCACGGTGTCCGCCCACTCCCCCGCGCCCAGGCCGAACTCGTCGCGCTTGAGCACCAGCTCACCGTCGAAAATCCCGATGGCGTTGTCCGGTTTCAATTCCACCGGCACCTGAACTTCGCGGGTGATGCCTTTGAGCGTGAGCTGGCCGGCGATCAGATAATGGTTTTCGCCCACCCGCGTGAAATGGCTCGACTCGAATGCTGCGACGGGATATTTCGCCGTGTCGAACCATGCGGGTTTCACCAGTTCGGTATTGGCGTCTTCGCTGCCCGCGTCGATGCTGGTGAGGTCGATGTGCAAGGTGGTATGGGCGCTGGCGAGGTCATCGGTGTTGAAGTCCAGCGTCGCCTCGAACTTGCCGAAGGTGCCGTACATCCGCGAGCCCATCTGGTTGTAGGTGAAACTGATCTGACTGGCGGTGGTGTTGACCCGGGTGTATTCGACAGCCTGTGCGGCGGGCAACGTGCACAGGCAAAACGCGGCAGCCAGCAGCAATCGGATCGACATGGGATTCTCCGGGCAGCGCTTGCCGTCGAGGGACTCGTTTGACTTAAGCAAACAACCCGCCGTTACGCCAGCCCGCAGGGATCAAACCAGTCGTTCGATTTTCTGGTGCTGCCAGACAAGTTTGTAATACAGCGTCTGCAACACCAGCATCCCGAGATACGCCACCGGAAACGCCATCCACACCCCTTGCAAACCAAACTGCCCGTCCAGCCAATACGCCGCCGGCAACTGCACGCCGACCACACAGACAATCGCAATCGCGACCGGCACCAGCACCGTGCCGCTGGCGCGCATGATCCCGCCGATGATCGCCTGGAAGCCGAATACCAACAGGCTCCACAGCATGATATGCAATAGGTGCTCGGCCATCGCCCGGGTCGAGTCCTCGGTCAGGAACAACCCGAGCAGCCAGTGCGAAAGCAGATAACCCAGCACAATCAAGCCACCGGTCAGACACACGTTGATCAACAGACCGGTGCGCAGAATCGGCCCCATCCGCTCCAGTCGCCCGGCGCCAATGGCCTGTGCGCCAAGGATCGACGCGGTGATCGCAATCGACAACGCCGGGAACTGCACGTAATTGACGATCTGCGTCACTGCACCATAGGCCGCTGTCGCTTGCGATCCGTGCTGGTTGACCAGCGCCAGAATCACCAGCTCCGACAGTGACAACACAATCATCTGCACGCCGGTCGGCAAACCGATGCGCAGGACCTTGCCAAGAATCGCCCCGTCGAGCCGCAGCGCCGCAAAGAACTCCCGGTCCGGCGCCAGCGGATGGTCCTTGCGAATCAGCCGCCACGAAAGCCACGCCATCGCCGCCAGGTTACCCGCGAGCCCTGCATACGCGGCGCTCTGAATGCCCAATTGCGGCAGACCGAACCAGCCACGAATCAACGCCGGTGTCAGCGCCAGCCCGACACAGGTCGACACCATCAGCGCCAGCAATGGCGACAGCGTGTCACTCACACCGCGCAGCAACTGCGTGAACAGCACGAACACCAGCAGCGATGGCAAGATCCACATCATCACATGGGCATACGCCACCGCATCATCCAGTACATCCGCCGGCGTCCCCAATCCCGCCAGCGCCTGCCGCGCAAACACACTGCCCAACACCGCCGCCACCAGACCGATCAACACCCCCAGCAACAGCGTCGCCCCGGCAATAGCCTTGACCATGTGCGGCTCGCGCGCGCCCCACGCCTGACCGATCAACACGCCCGCACCCGCGCCGAGGCCGATCACCAGCGCGATAAAGAAAAACACCACGGGAAACATGCCCGACACCGCCGCCAATGCCTGAGTACCGAGCATCTGGCCGATGTAGATGCTGTTGACTGTGCCCGACATCGATTGCAGAAAATTGGACAGCACCATTGGCGCCAGGAACAGCAGATAGGTTTGCCAGAGGCGTTTGGTGACGCTGGGGGTTTGCATTGACTGGAGGTCCATCTCGACGGCGGAGGCTGATGGAGGATAGCTTCGGTGAGTTCGATGCGAGGTGCAATTAACATTTCAGGTTGTTTATTCTCGGTGCCGTTTCCGGGTTGTGATAAACCCCCCTCCCAGAATTCAGCCATCGAGGCTCGGCTCATGCCCTACTTTCCAAACCTGCTGACCTGCACCCTTCTCGCCCTGTCCGCCACTTGCGCCCAGGCCGCCGCGCTTCCCGCGCCACCTCAATCCCTGAAGCCGCTACTGATGACATTGAACGAACGCCTGAACATCGGCGATCTCGTCGCGCTGACCAAATGGGACAGTGGCAAGCCGATTCAGGACAGCCCGCGTGAGGCTCAAGTCATCGCCAACGCCCGCACCCAGGCGACTGAGCGCAAGCTCGACCCGGAGGATGTCGCGCAGTTGATCGCGGCGCAAATGGAGGCCAATAAACTGGTGCAGTACGGTTTGCTCGCGCAATGGCAAGCAGCCGGCAAGGCACCGGACACGCCGCGCCCGGATCTGGGCAAGCAGATTCGTCCGCGTCTGGATGAGCTGCAAAACCGGTTGTTGCAGCAGTACGCGGACTTTGCGCCTTATCACCGTGATCCGAATTGTTCGGTGTGGCTGGCTGAGGCTCGTAACGGTCTGGCACATGATGCGTTGCATGAGTTGGCGCTGGTCCGCGCCACTGGCGAGTTGTGTGTACGAGCGGTCGAGGGGCTTTGATTGCGGGGTGAAGGTCAAAGCCTACAGGGATAGGCGGCGGGTCTGGTAACCATCATCGGCGTCGATGTTCACCATCACGGCAATGAAGTTCTCATAAAAAATCCGCGGCGTAAGATCGCCTCCATACCAACCAACAACACCCCTGGAGCACACGATCATGAAACGCCAAACCTTAGTCAGCATCGCTTTCTCGGTTTTCGCAGTTAACGCTTTTGCCGCAACACCGGCTCACACCATGATCGCTGAAGGCGGTTCGGATCGGTTGATTGAAAGTCGCGTTGCCGAAGGTGGTTCGGATCGTCTGCTCGAACGCCGCGTTGCTGAAGGTGGCTCTGATCGTCTGCTCGAACGCCGCGTTGCATGAATCAATAGTTGCACCGCAGCCCACACAAAAAGCCCGGCCTGATCAGCCGGGCTTTTTCACGTCTGTTGTTACCGGTATGGATCAAGTGTTGGTTTTGAGTTTGGTCCACAACCGCGTGGTCAGTCGTGCAATCGCCGCCGGCAACTCTTCTACGGTGAACAACTTTTCCATCACGCTTTTCGGCGGATAAATCGCTGCATCCTCTTTCACATCCGGGTTCAGAAACTCATTGGCCGCGGCATTCGGGTTGGCGTAGTGAATGCTGTTACTGATGTTGGCGATCACCTTGGGTTCAAGCAGGTAGTTCATGTAGGCGTAGCCGTTCTTTGCATGGGGCGCGCTTTTCGGCATGACCAGCATGTCGAACCACAGGGTCGTGCCTTCGTCCGGGATCGAGTAAGCGATATCGATACCGTTTTTCGCTTCCTTGGCACTGGCCGCCGCCTGAACGATATCGCCGTTGAAACCGATCACCACGCATACGTTGCCGTTGGCCAGATCACTGATGTATTTCGAAGCGTGAAAGTATTGGATGTACGGGCGAATTTTCAACAAGGCCTGCTCGGCTTTTTTGTAATCCGCCGGTTCGTGGCTGTGCGGCGGCAGGCCCAGATAGTTGAGGGTAATCGGCAAGACCTGAGTCGGGTTATCAATGAACGCCACGCCGCACTGGCTGAGCTTCTTGATGTTCTCCTCGTCGAACAGCATCTTCCACGAGCGCGTGATATCAGTGTTGCCGAAGATTGCCTTGATCTTCTCGACGTTGTAGCCGATGCCGGCGGTGCCCCACATGTAGGGATAGCCGTACTGGTTGCCAGGGTCGTTGACTTCAAGTTTCTGCATCAACAGCGGATCGAGGTTTTTCCAGTTCGGCAGTTGCGACTTGTCCAGCTTCTGAATCGCCCCGGCCTTGATCAGCCGCGACAGAAAGTGGTTCGACGGGCTGACGACGTCATAACCGGTATTACCGGTCATCAACTTCGATTCCAGCACTTCGTTACTGTCATGAATGTCGTAAGTGGTCTTGATACCGCTGGCCTGGGTGAAGTTGGCTAAGGTGTCTGGTGCGATGTAACTGTTCCAGTTGGAAATGTTGACCGTTTCATCGGCGTAAGCGGTCGCCGAACCGGCAGCGAGTACGATCGCCAGGGAAAGTGGCTGGATGCGCATGTTCTATCACCTGTATTAAGTGGCTTTTGTTCTTGTGCGATTTGCGGGAATTTCAGATCTCTGTTCTGGCCCTGACCGCCTCCACGCGCATGCGAAGCATGGCACCGATGTCGAAGAATGGCCGCGGTGGCAGCCAGCCGGGTTCGGCGCGTTGCATCACCGATTGCAACAGCGGCGAATCAACGCCCGAGGCCAGTTCGGCCAGCAACCGTCCCCACAAAGTCCCGCGCGCCACGCCCGAACCATTGCAGCCGGCCACGGCAAACACGCCCTCCTCGACCCGGTCGAAAAACGCCTGGCCGCTGCGGCTTGCGCTCAAATGGCCGGTCCAGGTGTATTGAATGTCTTGCTCGCCGAGAAACGGAAAACGCCGCTGCAAGCCACGAACATGGTGTTGCCGGCGTAGCGCCAGTTCGCTGTTGGACAGGTCACGCGTGCGATATTCGGCGGTGTTGCGGATCATCACCCGACGGTCCGGGGTCAACCGCACCGTGGCGCCGAGCGGCCGGGTCGACAACACGCCCCAGGGCTCCACCGCGCCGATGGCCTGAAACTCCTGATCCGTTAGCGGTCGCGTGAGGCTGGCGCTGAGTTCCATCGGGAACGTGGCGCTATCGGCAATGCCAACCCGAGGAATGAACGCGTTCAGGCACACCAGAATCTGCTTGGCTTCGATACTGCCATCCGCCGCACTCGCTCTCAGCCGTCCCTGGCTCAGGCGCTCGATACCGGTGATGTCAGTGTTCTCGTAAACGGTGATAGAGCCCGGCAATGCGTTGAGCAACCCTTTCACGTATTGGGCCGGTTGCAGCAGCGCGTTGCCTTGGCCGCACCAGATCGCCGCTTGGTAATGGCGGGTGCCGAGTTTCTGCGCAAGGGCCGTGCCTTGCAAAAACTCGGCACGGGCGCCGAGGGCGCGTAGCGTCGCCAGTTTGGCGTCAACGTGGTCGAGCTTGGCCCGGTCGCTGACGGCGAAGTAATAGCCGCTGTCGCGAAAGTTACAGTCGATGGCATGGCGAGCGATACGCTGGCGTACCTCTTCGCTGGCGGCACGGGAAATCATTGTGTCGACTTCAAACCCGGCAAAGCCCTTAGCGCCAATCAACTCGCTGTGCGCCGGATGCTCATGGGCCACAACAAAACCTGAATTGCGCGCCGAAGCCCCTTGCGCTGCGCGTTGTCGATCAACCACCACAATGCGCGCCTGAGGGTGCATTTCAGCAAGGGTGTGTGCGGCACTGAGTCCGGTGATCCCGGCGCCGATCACCAGCCAGTCGGCTTTTTGCACGCCACTCAGGCGACCGCGTTCCGGCGAGCTGCCGGCCTGCGCGATCCAGCCACATAGGTTTTCCATGCACCACCTCGTTCGACTGTCGTTCTGCGGCTTGCTTCTGATTCGATGACATGCGTGAATCGCATGGGCAACTTGAGAAGATCACCGCCAGAGCTAGAATCTATTAGGTCTTCGCACGACCGACCAACGCTATAAAATCATCGAGCCATTCTGAAAACGCATGGATAACCTTCGCCACGTACCCTCACTGCAAGCCATGCAAGCCTTGGTCGAAGTGGCCCGCTGCGGCAGCTTCACCAGCGCTGCGCAGACGTTGTGCCTGACTCAAAGCGCTGTCAGCCGGCAGATCCAGCAACTGGAAAGCCACTTCAACGTCGCGCTGTTCATCAGGACCAGTCGCAACCTGCGCCTGACTCCGGAGGGCGAACAAGTGCTGGCCAGCGCCCGCAACATCCTTGAACAACTGAAAACCCTCGAAGAACGCCTCGCCCCGCAGAAGCGTCCGTTCCGCATCCGCATGCACGTCTCGCTGGCGGTGCGCTGGCTGCTGCCCAAACTCAGCGACTTCTATCTGAGTCATCCGCAGGTGTCGCTGGCGATCGAGACGGTCGCCACCGAAGTCGTCGAGCCGGGCAACGACAGTGATGCGTACATTGTTTATCTGCCGCAGCCGTCGAGTGATCCGGAGTGCCTGACGCTGTTCGAGGAAATGCTGGTGCCGGTGTGTTCACCCCACCTGGAAAACGCCCCGCGTTCGGTCGACGAATTGTCGCGCTTCGCCTTGCTGCATCGTTCGGCGGACCGGCAAGCCTGGATCGAATGGCTGGCGGCGAATGAGGGAAAACCGCTGGAGGATTACCGGCACATCCCGTTCAACCTCGATGAGCTGGCACTGGATGCGGCGGCGCGGGGATTGGGCGTGGCAGTGACGGACATGACGCTGGCGGCGGAGTCGATCGAGCGCGGGGTGTTGGTGGTGCCGTTTGGGCAGCCATTGAAGACCGGGGGAGTTTACGCGCTGTGCCTGCTGCCTTCGGCCGCTGGGCATCCTGCCTGCACAACGGTCCTGCAATGGTTCGCGAGCCATGTCCAGGTCGAGGCGGTGTGAGCTGCACCACCTCTTGGCAATCGGTATGAAACGTTGCTTCAACGATTCGCCCGGTCGATGAATTCACACAGCCGGGTTACCTGACTGTCGAGATCCAACACTGTGAAGTCCACCTTCCACTTCTTGATATATCGGCTCGCCACGGCAACTTTATCTCCACTGCGCTTGAGATCCTTCGATTTTGCATTGGGCGCCGGTTTCGCAACTTCATATTTAAGCCAGTTCTCCCAAATGCCTGGGGCGGAGTACTTGTGCACATTTTTATGCTGAGCCTTCAGGCTTTTTTTGAATTGCGTTTCGTCCAGATAGTTTTCAATTTCACGACCTTCCGTCACCCAGGCAAAACCCGGATTTGCAGCCGTTCCGGAAAACTCCTTTTTGAGTCGCTCCTTGGTGGTGTTGAGCTTGACGTGGGGGGCTTCTTTATCGCTGTCAAACATGATGGCGGAATGGCGATTGAGTTTTTTCAACTTGATCAAGTCAGCCAGCGGCTCCGTTTCAGCCGAAAGGTGACTGAACAAACGCCCGCCATAAAACATGATCGAGTAATGAACTCCCTCGATGAAATCCTTGCACTTATGGCGAATCCACCAATTGAGGTAAATGCGATCGGACGGCCCTTCCACCCAGATCACACTATTGGCCTGAAGCAGATCCGAGGCGCGATAGCCCAGTTGATCGAGTACTTTGCCAATGTCGGCCGCAAGTACCTGGCCATCATGCATCTGGAATATTTTTACTGCGGGTTTGCCATTCAATTCAGCCGCTGCGTTGATCAGCGCAGAAGAATGGGTGGTCATCAACAGCTGCAACTGCTCTGCCTCGACCCGCTCAGCGATCGATGCAAACAGCAAGCGCTGAAAATGGGGATGCAGATGTGATTCGGGTTCTTCCAGCAAGGCGATCCCTCCTCGCGGAATTTCGTTGAGCCATTTCATTACCGCCGCGTAAGCCTTCCAACCCGACGGAAAAGACTCCACGGGCAGGCTGTGTGGCGAAAGCGGTAACTCATCAACCGCGCTGTCCGCGAGGAAGACGTAAAGAGTTTGCGCATCCTTCTTTTGCAGCGCGCCGCCGTTCTTTGGTCGGGACAATCTGCCCTTGTAGGTATTCCAGTCGACCGCACCGGTCAACATGGGCCCCAGATCATTCAACAACAGCATTGCATCGGCATCGACAGGGAGCGTGCCACCACAGTGCAGGTACCTGACAACGACGCCCTCTACCGAAGGAGTTTGAATGCGCTGACCGGCGGCGAGAACACGAGGGATTTTTTCTTTTTTTACTGGCGCGGAGGCTACTTTACGATCTGTTCGACTCAGCATCTGGCACATCACCGAGTCATAGTCCGGGGCGACGGGCTCAAATTTGTATGAGTAATCAATATTGTCAAAAGAAGCGGAGAATCCAGAAAAAACGCCTGAAAAAACATTCTCGGTATAAAGACTGGGCAATAGTTGCGGAGAGGCCAGCGCCCTGACCATGTCGATGACTGTAGATTTACCCGCACCGTTACTGCCTATGAAGACATTGATGTCAGTCAGGTCGATGCGTTCCATGACATCAATGTGCTGCTGCGTACCGACGCCTCTTTTGGGCTGCTTGGGCCGGACGTTCAACTGGCGTATGGAGGAAAATCGAAGGCTTCGAACATGCATGACCGTGTGGCGCCTGTCTTATTCAAAAGACATGGACTCTAGCAGACTCCCAACCGTCTATCTCGGCGACCTCCAGAACATATGGCGGCGCGACTCGCACCTCACTGCGCTTGAAATCCTTGCAGGTAAGCCAACAGATTATCGAGCTTTTCCTCATCACTCAGCCCCCAGAAAATCATCCGCGTCCCGGGCACCACGCCTTTCGGATCTTTCAGGTAGGCCTTCAATGTTTCGTGATCCCAGGTCACGCCGGAATTTTTCATCGCATCGGAATACACGTAGTTCGCCGAGGTCCCGGCGGGCCGGCCGATGATGCCGTTGAGTTGCGGGCCGAATCCAGGGCGGGCGGATTCGCCGACTTGATGGCAACCGCCGCACAGGCGCGGGAAGATTTTCGCGCCGGCTTCGGGATCGCCCGCTGCATGGGCGGTGGTGCTGAGCAGGCCAGCAGTGAGGATCAAGGCGAGGGACAGTGAAGCGGTGTTTTTCATCTAGCGATCCAGAGCGATGTATTGCAATTGGGGCAAAGGCTAACACTTTGTGGCAAGAGAGCTTGCTGCCTTGCCACAGGTTTGTTTTTTACAGGTAAGCGGCGATGACCTTTCTGACGGTGATCAATGCCTGGCGCAACACCGCCATGTCCACCGAGCCGAGTGCCAGACGAATCGCATGCGGGACGTGCGGCGCCACTGAAAACGGTTCGGCGGTGGTCACTGAAATCTGTTCGTGCATCAGTTCCACGACGATCTGATCGGCGCGCACGTCTTCCGGCAGCGGTAGCCACAGGAAATACGAGAACGGATGGCCGATGCACGTCAGCCCTTGCAACAACTCGGCGGCCAACGCATGGCGAGCTTTGGCATCGTGACGTTTCTGCTCTTCAAGCAGCGTGACGGTGCCGTCATCAAGCCAGCCGCAAGCAATCGCCGTCATCACGCCCGGCGTGTTCCAGGTGGTGGCGCGAATGATGCGCTCCAGTGCCGGTACTCTGGGTGCGGGCGCTGCGATGAAACCGACGCGCAGGCCGGTGGCGATGTTCTTGGAAAGACCTGAGACATACACCGTTCGCTCCGGCGCCATGTCGATCAGCGTTCGCGGTGGGTTTTCCACCAGAAAGGCGTAGGCCGCATCTTCGATGATCGTCAGATCATGCCGACGGGCAATCGCTACCAGTTGCTCGCGCTGCTCTAAAGGCATCACCCAACCCAGCGGATTGTGCAGCGTCGGCATGCTGTACACGGCGCGCACCGGGCGGGTTTGGCAAAGCTTTTCCAGCGCCGCCAGATCCGGCCCGTGGTCGTTGACCGCAATGGCCACCACCTCCAGATGCAGTGCCTCGGCCAAGACCTTGAACCCGGAATACGTCAGCGCATCCGCCGCAATCACATCACCCGGTTTGAGCAACGCCATCAGCGTCACCGCCAGCCCTTGCTGGGCGCCGTTGACGATCAGCACTTGCTCGGCCTCGACGTTTACGCCACGGGCCAACAGATGTCGCGCGACCGAGGCTCGTTCATGCTGGCGACCGGCGTGCGGCTGATAACGCAGCAGCGACTCCAGATCGCCCGATAACGCCAATTGCCGCAACGCCGTGCGCAACAAATCCGCTTGCCCCGGCAATGACGGGTAGTTGAAGTTGAGGTCGATCATGCCCACCGCCACGTCCTTCTGATCGATACCCTGCCCCGGCGCCAGTGAGGTTTCCCGCACGAAGGTGCCGCGCCCGGTTTCGCCGCTGACCAGGCCCATCGCCTCGAGTTCGGCATAGACCCGCGAGGCCGTGACCAGCGCCAGCCCCTCGCTGACGGCCAGTTGCCGGTGGGTCGGCAATCGCGTACCGGGCACCAGGCGCCCCGAGCGAATGTCAGCCGCGAACGTGTCAACGAGAGTCTTGTAGCGCGAGCGCGGCATCGTGGGATGTATCCATGACAATTATTTGATTGTCCCGATTCTCGGCTCCAGGATCGCTGAAAAGCAACCCCACCTGGAGCGCGACTTTGTATGGAACGGACTGCAAACCTGGACACCCCGGCCCTGGAAAAAACCAGCGGCTGGATCAATGGATTCATTGGCGTGGTGATTTTCAGCGGCTCGCTGCCGGCCACACGTCTGGCGGTGCTGGAATTCGAACCGGTGTTTCTCACCGTGTTGCGCGCGGCGATTGCCGGGCTGTTGGCGGTGGGTTTGCTGGGGTTGTTTCGGGAACGACCTCCGGCAAGGCATCAGTGGCTGTCGCTGTTCATTGTCGCGATGGGCGTGGTGCTGGGTTTTCCGTTGCTGACGGCGCTGGCGCTGCAACACGTGACGTCGGCACATTCGATTGTCTTTGTCGGACTGCTGCCGTTGGCGACGGCGATTTTCGGCGTGTTGCGTGGCGGTGAACGTCCACGACCGGTGTTCTGGTTTTTCTCGCTGCTGGGTAGTGCCTTGGTCGTCGGTTTCGCCCTGTCTCAGGGTCTGACCGCATCGCCCACAGGAGACTTGTTGATGCTCGCAGCGATCCTGGTCTGCGGCCTCGGTTACGCTGAAGGCGCGAAGCTGTCACGGACCCTCGGTGGCTGGCAGGTGATCTGCTGGGCGCTGGTGCTGTCATTGCCGGTGATGGCGCTATCGAGTCTGTGGCTGGCGCCCGCCTCGTTCGCCAACATCAGCCTGACGGCATGGTTGTGTCTGGCCTACGTGGCGCTGTTCAGCATGCTGATCGGCTTTGTGTTCTGGTATCGCGGACTCGCGCAAGGCGGGATTGCGGCGGTTGGGCAGTTGCAGTTGCTGCAACCGTTTTTCGGCTTGGCACTGGCCGCGACACTGCTGCATGAACACGTCAGCGTCGGCATGCTCGCGGTGACGCTGGGCGTGATTCTATGCGTGGCCGGGGCGAAGAAATTTGCCAGATAAGCGTCAAAGTCCTGCCTTCCACTCCCGAGGACTGAGCCCGGTTTTGCGCCGAAAGGCCCGGGCCAGCGCCGAGGGACTTTCATAACCGACTTCATCGGCAATCAACGCAATCGGCTTGCCTTCGCGCAGGCGTTTCTGCGCCAGACTGACCCGCCAGCTCAGCAGGTAATCGGCCGGCGTCTGGCCGACGACGCGGCGAAACTGCTCGGCAAACCCGGCGCGCGAGAGGTTGGCGGCGCTGGCCAGATCCGCCACGCTCCAGGATTTCGCCGGTTGCTCGTGGATCAGGTTCAAGGCCCGGGACAAGCGCGGATCAGCCAGCCCGGCCATCATCCCCGGTTGTTGATCGCGGCTGCTGATGAGATGCCGCAACAACAGAATCACCAGCAATTCGAACAAACGATCCATCACCGCCATACGCCCGCAATGACCTTCGAAAGCTTCCTTGAACAGCCATTCCAGCGTATCGCCCAACTGCGGAATGTCGGTCAGTTTAAGCACCAGATAATCCGGCAACGCCGCCGCCAAGGCATTGCCGGAGCCGCCGTCGAATGTCAGCGTCGCGCACACCAGTTTCGTGTCCATGGCCTCGTCGGCCGACATTCGGTGAGCTAACGGTCGGGGGAAGAAAATCAGCGAAGGCTCGGTCAAGCTAATCTCGCGTTCATTTCCGGGCTGGAGCAGCAGCTCACCCGCCTGCAACAGGTGCACATGCCCACTCGGCTCGCCCCCGTGCACGCTGATACCGCAGAACTCGCCGCTGTGGAAGGTGCCGGCATTGACGCCGAAATGACTGAGCAGTGTAGACAGGCGATCCATGGCGACTCCCGGGGCAGTTCTGGACGATCTGTCGCATATCCTCGACGATTTGCCGCCAAAGCACCAGCCGCGCTCAATAACATCAACTCCATCGCCGGCGCACTTCGCACCGGACTTTCGGAGAGTCATCATGAGCCGCATCAACGCCATCAGCCTCGACACCGCCACCGACGCCACTCGCCCGGTACTGGAAGGCGTGAAGAAGAAAATCGGTTTTCTGCCGAACGTGTTCGCTACTTTGGCCAAGGCCCCGGTGGCCCTTGATACCTACGTGCAAGCCTCGGCGCTCCTCGGCAAGTCGTCGCTGAGTGCCAAGGAAAAAGAAGCGGTGTACCTCGCCACGTCGCAGGTCAACGGTTGCGATTATTGCCTGGCGGCGCACACCCTGTTTGCCGGTAAATCCGGGCTGTCAGCGCAGGACATTGTCGCGGCGCGTCAAGGCGAACTCAACGCCTACGCCGCCCTCGCCTATCAACTGACGCAAACTCGCGGCCACTTGAGCGACGAGCACATCGCCGCCGCCCGCGCCGCCGGGATCGACGACAGCAAAATTATTGAAGTGATTGCGCTGGTGGCGGTGCAGACCCTGACCAACTACCTGAACAACACAGCGCTGACCGATATCGATTTCCCGGCGATCTGAAACTGGCTCCTTCTCATCTAGGAGCTGTCGAGTGGAACGAGGCTGCGATCTTTTGATCTTGAGACTTTTCAGATCAACTGATCGCAGCCTTCGGCAGTTCCTACAGGAGACGAGGTGTTCAGTCGTGATCGACACCGGCACGTTTGAGCAGTTTCTTGCAGCGCTCTGACAGATGAAAAACCTGCAGATGCTTGCCGGCCTTCTCATAGCGTTCGCGCAGGGTTTTCAGCGCGGCGATCGCCGAGTAATCGACGAAGCTCAAATGCCGGCAATCGAGCGTGACCCTGGCGGGATCATTGGCCGGGTCGAACTGGTTGAGGAACGGTGTAGTCGAGGCAAAGAACAACGTGCCGTGCAGGCGATAGAGTTTGCTGCCGTCGGCCTCCAGATGTTCATCGGCGTACAACTCGCGCGCCTGCTGCCAGGCGAAATTCAGTGCAGCGATGATGATGCCGCATAGCACCGCCGTGGCCAGATCGGTGAACACGGTGATGGTGGTCACGGCGATGATCACCAGCACATCGTTGAGCGGCACCTTGTTCACCACCCGCAACGAGGCCCAGGCGAAAGTCTGCTGCGACACCACGAACATCACGCCGACCAGCGCCGCCAGCGGAATGCGCTCGATCAGCGGTGACAGAAACAGGATGAACAACAAAATCAGCACGCCCGCCACCACGCCAGACAAACGCCCGCGCCCGCCGGAGCTGAGGTTGATCACGGTCTGGCCGATCATCGCGCAGCCGCCCATGCCGCCGAATGCGCCCGAGACCATGTTCGCCGCGCCCAGCGCCACACACTCGCGATCCGGGTAGCCACGGGTTTCAGTGATTTCGTCGGTGAGGTTCAGCGTCAGCAGGGTTTCCAGCAGGCCGACCAGCGCCATCAGGATCGCGTACGGGGCGATGATGCTCAGGGTTTGCAGGTTCCACGGGATGTCCGGCAGTGCGAAAGTCGGCAGGCCACCGGCGATGTGCGCCATGTCGCCGAGGGTGCGGGTCGGCAGACCGAACAGATAAACCAGCAGGCCCACACCGAGAATGGCCACCAGCGCCGGCGGCACAGCGCGGGTCAGACGCGGCAGGATGTAGACGATGGCCATGGTCAGCAGCACCAGCCCGGTCATCAGATACAGCGGCGTGCCGCTGAGCCAGTCCTCACCACTTTTGAAATGTTCCAGTTGCGCCAGCGCAATGATGATCGCCAGGCCGTTGACGAAGCCGAGCATCACCGGGTGCGGCACCATGCGCACCAGTTTGCCCAGCCGCAACAGCCCGAAGGCCATCATGATCAGCCCGCCCAACAGCACGGTTGCCAGCAGATACTGCACGCCGTGTTGCACCACCAGTGCGACGATCACCACCGCCATTGAACCCGCCGCGCCGGACACCATACCCGGCCGACCGCCAAACAACGCGGTCAGCGTACAAATGATGAAGGCGCCATACAGGCCCATCAATGGATTGAGGTGCGCCACCAGCGCAAACGCAATGCATTCGGGCAACAGGGCAAACGAGGTAGTGAGTCCGGCCAGGACATCGGCGCGCAGACGTATCGGTTTCATGGCTTACCTGATTGAGCGGCCGCTGAGCACGGCCTGCGATGTTCACGAAAAAGAGGGTGGCGGATGTTACGGAATTGTCCGGGTTGGGGCCAGTGATCGCTGACACTCGTCGACATGCGCTTTATGCTGGCGCGCTTGTGCATCCATCGAGTTCAAACATGTCTGAGTTTCTGAGCGCCCGTGAGGTTTGCCAACGACTGCGCGATGCCGCACTTGGCGTGCTTGCGTTGCAGGTGTCCGCAGCGCCTGCCGAGGCCGGACTTATCGCGGTCGACATCGAAGGCTGGCATTTGCTGCTGGATTTTGAAGGTAAACGGTTGCATCACTGTGAATTCGCTCGTGACGACAACGGCCACGAAGGTGCGCTCGACACCTGGCAGCGTTACGGCACCGATCCGGTGAGTTTGCTCAGCACCTGGGAGCTGGCGCAGATCGAAAACTTGCTGACTGAACGAGGCTGATATTGCCCAGCGAAAAAATGTTTCTTGCGAGTGAGTAAACACGGTTGCTCGATGATGGCACTCTGCCCATAATTCGCGCCCCCTACATTCCCACGCAAGGAACTGCCGTGAAGAAGTCGCTGTTGTTGATCCCGATGCTGGCGTTGTTGCTGCAAGGCTGTGGCATGACCATGACCCGCTACGAGCCGAGTTACGAAAACGTGCAGAAGCTCAAGCAGACCCCGCCGCTGCACGCGATCAGCAATCCTCAAGTCACCGCCGAAACCGGTGAAGGTTCGCTGATGGTCCGCGCCAACCCGATCCGCTCGCCGTCCGGGAGCATCCCGGCGCACATTCAGGACGCAATCACCGAAGAGCTGCGCAAGGCTGGTTTGCTGGATCCTAACGCCCAGCGACAATTGAAAGTGCTGGTGGTGAAGAATGAAATGACCGCTGGCATGGGCACAGGTAGCGGCAAGCTTGCTGCACGTTTCACCCTGCTCAATGGCAATGATGTGGTGTACGACGCGACCAAGGGTGTCAGCAGCCAGTGGAGCAGCAGCTTCTTCGGTTTCATTGCGATCCCGAACGCGGTCAACGCTTACAACCCGATGTTGCGTGATTTGCTGAAAGATCTGTACAGCGATCCGCAGTTCATCCAGGCCCTGAAATAAGGGTAAAAAAAGAGCCGCGATTGCGGCTCTTTTTTTTTGCGTCACGCCCGTGGAATACGGGAGTCGAGCGCTGAGTACTTCAGGTTCTTGTTGTCGATCATTTGCTTGAGCAGCGCGTTGACCTGACGGGCGAACGTGTCGTTGACCGCCGCCTTCGGGGTATTGCCCATCAGCGGAATGAACCAGATACCGACCCAGGTGCCGATCGCATCGTGGTTGCTCGCGGTGGTCAGGGCCTGACCTGTTCCGTCCACGGCTTCCAGGCTCATGGTGTACTGATCGGTGCCGTACGCCGGGATCACCCCCAGGCTGAAACCACTGATGAAGCCCAGCACCATCGAACCGGCATTCGGCGGATGGTTGTACATTTTCAGACGCAGGCTGTAGTCGCCTGGTTGCTTCTGGAACTCATCCAGCGTGACACGACCGAACAGACCGGAATCCGTCAGAATCTTTTGCAGCTCCGGCTTGAGCTGGTCACGTGCCTGCGGCACTTCTACGGCCGAGGCGCTTTTCGGCTCGCCCTGATAGAAGTCGAAATCGACATAGACGTTAGGCTTGTTGGCGTAACTGGCCATCGACGGCATTGTCACCGGCGCCACTTCGTCTTTAGTGAAACTGGCACAACCGCCGAGCGCCATTACCAGGCCCAGCGCCAGGATTTTCCCGAATTGCATGATGTCCGTCCCTATTTGAACAACGCCAAATGATGGCAATGAGCCTCCATTGCGGAGGCCGGGCGGATTCTAGAGAGAGCCGGCGTCGGGGGAAAGAGAAAAAGACAAAAATTTCGACTCAGCTTGGCGCAAATCGAGCAGGTAGGTGTAGTAGCCGGTGTCTCGCACATACCCCAGCGACTCGTACAAACCCTGGGCGGTGAAGTTGTCGATCGCCGTTTCCAGCACCAGTCCCTTGGCGCCCGTCTCCAGGGCAAAGTCGCGGGCTGTGTTCATCAATAACCTGCCGACGCCACGACCACGGGCGGAAGGCGCGGTGAACAGATCGCTGAGCAACCAAGTGCGGTGGGCGTCTATGGACGAAAACGTCGGGTACAACTGCACAAATCCCAGCGCTTCATCGCGCTCGTCCTTAGCGAGAAAAATCACTGATTCGTTGCCCGCCATACGCTCGGCGATAAAGGCGCGCGATTGCTCAAGGTTCGACGGTTGTTCATAGAACCCCCGGTAGGCGTCGAACAACGGCGCCACCGCATCCAGATGAGTCGCGTTCGCCCGCAATGCCCGAATAGTCATATCCCCTCCCCGCCTGCATAAATGATCGAACCAGCATAGCGCTGTCTTTCGAGTGTGCTGGCTTCACCGCTATATAGTTTTGTATATTGCGAAACCGAAATCGCCAGAATCTGTTTATGTCGTCTTTTACTTTCGTGTGTCCATGAGCGCTATTCGAGTCCGCAACGAACAGTTAATCCTTGCCGCTGCCAGTGAAGAATTCGCCGCCAAGGGCTTCGACGCCACCCAGACCCGCGACATCGCGGCCCGTGCCGGGGTGCCCAAGCCCAATCTGTATTACTACTTCCAGTCCAAGGAAAACCTATACGGCAAGGTGCTGTTGGGTTTCGTCGAGCCGCTGCTGGAGGCGTCGGCGGTGCTGCGTGAAAGCGACGATCCGCTGATTGGCTTGCGTGCCTATGTCGCTGCGCGGATTCGTATCGCCCGCGAGCACCCGGCGATTGCCAAGGTGTTCAGCGGTGAATTGTTGCTCGGGGGGCGGCAGTTGCCGGATGAGTGCCGCGATCTGTTGCACGCTGAAGCGCGGCGCAATGTCGAGTGCCTGCGCAGCTGGATCGACCGTGGCTTGCTGGCGCCGGTGGATCCTGAACATTTGATGCTGTTCATTTGGTCGGCGACCCGCACGTATACCAATATCGGCTGGCAGATGGGCCGGATCATGCAGCGCGAGGTGCCGCTGGATGAGGACTATCAAACAGCGGCAGAGACGATTACGCGAATGGTGCTGGAGGGTGTGGTGGTGACACCGCGGGTTGGGGAAATTCGTGGGGTTTTGTTTGCCACTTGAGGGGATTGGGGACTGCTGCGTAGCCATCGGGCGGTGCGACGTTCCGCTAAATCCCCTCGCCACAGCGTCAGGGCATGTGGTCCAAAGGAATCCCACGATTGCCGTTGGTGCGTTGGTACCAGGCTTGCAAAACGTCGGGCAGACGTCCTTTCCATTTCGCAGCGTTGGTGTAATAGCGCATTCGCTCCTGACCGTTTGCTCCGTAGGTCAGCATGATGACCCAAAAATGCTGGTCGGTTGTGTTCATCATGATGCCGGTGCCGCCCAGGCCTCGCATCCACATTTCCACGACCTGACTGCCCGGTATATCGCTTGAGGGATCACCGATATGCAAGTTGCCGGAGAACTCCACCAGCTTTTGATAATCATCCTTGAGCAAAGCGTGCAGGATCTGATTTTCTTCAGGGTTGCGCGCCAGACCAAGGCTGAGCATGTCGTAATCGAGCGTCAGTGGTTGCTCCGAGGCGACGTAAGTGCCGGCGTAAAACACGCCCATTCCGGCGCCGCAGTCGGCATCGGAGCCGGCTTGCGAGATGTTCAGTACGCCGTTCAGGGGGGTGAAACTCAACGCGCACTCGCCTTCTACGTAATGTGCTTCGCCGTCCTTGAGTTCAGCGGTGCCGTCGAGGTCGCCGGAGTTGGCCCCCTCTCCCGCCGCGATATCAAACGTAATGTGCGCAGCGTCGCGGCGATGCGTGGTCAGCGTGGCTGCCGTTGATGTTCGAGAAGGAATGAGTTGCCAGGTCGCATCCCAACTGAACGGCTGAACAGCATGCTCCAGTTCGGCCAGACGCATCACATACTCACGGCGCAAACAGGCAGTCAGCGCGCCACAGGCGTTGCGGCTCTTCAGCCACTGCCGTTGATCAGTCTTGAGTGCCTTGGCATCGGGAACCTTGGCCAGAGTAGAACCCCAGCGTTCGGCGAGTTGCTCATCCAGTTGCGACAGATATGGATCGGCGCAAATGGCTTTTTCGGTTTTACTCGAAGCACTGGCGCAATCGAAACTGCTGGCGTGGGTGGCGCAGGCAAACGCGAGGGTGGTCAGCGCCAAGGCATGACGGAGGGTGAAAACGGGCATCGACAGAATCCATTCTTCAAACGGCGGGCAGTATGCCAGTGCTGCTGACGAAAATCCTCGCTGGACACAAAGGTTTCAGCCGCCGCAGATCCCTGTGGGAGCGGGCTTGCCCGCGAAGACGTCCGGTCAGGCAAATCCTCGGTAACTGGCACTCCGCCTCCGTGAGCAAGCCCACTCCCACAGGCAATCGGGCTTAGAACGCAATGTCTGCGCCAGGTTTGACATCGATCCGCGCCACGGAACCGGTGAGGTGTGCCAGATCCTTGTTGTGTTCGGCGATGATGTCTTCGGCACTCATGTTGCCGTTGTCGAGGGTGGAATGCGCGTCCGCGACGAGCACCACGTCGTACCCCAACTGATGAGCCTGGCGCACGGTGGCATTGACGCAGTAATCGGTTTGCAGACCGCAGATCACCAATCGCTCGAAATCTTCGGTCGGCAGCAATTTACGCAGGTCGGTCTGGTAGAACGAATCCGGGGCGGTTTTGCTTACGCGCAGATCTTGCGGGGATGTCTCCAACCCTACGGCCAGTTGCCAGCCATCGGCACCATGAGCCAGCGGGCTATCTTTTTCCTCATGCTGAATCAGCACCACCGGAACCCCGGCCTTGCGTGCGCGGGTGCTGAGGTCGTTGATAGTGTCGATCACACGGTGGATGTCGTGGCACTGGTATTCGCCCGAGCACAGGGCGCGCTGGACGTCGATGATCAGTAATGCGGTGGTCATGATGAGCCTTCCTTGATCATTCCTTGAGACAGGGACGGACTGGCATCCGCCCCCTTTTTTACGCCTCTCAGTAACCCAGTGACAACCCGGTATTGCGCCGTGGATCGTTGGCGCCGTAGAAACGGTTTTTGCCGACCGGTTTACCCCCCAGCGACGGCGCGCCCACCAGGATCGCGGCAATGTGGTTGGCGTCCTGCGGACCGGCGAACTTGTGGCCCCAGCTTTCGAGGATCTTCCGGGTATCCGGGCTGGCGGCGAAGTCTTCTAGGTTGGTTTCTTCCGGCATCCACTGTTGGTGGAAGCGTGGCGCATCGACCGCTTCCTGCAAGCCCATGCCGTAGTCGATGACATTGAGCATGGTCAGCAAGGTGGCGGTGATGATGCGGCTACCGCCCGGGGTGCCGACTACCATGACCACTTTGCCGTCCTTGGTGACGATGGTCGGGCTCATCGACGACAGCGGCGCCTTGCCCGGAGCAATGGCATTGGCTTCGCCTTGCACCAGCCCGTACATGTTCGGCACACCGACCTTGGAGGTGAAGTCGTCCATTTCGTCATTGAGGATCACCCCGGTCTTGCTCGCCATCACGCCTGCGCCGAACCAGTCGTTGAGGGTGTAGGTGACGGAGACCGCATTGCCCCACTTGTCGACGATCGAATAGTGCGTGGTGTTGCTGCCTTCGTGGGGCGCGACGCCGGGTTTCAGCTCGGCCGAGACGCCAGCCTTTTGTGGCTGGATCGCGTCACGCAGCTTGGTCGCGTAGTTCTTGTCGAGCAAGTGCTCGATCGGGTTTTTCACAAAATCCGGATCGCCGAGATAGCTGTTGCGATCGACATAAGCGTGACGCATCGCTTCGATCTGATAGTGCATGCCCTGGGCCGAATGGAAGCCCAGATCCTTCATCGGATAGCCTTCAAGGATGTTCATGATCTGACAGATCACCACCCCGCCGGAGCTTGGCGGTGGTGCGGAAACTACGTGGTAGCCACGGTAATCGCATTCCACCGGAGCCAGTTCACGGGTTTTGTATTTGTCGAGGTCGGCCTGGGTGATGATGCCTTTGTTGGCCTGACTGGAGGTGACGATGGCGTCGGCGACCCAGCCTTTATAGAAACCGTCGGCGCCTTTTTCCGAGATAGTGCGCAAGGTTTTTGCCAGGTCTTTCTGCACCAGTTTCTGCCCGACCTGCATCGGCTCGCCATTACTCAGGAAGATCGAGCCGGAATCGCGGATGTCCTTTTTGAACACATCCGTAGCGTATTCGAGCAGTTCGACATCACCCTGCTGCAACTCGAAACCGTCTTCAGCCAATTTGATCGCCGGGGCGATCATCTCCTTGCGCTGTTTGGTGCCGTACTTGCTCAGCGCCAGTTCCATGCCGGACACGGTGCCCGGCACGCCAACCGCCAGGTGGCCACGGGTGCTGAGGTCCGGGATGACGTTGCCGTCCTTGTCGAGGTACATGTTGGCCGTCGCGGCCAGCGGGGCTTTTTCACGGAAGTCGAGGAAGGTCTTGCGCCCGTCTGCCAGTTGAATGGTCATGAATCCGCCGCCACCCAGGTTGCCCGCTGCGGGATAAACCACCGCCAGCGCATAACCCACCGCGACCGCCGCATCGACGGCGTTACCGCCGTTTTTCAACACATCGACGCCCACATGCGTGGCCAGATGTTGCGCGGTGACCACCATGCCGTTTTCGGCGGCGACCGGCGCCACCGAGGCAGCGTGAGCCATGAGACAGCTGAGTGCCAGTGAGGTCGCTATCAGCGATTTGGCCAAAGGTTCGTACTTCATGAGTCGATCTCTTTTTTTTGTTTTCAGGGTCTGTGCAAAACAGAGGGGAACGCTTCAAGAGCAACAAGCAGTATGGTCGGCTTTACGGTTTGCGCCTCCCCGATCAGCCAGTATGCTGGGCGTCGTTACCGTGCCGATCCGGAGTTCTTCCCGATGCCCTACACGTTCATCATCCTGCCCTCGCCGGTCGGCGAGCTGAAGCTGGTCGCGAACGGCTCACGACTGGCGGCCATCCTCTGGGAAAACGACAAACCCAACCGCGTGCGTCTGGGGCCGATGAGTGAGGCACCGGATAATCCGGTCCTGATCAACACAGCACGACAGCTGGAAGAATATTTTGCCGGGACGCGCAATTGCTTCGATCTGGAACTGGATTTTGCCGGCACCGATTTTCAGAAAAAGGTGTGGGCGGCGTTGCTGACCATTCCTTTTGGGGAAACTCGCACGTACAGCCAGATTGCCGAGCAGATCGGCAATCCGAGTGCGGTGCGCGCAGTGGGAGCGGCGAACGGACGGAATCCGATTTCGATAGTCGCGCCGTGCCATCGAGTGATCGGAGCGTCGGGGAAACTGACCGGGTTTGCCGGGGGGCTTGAGGCGAAGGAGCGATTGTTGAGGCTGGAAGGTAGCCAGTGGTCGGAGGTAGGTCGAACGGGGGAACTGTTTTAGCCTCCGCGTTCGGGGCGAAAGAGCGTTTGTGGCGAGGCTCCCGCTCCAGCTCGCAGAACTGGCAAAATCTTGGGGCCGCTGCGCAGCCCAGCGGGAGCAAGCTCCCTCGGCACAATGGTATTCAGTCGGTAAACAGATTATTCATCGCCGCGTATTGCAGCAGCATGATGGTCTTGGCATCGCAGATCTCACCGCGCTGGAACGCCGCCAATGCCTCGTCAAACCCCCACTCCAGCACTTCCAGCTCTTCAGTCTCTTCTTCCAGACCGCCACCGTTGCCGACCTTCGACGCCGAGTCGTACTCGGCAATGAAGAAGTGCAGTTTCTCGGTGACCGAACCGGGGCTCATGTAAGCCTCGAATACCTTCTTGACGTCGTGCACGCGATAGCCGGTTTCCTCTTCGGCTTCATCGCGAATACGCTGCTCCGGCGCAGCACCTTCCAGCAACCCCGCCGCCACTTCGATCAACAGGCCGTCATGGCCATTGACGAACACCGGCAGGCGGAACTGTCGGGTCAGCACCACTGAACGCTTTTCGCGATTGAACAGCAGAATCGCCGCGCCATTGCCTCGGTCATACACCTCGCGGGTCTGACGCTGCCACTCGCCGTTATTGCGGTGATAGTCAAAGGTGACTTTCTTCAACAGATACCAGTCGTGGGACAACACCTCGGTATCGATGATGTTGACCCGCTCGGCTGTGTTGGACATGACGCCTCATCCTTTTGTCATCAGAAAGCGTCCATAGTCGATCAATCGAACCCACAAAAAAAGCCCGGCAGCGCTACCGGGCTTTTTGTTGGCGATTAACGGGCCATGTGCGACAGCGTTTCATCCACTACTGGCGTGCTTGCCTGCACGCCCGTGATCAGCGGGCCGTAGCGCCGACTGAACTCCCAGTTGTACGGCACACGATCCTTGCTGACGCCGTTGTCCCAGTTCACCGACCAGGTCATCAGGCCTTTGATCAGGTGCCCTTTGATCGCCAGCCGTTTGAGCACATTGCCGACGACGGTCTTGTCGATCACATAACCGGTGGCGGCAGCGTCGACGTTGGCGGGCAGGCCGATGACGAACTTGTCCGCCGCGATCTTCGTGAACCCTCGAGTGCCGGTCACCAGACTTTCGGTCAGGTAATAGAGGAAATCCTCTTTCAGCGCATCGTTGTTCTGCGCGATCCACGCGCCGGCGCCGTTGTTGGCCTCCGGCACCCAGACCCCGTCGCCACCCTGATTGTAGAACTGCGGTGCGATGAAATCGTAGTAGCCTTCCAGCGCTTGCAGGTAACCGACGTACTTGCCGTTGCTGGTGAGGTACGGAAACTCCGGGGCCATGCTGATGATGAAGTGCTTGCCCTGGCCGGCGTAGTGATCCTTGACCAGTTTCAGCGCAGCCGGGAGCACGGTCTTGTTGGCGGCGAAATCAATCGCGCTCTGTTCAAGATCGATGTCCAGACCATCGAAGCCGTAGGTTTCCACCAGGCGGATGATTTCATTGGCCAGTGGTTGCTCCTGACCGCTGCGCAACTCGATGTGCGCATCGGCGCCCCCCAGGGAAATCAGCACCGCCCGCCCCTGACTGTTGAGCACGCCGACCTGGCGGCGAAACTCGGCATCGGAAACGTTGAACGGCTTGAAGGTCGGAATCCCGCTGCCTTTCATGAAGGCCACGGCAACCACGTTGTATTCCTTGGGTACATCCTCCAGCGCGATGCTGGCAAACCGGCCCTGCCGATAACCGTCGCTCGGTCCTGCCGGCCAGTTGTGCCAGAAGCCCATGAGGATCTTTTTGCCGGCGATGCTCGGCATCAGCGAAGCCGCATCGGTCGCCGCATTCTGCAATAAAGTGAAGTCGATTTTTGACATGTTCTAATCCTTCAGAACGTGTGGATTGGGCGACGCTGCGCCGTTATTTGAAGTCGACGTCGAAGGCCTGATAGAAGGCGTTACCGGTGTTGGCAACGATCCACATCAGTACGATGACGTGATGCCCCTTCTTGTTGGCCGGTAGTTTTACTTCGTGATCGACCTTGGCCTTCATCTCACCCGCGTGACTGTAGTACGGAACCTGAGTGTAGAAGTCTTCGAAAAACGGTTGCGCCTCCAGCTGTGCGCGGGTGATGCGCTGCTGCGGATCCCAGCCATCCTTGGTGATCAGCCAACGATAACCACGGGTGGTATGCGCCGCGGTGTAGACCCAGTTGACCTTGAGGGTCTGACCCGCGGTGACGTTGAGCAACGGCCAACTGAACGGACGATTGAGCTTCTTGCTCATCTCCTCACTGGTGAAGTTCACGCAATCGCGGGCGTCGGACTTGCCGCCACTGAGAATGTAACCGTCAGTGGGCGGCGTGACGCTGTCACTGTCGCTGCCATAGGGCGCCGGGAACGGCCCGGCCGCCAGTGCCGGGAAGTTCTTGCCGCCTTCCATTTCGTTGACCTGCCAACCGGCCAGCAACCCGAGATCGATGGCCACCGAGCCACGGCTCGCTGGAGAGGTGACGCGACCATGTCGCAGTTGGGTTTCCAGATTTGCCTGATTCATGTTTTTCACTCCGTTGATTTAAGAACTCTCCTTCCCGAGGAGAGGCCTTCAAGCTAACGGAGGGGGATTTTTTGTCCATCGGCGGTTTTGTCGCAGTCTGCCCGGTCACAATTCGCAAAACACCGAAAATACTGGATGGATATACAGCTTATTGCGACAGCTCGCACTCGACGTATAGGCAAAGACGTACACGTCGAAGTTGCGAAATCCCGCATTGGCAACTCAGGGCAGTTGTGCCTGAAACTCTTTTTCGTACTGCCCGGCCAGCTGCACTTTCTGTTTTTCGTTGAGCAATTTGCCGGCCATCTGGAAGAACTTCTGCTCTTCTTCCTTGAGGTGGTGGTGGACCTTGTCCGAAAGCTTTTTCGCCGTGGCGAGCCAGGCGGGACTGGACATCTCGGTCTCGTCCAGCTCTTCCATCATCTCGTCCATTTCATGGTGCTCGGAAATGGCGTGGCGGCTGAGATCGACACCGTTGTCGAACTCCATCAGCGGGATATAGAAATGGCGTTCTTCAGCGGTTTCGTGGGCTTGCAGTTCAGCCTTGAGCTGCTTGTAGGCCTCGACCCGTTCCGGGCTGTCACCGCTGGTCTCGATAAGGGCTTTGGCGTAGGTGCGTTGGCGGTCATGGCTCTCGCGAAGGGCTTCGAAAATGTTCATGGGGTGTCCTCATCAACCGCGTTCTGGAATGACGCTGTAGAAAGCTAGACCGCAGCGCGAGCGCGGCGGTTCCACCGGGTTGCAGCGGGGCTTGGAAGACATCCCCTGCACAGGATAGGCTGCGGGTTCTCACCACAAGGAAGTCATGCATGAACTTGCGTATCGAGTTGTCGAACAACCCCACCGACGAACAACGCCAAGCCATACTCTTGCCCCTGATTGCGTATAACGATGCCAAAACGGGCGGCTCAAAGTCAGAACCGTTCGCCCTCATGGTGCGCGATGACCACGACACAATCCTTGGCGGTTTGTATGGACGTGTGATTTTTCAGTGGATGTTCATTGAGTTGCTGTCAGTGCCCGAACAGGGCCGGGGACGGGGCATTGGCTCGGAACTGATGGCCATGGCCGAAGCGTTGGCCAGAGAGAAGAATTGCCTGGGCATGTGGCTGGACACCTTCGACTTTCAGGCGCCGGGGTTTTACCAGAAGCTGGGGTTCAGCCAGTTTGGTGAAATCGTCGATTATCCGCCGGGGCACAAGCGGCATTTTTTCCAGAAGCGCTTGATGGATTGAATTTGACGGCCCCTTCGCGAGCAGGCTCGCTCCCACCTTGAAATGCATTGCTGTGGGAGCGAGCCTGCTTGCGAAGACGGAAGCAGCCTCAACACATCATCAAAGGCAAGTCGCCAACGCCGCCAACCGCCGCTTGGCCACAAAATCATCTTTCTGCGCGTAGTAGTTCAGCGCCGTGCCCGACGCCTGCGTGCTGACATCGACAAACGACTCCGCCGAACGCGTATACACCGTCGAACCGCCCTTCTTGCCCGGTTGCAGATAAGCCCCTGCATCCACGCCGAACACCACTTCGTCCTGCCACGCGAATTGCACGCACTGGGCGACGACTTTCTCAGGCTTGTCCGAGGTCAGGGTTTTGTAGGGAGTTTTAGTGCGAGCATCGTCCATCACCGAACCCGCGCAACCGGCCAGCACCGTCGCGGCCAGCGCCACCATCAGAATTCGCATTGCATTCGCTCATTCAGAAAAAAGCGGACTGTATCACCGCAGCAGCAGAAATCGTTCTGCTTTACTGCATTTATAGCGCGACACGCGCAGGCCGCTGCGGCAACCTAAGGTCATCAGCCTCACAAGGAAAACCCATGGCGCCTACCGATCAGCGACATGAACATGCTCTGAAACTGTTTCTCGATCAACGCCCCGAATTGCGCGAAACGCTTGATCATCTCAATCCGCTTTTGGCCCAAGCCAAGGGTGAAACCCAGGCGCAGTATCGCGAAGAGCGTCTGCACGAAGCATTTGAGGAGGAAGCAGAAAGCCTCGGGTTGTTTGCTTGGGAACTGACCTTGAAACTGACGGCCGATTCGCCCGAGGAATATCAGGCCCAGCGTCTTGAGGTGCACCGCGAAGTAGCGGAAATGGCCGGCATGGAGTGGCTGGAATACTGCGATCTGTATGGAATAGAACCGTAACCGCCGCTCAAGGAAACAATTGACGATGCTGCCTTCCGCCTCGACTCACCGGGCCAGCCCCGGCCATCTGCACACGCAGAAATGGCGTGGCCGCGTGGGTTTGGCGCTGGTGGCCAGCCTGTCGGTACTGGCCGGGATGACCGACGCCATCGGCTTTATGGCCAGCGGTGATTTCGTCTCGTTCATGAGTGGCAACACCACGCGGCTGGCGGTGGCGATCAGTGATGGCGACCTCGGCTTGACCCTGCGTCTGGTGATCCTCGTCGCTACTTTTGTTGTCGGTAATGCATTGGGTGTACTCGTCGCGCGTCTCGGCGGCCGACGGGCGCTGCCTCTTCTACTGTGTATCGCCACCCTGCTCTGCGCCGCTGCAGCCTGGCCGTTTGATTCGCAACTGCCGGCCCTGCTGGCGGCGATCATCGCCATGGGCATGCTCAATGCGTCGGTCGAGGAAGTGAATGGTCTGCCGGTCGGGCTGACCTATGTCACCGGTGCATTGTCACGGTTCGGCCGTGGACTGGGCCGATGGCTGCTCGGCGAGCGGCGCAGTGGCTGGCGCGTGCAACTGGTGCCGTGGAGCGGGATGTTTATCGGCGCGATTCTTGGCGCCGTGCTGGAACATCACTTGGGGCTCAAGGCGATGTTCGTCAGTGGTGTGCTGGCGGCGATCATCGGACTGCTCTCTCTGAAAATCCCGCGGCGCTGGCAACTCGGCTATATGCCACGCTGACTGTTACCGAGATTAATTCCCTGTGGGGGCGCGTACACAACTTGGGTTTCGCCGCTACCCCGATAAAGCTTTATCATGGCCGCAGTTTTGCTAATCGAGTCCGTCATGAAGTTCGCCATCGCGTTGTTTTCCGCCGCCCATGCGCCCTCCTCGCGCCGTGCCCTGCTGTTTGCGCAAGCTGCGCTGGCCGGCGGGCATGAGATTGTCCGGCTGTTTTTCTATCAGGATGGCGTCTACAACGCCTCCGACGCGGTGGTCACCCCGCAGGATGAACTGGACTTGCCCAAGCAATGGCGCACGTTCATCAGCGAGCAGAAGCTGGATGGCGTGGTGTGCATCGCCGCGGCCCTGCGCCGAGGCGTGCTCAACGGCGAAGAAGCCAAACGCTATCAGCGTGAGGCCGTGTCGGTCAGTGCGCCGTGGGAATTGTCCGGCCTCGGTCAGTTGCATGATGCGGTGCAAGACGCCGATCGCCTGATCTGTTTCGGAGGTGCGTGAGATGGCCAAATCCCTGTTGATCATCAGCCGTCAATCGCCATGGTCCGGCCCCGGTGCCCGCGAAGCGCTGGACATCGTGCTGGCCGGCGGCGCCTTCGATCTGCCGATCGGTCTGCTGTTTCTGGATGACGGCGTGCTGCAACTGGCCGCTGGGCAGAACGCCAAGGCCTTGCAGCAGAAAGACCTCAGCGCCAACCTGCAAGCACTGCCGATGTTCGGTGTCGAAGAGCTGTTTTACTGCGCCGACAGCGCCAGTGACCGAGGGCTGAAAAACCTCTCGCTGGATGAGGCACAACCGCTCGCCGCCGAGCAAATCACCGCCCTTATTGACCGTTACGATCAGGTGATTACCCTCTGATGTCGACTTTGCATATGTTGTCTCATTCCCCGTTCGGCGACGATCGCCTGACCAGTTGCCTGCGCTTGATCGGCAGTGCTGATGCTTTGCTGCTGAGCGGTGACGCGGTTTACGCACTGCAACCGGATACCGCGCTGCTTGCGGCGTTGCAAAGCCGCCAGATAAAACTGTTCGTGCTGGAGGAAGACGTGCAGGCCCGCGCCGTGTCGATTCCGGACTGGGCCGAAGCCATCGATTACCCGGCCTTCGTCGAACTGACGATCCACCACGACAAGGTCAACAGCTGGCTATGAATTCCATGACCGTCGGCGCCCGCGCCATCGAGCTGGACAAGGATGGCTTTCTGGTTGAGCTGAGCGATTGGTCACATGACGTCGCCAGCGCCCTCGCTGCCGCCGAAGATATCGAACTGACTGCCGACCACTGGGAAATCCTCGAACTGCTGCGCAGCTTCTATGCCGAATTCCAGCTGTCCCCGGCGACCCGCCCGCTGATCAAGTACACCGCGCTGAAACTCGGCCCGGACAAAGGCAACAGCCTGCACCTGAACCGACTGTTCAAAGGCACCCCTGCCAAACTCGCCGCGAAACTGGCGGGCCTGCCCAAACCGACGAATTGCTTATGACCGACTTCCCAGCGCTGACCCTCGAAACGCCTGCCGAACATCCGTTCGCCCAATTCGTGCGAATCCTTGGCAAAGGCAAGCGCGGCGCCCGCGATCTGACCCGAGAAGAGGCCCGCGAAGCCATGGGCATGGTGCTCGACGACAAAGTCGAGGACACCCAGCTCGGCGCCTTCCTGATGCTGCTGCGGCACAAGGAAGAAAGCGCCGAGGAAATGGCCGGTTTCACCGAGGCCCTGCGCGCTCGTTTGCAGGCGCCGGCACTGAACGTCGATCTGGACTGGCCGACCTATGCCGGCAAAAAGCGCCATCTGCCGTGGTATCTGCTGGCGGCGAAATGCCTGGCACAGAACGGCGTGCGCATTTTCATGCACGGCGGCGGCGCGCACACCGCCGGGCGCCTGTACACGGAACAATTGCTGGGAGAGCTGAACATCCCGTTGTGCCGCACCTGGCAGCAGGTCGGCGACGCGCTGGACAACGGTGGCCTCGCGTTTATGCCGCTGATGGACTGGGCGCCACAGCTGCAAAAGATGATCGACCTGCGCAACACCATGGGCTTGCGCTCGCCGATCCACTCGCTGGCGCGGATTCTCAACCCGCTGGGCGCCCGCTGTGGGCTGCAAAGCATCTTCCATCCCGGCTATCAGGCCGTGCACCGTGATGCCAGCGGCTTGCTGGGCGATACCGCGATTGTGGTGAAAGGCGATGGCGGCGAAATCGAGATCAACCCGGATGCCGACAGCCATCTCTACGGTACTCGCGGCGGCGCAAGCTGGGACGAGGAATGGCCACAGCTGTCGGCACAACGCCACGTCAAACCAGCCTCGCTGGACATCGAGCATTTGAAAGCGGTGTGGCGCGGCGAGGTGGTCGACAGCTATCCGCAAATGGCGCTGATCTCGACCATGGCGCTGGCGCTGCGAGGTCTGGGGCAAAGCCGTGAACAGGCTTTCGAAACCGCCGAGCAATACTGGGCCGCGCGGGACAAATCGATTTAACCGATCATTCGCGCCCGATCTTTGCGCTTTTTGTTCGAACTCATCGGAATAGACTCGGCTCCAATGATTATTGGTTCTCAGGAGTCTTGAACATGGGTTTGTTAGTCGATGGCCGCTGGCAGGACAAGTGGTACGAAAGCAGCAAGGATGGCGCGTTCCAGCGCGAACAGGCGAAACGTCGCCACTGGGTGACCGCTGACGGCCAGCCCGGCCCGAGTGGCGAAGGCGGTTTTGCCGCCGAGGCCGGGCGCTATCACCTTTATGTTTCCCTCGCCTGCCCGTGGGCGCACCGCACGTTGATCCTGCGCAAACTCAAAGGCCTGGAAAGTCTGATCGACGTGTCGGTGGTCAGTTGGCTGATGCTGGAAAACGGCTGGACCTTCGACACGGCGCTCGGCTCGACCGGTGACAAGCTCGACGGTTTTAACTTCATGCATCAGCGCTACACCGCTGACACGGCCGATTACACCGGTCGCGTGACGGTGCCGGTGTTGTGGGACAAGCAGCTCAAACGCATCGTCAGCAATGAATCAGCGGAGATCATCCGCATGTTCAACAGCGCGTTCGATGACTTGACCGGCAACGATCTGGATTTCTACCCGGCGCCGCTGCGCGGTGAGATCGACGCGTTGAACAAGCGGATTTATCCGGCGGTGAACAACGGCGTGTATCGCGCAGGCTTTGCGACTTCGCAACAGGCTTATGAAGAAGCCTTCGACGGGGTGTTTGCCGAGCTGGATCATCTGGAGCGGGTGCTTGGTGCCAACCGTTATTTAAGTGGTGAGTACCTGACTGAAGCGGATATTCGCCTGTTCACCACGATCATCCGTTTTGACGCGGTGTATCACGGCCACTTCAAGTGCAACCTGCGGCGGATTGCCGACTATCCGAATCTGTCGAACTGGCTGCGTGAGCTGTATCAGATGCCGGGGATTGGCGAGACGGTGGATTTCCAGCACATCAAGAACCACTACTACGGCAGTCACAAGACCATCAATCCGACGGGAATTGTGCCGAAGGGGCCGGAGCAGGATTTCACGGAGGCCCATGATCGGGCGCGGTTGGCTGGCAAAGGGGTTTGGCGCCGGGGTTAATTGATGCGGTGTTTTTGAAGGCCTGCTCGCGAATGGGGCGACTCGGTTTTTCAAACCTGCGCCTGAGCCCCTTCAAACCAAGCCAGTTTTTCGCGCAGTTGCACCACTTCCCCAACGATCACCAATGTCGGCGCATGCACTTCATGCTCCGCCACCAGTCGCGGCAAATCCGCCAGCGTGCCGGTAAAGACCCGCTGATTGACCGTGGTGCCTTGCTGAATCAGCGCCGCCGGGGTAGTCGCCGCACGACCGTGCTTGATCAACTGCTCGCAAATCACCGGCAACCCCACCAGGCCCATGTAGAACACCAGCGTCTGCGCCGGAGCGACAAGGTCGGCCCATGGCAGATCGGTGGAACCGTCCTTCAAATGCCCGGTAACGAAGCGCACGGACTGCGCGTAATCACGATGGGTCAGCGGAATCCCGGCATACGCCGCGCAACCACTGGCCGCCGTAATCCCCGGCACCACCTGGAATGGAATCCCATGCGCGGCCAACTCTTCAATCTCTTCGCCGCCACGGCCGAAAATAAACGGATCACCACCCTTCAACCGCACCACACGCTTGCCGGCCTTGGCCAGATCGACCAGTTGCTGGTTGATCTGATCCTGCGGCACCGCGTGATCGGCGCGACGCTTGCCGACGTAAACCCGCTCGGCATCGCGACGGCACAACTCAAGAATCGCTGGCGCCACCAAGCGGTCGTACAGCACCACGTCGGCTTGCTGCATCAGCCGCAGAGCACGGAACGTCAGCAGATCAGGATCACCCGGGCCGGCGCCGACCAGATAAACCTCACCGGTGGTGATTGTCGCTTCGCCATCGATCTTGGCTTGCAGCAGACGCTCGGCTTCGGTGCCCTGCCCGGCCAGTTGCCGGTCAGCAATCGGCCCCTGAAAAACGTCTTCCCAGAACCCGCGACGCTGCTGCACATCCGGAAACAGGTTTTTAACCTGATTGCGGAAACGTGCGGCGAGCCCGGCCAACTGACCGTAGGTCGACGGAATCCAGGTTTCGATCTTGGCGCGAATCAGCCGCGCCAGCACCGGCGCATCGCCACCGCTGGACACCGCAATGATCAGCGGCGAACGGTCGACGATCGCCGGGAAGATCACGCTGCACAACTGCGGCGCGTCGACCACGTTGACCGGCACGCAGCGCCGATGGGCATCACTGGAGACTTGCGCATTCAGCGTTTCATCGTCGGTGGCGGCAATGATCAGCCCGCAACCGTCCAGATCCGCTTCGACGTAACCGCGCAACACGCATTCACCACCTGAGGCGGCGACCAGTTCGCGCAGTTGCGTTTCAATTTCAGGTGCGACCACCCGCAGCAGCGCACCGGCATCGGCCAGCAGGCGGGATTTGCGCAAGGCAATCTCCCCCCCACCGACGACCAACACACGACTGCCGCGCAGGTTGTGAAACAGCGGCAGATATTTCATTTAGCCGATGACCTCAAGGCCACCCATGTACGGCTTCAGTACGTCCGGCACACGGATCGAACCGTCGGCCTGCTGGTAGTTTTCCAGCACGGCAACGAGGGTACGGCCCACCGCCAGGCCGGAACCGTTCAGGGTGTGCACCAGTTCAGGCTTGCCGGTTTCCGGGTTGCGGAAACGCGCCTGCATACGGCGGGCCTGGAAGTCGCCGCAGTTGGAGCACGACGAGATTTCGCGGTACTTGTCCTGGCTCGGGATCCACACTTCCAGATCGTAAGTCTTGACCGCGCCGAAGCCCATGTCGCCGGTGCACAGTGCCAGGGTGCGGTAAGGCAGACCCAGCAGTTGCAGGACTTTCTCGGCGTTGGCGGTCAGGCCTTCCAGCGCTTCCATCGAAGTCGATGGCTCAACGATCTGGACCATTTCAACCTTGTCGAACTGGTGCTGACGGATCATGCCGCGCGTGTCACGGCCCGACGCACCGGCTTCGCTACGGAAGCACGGCGTGTGCGCCACGAACTTGATCGGCAGCAGTTTCGAGTCGACGATTTCGCCGGCAACGATGTTGGTCAGCGACACTTCGGCAGTCGGGATCAGGTACAGATCGGCTTCGCCTTCGCGGGCGATCTTGAACAGGTCTTCTTCGAACTTCGGCAATTGACCGGTGCCTTGCAGCGCCGGCGCCTGAACCAGATAAGGCGTGTAAGCCTCTTCGTAGCCGTGCTCGTGGACGTGCAGGTTGATCATGAACTGCGCCAAAGCGCGGTGCAGACGGGCGATCGGGCCACGCAACAGCGCGAAACGTGCGCCGGAGAGCTTGGCGGCGGTTTCAAAATCCAGCCAGCCGAACTTCTCGCCAAGTGCAACGTGATCTTTGACTTCGAAGTCGAAGGTCGTCGGGGTGCCCCAGCGGCGCACTTCGACGTTGTCGTCTTCATCTTTACCGACCGGAACGGATTCGTGCGGCAGGTTCGGGATGCCCAACAGGATCGAGTCCAGTTCGGTCTGGATCGCGTCCAGCTCGACTTTACCGGCGCTCAACTCACCCGCCATGCGCTCGACGTCCGCCATCAGCGGCGCGATGTCTTCGCCGCGCTGCTTGGCCTGACCGATGGATTTGGAACGCGCATTACGCTCAGCCTGCAGTGCTTCGGTGCGGGTCTGGACGGTCTTGCGCTGTTCTTCCAGCGCTTCGATGCGCGCGGTATCCAGGGCAAAGCCACGGGAAGCCAGGCGGTCCGCTACGTCCTGAAGGTTGCTACGTAACAGTTTGGAATCGAGCATGTCGGTTTCTCGTTATCAAAGTTTGGTCAAGGACAGGCCAGCCCACGTCGCGAGCAGCCCGCCGAATACGCTGAGTGCCGCATAGCCGAGGGCCAGCAACACTTGCCCGCTTTCCAGCAGGCGCACCGTATCCAGTGAAAAGGATGAAAAAGTCGTCAGCCCCCCGAGGAAGCCGACCATCAACCCGGCACGCACCTCGATCGGCACTTCCGGGCGTATCAAAAACAGGCCGTACAACACGCCAATCAGCAGGCAGCCCACGATATTAACGGCCAGCGTCGCGGTATAGAAGTGCCGCGGCCAATTGGCGTTGACCCAATTGCCAGTGGCGAAGCGCAATAATGTGCCGGCAATCCCGCCGACGGAGACCGCTATGATCAATGGAAGCACTATTTTCTCCGCTGTCTTGGGCTTAAACGGTCGAGTTGCGCGAGGTGGTTGAGCTTCTCGCCGATCTTCAACTCAAGGCCTCGGGGCACCGGTTGGTAGAACGGAATCGGCTCGAGTTCTTCCGGAAAATAATCTTCGCCGGCGGCATACGCATCCGGTTCGTCGTGGGCGTAGCGGTATTCGTCGCCGTAGCCCAATTGTTTCATTAGCTTGGTCGGCGCGTTGCGCAGGTGCAACGGCACTTCCAGCGAGCCGTTTTCAGCGGCGGCGCGCAAGGCCGTTTTGAAGCCCATGTACACCGCGTTGCTTTTCGGTGCGCAGGCCAGATAGGTAATGGCCTGCGCCACCGCCAACTCGCCTTCCGGACTGCCGAGACGTTCCTGCACTTCCCATGCGGCCAGGCACAGGCTGAGGGCGCGCGGATCGGCATTGCCGATGTCTTCGCTGGCCATGCGCACCACGCGTCGGGCCAGATAAAGCGGATCGCAGCCGCCGTCGATCATCCGCGCAAACCAGTACAGCGCACCGTCGGGGTTGGAGCCGCGCACCGACTTGTGCAGTGCGGAGATCTGGTCGTAGAACGCTTCGCCGCCCTTGTCGAACCGCCGACGGGTGTCGCCGAGCAGGCTTTGCAGGAGTTCGGTGCCGATCTCGCTGTTGTCTTCGGCCAGGTCCGACGCGTTCTCCAGCAGATTGAGCAGACGCCGGCCGTCGCCATCGGCGGCCGACAGCAGCATTTGGAAGCCTTCGTCGTTGAGCGTCAGGTTGCGCTTGCCCAAGCCGCGCTCTTCGGTGAGGGCGCGGTGCACGAGTTTGCGCAGCGCCGCCTCGTCGAGGCTCTTCAGCACATAGACGCGAGCCCGCGACAACAGCGCGTTGTTCAGTTCAAACGAAGGGTTTTCGGTGGTGGCGCCGATGAAGATCAGCGTGCCGTCTTCAACGTAGGGCAGGAACGCATCCTGCTGAGACTTGTTGAAGCGGTGTACTTCATCGACAAACAGAATCGTGCGCTTGCCGTACTGGCCGGCCTGCTGCTTGGCGATTTCAACGGCCTGACGGATCTCCTTGACCCCGGCGAGCACCGCCGAGACCGTTTCAAAGTGTGCATCCGAGACTTCCGCGAGCAACCGCGCCAGTGTGGTCTTGCCCACACCCGGCGGGCCCCAGAAGATCATCGAATGCAGGGCACCCTGCTCCAGCGCTTCACGCAGAGGCTTGCCGCGAGCGAGCAGGTGCTCCTGACCGACGTACTCATCCAAATTGGTCGCACGCAAACGCGCGGCCAGTGGCTGAGCAATCGGTGCACTGCGAAACAAATCCATCACGTACCGTTGAAACCTCGAATTTCGAATTTTGTGGAAAACCCTGTGGCGAGGGGATTCATCCCCGATGGGCTGCGAAGCGGCCCCAAAAAAGGTGACTGCTGCGCAGTCAATCGGGGATAAATCCCCTCACCACAAAGGCTCGACCCCACAAATCATATGTTTATTCCTGAATCACGTCCGCACCCTTCGGGATGTCGAACTTGAACTTGGATGCCGGCACCGGCTCGTTGGCCTTGACCCCGGTAAACAGGATGTTGGTGCGCTGACCGACGCTGTCGATCAGTTGCATGTCGTTGAGCAGACCGTTACGGAACGACAGGCGCAGGTTGTCGAACAGGGTGTCCTTGGTTTTCGGCTTGAGGGTGAAGTCGATTACACCGCCCGCCTCTTTCGCGCTGATGTCGAAGCTCTGGCTGATCTTCGATACGTCACCGGACAACAGCAGTGCCGGCGTCTGAGTCAGGCGCTCGTCGAGCTTCTTGATGGTGGCTTGCTCAAGATCCGGGTCCCACAGGGTAACTTTCTTGCCATCGGAGACCATGGTCTGCTCGGCCGGCGCATTGGTGTGCCAGTAGAACTGGCCAGGACGCTGCAGGGTCATGTCGCCGGTGGTTTCCTGCAACTGAGTGCCGCTGCCGTCGAGGGTCAGTTGCGAGAAGTTCGCGCTCAGGGTCTTGGATGTTTCCAGCAATTGGGTCAAACGAGCCACGTCCTTGTCATCGGCGTGGGCCGTGAGTGTGGTCAAAGCCAGTACTGGCAGCAGCATGCGGATAAGACGCATGGGAGTCCTCTTGAATACTCGTTGGGAGAGCGGCGGGACATCATTGTCCCGCCTCTTGCTTTTGCAATCAGTCGCGCACCGGGCCCGGGGCCAGGACTTCACGGGAACCGTTGGTGTTCATCGAGGTGACGACGCCAGCCATTTCCATGGCTTCGATCATCCGGGCGGCGCGGTTGTAGCCGATCTTCAGCTTGCGCTGTACGGCGGAAATCGAGGCGCGGCGGCTTTCCAGCACGAACTGTACGGCTTCGTCATACAGTGCGTCGGCTTCCGGATCATCACCATCACCACCGCCGCTGCTGCCTTCAAAGCCGCTGCCCGCCTCTTCGACACCGTTGAGGATGTCATCGTTGTATTCCGGCGCGCCGCGCAGTTTCCACGCTTCGACCACACGGTGGACTTCATCGTCGGAAACGAAGGCGCCGTGAACGCGGATCGGCAGGCTGGTGCCCGGTGGCATGTAGAGCATGTCACCGTGACCGAGCAGTTGTTCGGCGCCACCCTGGTCGATGATGGTCCGCGAGTCGATCTTGCTCGACACCTGGAACGCCATACGCGTCGGAATGTTGGCCTTGATCAGACCGGTGATCACGTCCACCGAAGGTCGTTGGGTCGCGAGGATCAAGTGAATACCCGCCGCCCGCGCCTTTTGGGCGATACGGGCGATCAGTTCTTCAACCTTCTTGCCGACGATCATCATCATGTCGGCGAATTCGTCGACCACCACGACGATGGTCGGCAGCTTCTGCAGCAGCGGTGCTTCGTCGTGAATGCTTTCGCGCTTGTACAGCGGATCGCTCAACGGCTCGCCGGCGTCCTGGGCTTCCTTGACCTTGGCGTTGAAGCCGGACAGGTTACGCACGCCCATTTTCGCCATCAGTTTGTAGCGACGCTCCATCTCGGCAACGCTCCAGCGCAAGGCGTTGGCGGCGTCCTTCATGTCGGTCACAACCGGGCAGAGCAAGTGCGGAATGCCTTCGTAGATCGACAGTTCCAACATCTTTGGGTCGATCATGATCAGCTTGGCGTCTTCCGGGCCGGATTTGAACAGGATCGACAGGATCATCGCGTTCACACCCACCGACTTACCGGAACCGGTCGTACCGGCCACCAGCAAGTGCGGCATCTTCGCCAGGTCGGTGATGACCGGTTTGCCGCCGATGTCGTGGCCCAGCGCCAGAGTGACCGGCGATTTGAAGTTGTCGTACTCGGGCGTCGACAGCACTTCGGAGAAGCGCACGATCTGCCGGTCTTCGTTGGGGATCTCGATACCGACGGTGGTCTTGCCGGGAATCACCTCGACCACTCGCACGCTGGTCACGGCCAGAGAACGTGCAAGGTCTTTGGCGAGGTTGGCGATGCGACTGACCTTGACGCCGGCCGCAGGCTGGATTTCGTAACGGGTAATGACCGGGCCCGGGTGGATCGAATCCACCGTGACCTCGACGCCGAACTCCTTGAGCTTGATCTCCAGCAAGTGGCCGACCGCAGCCAGGGATTCCGGCGAGTAATTGAGTTGTTTCTTTTCCGCAGGATCAAGAATCGAGATCGGCGGCAAGGTGCCTTCCACGGCGCTGTCGACGAACAACGGTGCCTGTTTCTCTTTCTGCACGCGCTTGCTCGGCTCTGGAGCCTTGGCCGGTGCCGGAGCGATGACCGGCGGGACCTGCTTCTCGCGGTCGGACATGTGCTTGCTCAGCGCTTGCTCACGTTCAATCAGGCGTTCTTTGACTTTGGCCTGCTCACGCTTGTCAGTCACCGTCGGGGCGACCACATCGTGCACGCGGTCATCGACTTCACGTAGTTGCGCCACCAGTTGCTTGCGTTCGGTACGCGCCGACCACCAGCGGTTGAGCGCGCCCTGGAACAGCTCGAACAGGTCGAGAGTGATCTTGCCGGTGATGTCCATCACCTTGAACCACGACAGATCGGTAAACACGGTCAGGCCGAACAGGAACAGGGCGATGAACAGCAGCGTGCTGCCCTGAATGTTCAGGGCGTTTTTCGCCAGATCGCCAAGGCTTTCGCCCAGTGCGCCACCGGCACCGGCCGGCAGACCGGTCGCGGCATGAAAATGAATGTGCGCCAGCGCGGCACCGGAGAGCACCAGAAACACCAGACCGATCAGGCGCCAGGAGAACAGCCAGCCGCTCCACTGCCACGGCTCGTGGCGCTGACGGAAGATCTGATACGCCTTGATCGCCAGCAGCAACGGGAAAATGTAGGCGAAGTAGCCGAGCACCATGAACAGGATGTCGGCGCTGTAGGAGCCCGCCGGGCCGCCGAAATTCTGCACGTCGTCGATCTTGCTGTTGTGGCTCCAGCCCGGATCGTCCTTGCCGTAGGTCAGCAACGCCATCATCAGGAACAGGCACAGAGCGCCGATGGCGATCAATGCACCTTCCTTGAGCCGGTAGTGCAACTGTTGGCGCCAGAGCGGAACGACTGTTTTTGGTGCTTCGGTGGATTTCTTCAAAACGCTACTTTTCCTGCGCCGAGGCGCGTCCATCTATTGAATGACGATAAAAAACTGCCCAATCCAGGCAGGTAAAAAAGTTAACGGGTGCAACTGAGACTACTTTTAACACTGCGCTCAGGGTTTTATAAACACGGCGCGCGGCGAATATTCTGTAACAGCCCGGCATTGTACGGGTTTGTGCGCTTGATGCCATGCTTCAAACCCCAGTGTTGAGCATAGCCAAGCCGACAAGACCTGCGGTTCAATTTGAGCATGCATTACCTTTTGTGACAAAGGCTTATGAGGTGTATTTGATGAACGCAGCGAAGCATTCACGCCTGATCATTCTCGGCTCCGGCCCGGCCGGTTACAGCGCCGCCGTATACGCCGCCCGCGCCAACCTCAAACCCGTGGTGATTACCGGGTTGCAGGCCGGCGGCCAGCTCACCACCACGGTCGAAGTCGACAACTGGCCCGGCGACGTCGAAGGCCTCACCGGCCCGGTGCTGATGGAGCGCATGCAGAAACACGCCGAACGCTTTGCCACAGAGATCGTTTACGACCACATCCACACCGCCAAGTTGCAACAGCGCCCGTTCGAACTCGTCGGGGACAGCGGCACCTACACCTGCGATGCCCTGATCATTGCCACCGGTGCTTCGGCGCAATACCTCGGCCTGCCATCGGAGGAAGCCTTCGCCGGCAAAGGCGTTTCCGCCTGTGCGACCTGTGACGGCTTCTTTTATCGCAATCAGGTGGTCGCGGTGGTCGGCGGCGGCAACACTGCCGTCGAGGAGGCACTGTACTTGTCCAACATCGCCAAAGAAGTCCACCTGATCCATCGCCGCGACAAATTACGCTCGGAGAAAATCCTTCAGGACAAACTCTTCGAGAAAGCCGCCACCGGCAATGTGCGCCTGCACTGGAACCAGAATCTCGATGAAGTGCTTGGCGATGCCAGCGGCGTCACTGGCGCGCGTTTGCGTGACAGCCACACCGGCGAAACCCGTGAACTGGCGCTGGCCGGCGTGTTCATCGCCATCGGTCACAAACCCAACACCGACCTGTTCCAGGGTCAACTCCCCATGCGCGACGGCTATCTGCTGATCAAGGGCGGTAGCGACGGCGACGCCACGTCCACCGCGACCCCCGGCGTGTTTGCCGCCGGCGACGTCGCCGACCATGTGTATCGCCAGGCAGTGACCTCAGCCGGCGCCGGCTGCATGGCGGCGCTGGATGCCGAGAAGTATCTGGACGACATTCCGGTCATTTAACGGCACACTTTATCGCGGGCCAAACAGCCCGCACCGCCCTCCCCTTCTGCAAGCCTGGATGCCATGCTGACTTGGTTACAACGCAACTCCCTGACTTTTCCTCCACTGGAAAAGGCCATGCGCGACCCCAATGGATTGCTCGCCGCAGGTGGCGATCTGTCCGCCGATCGTCTGATTCAGGCTTATCGCCATGGCTGCTTTCCGTGGTTTTCCGAAGGCCAGCCGATTCTCTGGTGGTCGCCGGATCCCCGCACGGTTTTGTTTCCCGACGAACTGCACGTCTCACGCAGCCTGAGCAAACTGCTGCGCAAGGAACGCTACCAGGTCACCTTCGATCAGGACTTTGAGGCGGTGATCCGTGCCTGCGCCGCGCCCAGGGATTACGCCGATGGCACCTGGATCACCGAAGCCATGCAGGACGCCTACGTTGAACTGCATCGTCGCGGCTTCGCCCATTCTGTCGAAGTCCGGGATCAGGGCGAATTGGTCGGCGGCCTGTACGGGCTGGCGATGGGGCGACTGTTTTTTGGTGAGTCGATGTTCAGCCGCGCCGACAATGCCTCCAAATATGGCTTTGCCACACTGGTGCGGCATCTGAAGGACTCGGGTTTTGTGCTGATCGACTGTCAGATGCCAACCGACCATCTGCACAGCCTCGGCGCTCGGGCGATTCCCCGCCTCGAATTCGCCAACTATCTGGCCCGACATCTGGATCAACCCAATCACGCCACCTGGGTTTGCTGAGCGACTTTTGCGCGCGTGGCTTACACTTAATTCACCAGCTTATCCCGAGGGTTGATCATGACCGAGTTGGCGCGCTTGAAGTTTTATGCCACTCAGCCTCACTCTTGCAGTTATCTGCCTGAGGAGCAGGCCACGACCCTGTTTCTCGACCCAAGTCAGCCCATGGATGTGCATGTCTACGCAGACCTGTCGGAAATGGGCTTTCGTCGCAGCGGCGATCACTTGTATCGCCCCCATTGCCAGAATTGCAATGCGTGCGTGCCTGCGCGCATTCCCGTGGCGCCGTTCACCCCCAACCGTCAGCAGAAACGGATTTTCAAGCGCAACGCCGATTTGCAGGTGCGCCCGGCCAAACCCCAGTTCAGTGAAGAATACTTCGATCTGTATCAGCGCTACATCGAACAGCGTCACGCCGACGGCGACATGTACCCACCGAGCCGTGATCAATTCTCGACTTTTCTGGTGCGCGATCTGCCCTTCTCGCGTTTTTACGAGTTTCGTCTCGACGGACGGTTGCTGGCTGTCGCGGTGACCGATTTGCTGCCTAACGGCCTGTCAGCGGTGTACACGTTTTACGAACCGGCCGAAGAACGCCGCAGCCTTGGCCGTTTCGCCATCCTGTGGCAAATCGCCGAGAGCCAGCGCCTGGGGCTTGAGGCGGTGTACCTGGGTTACTGGATCAAAAACTGCAAAAAGATGAACTACAAGACCCAATATCGCCCTATCGAACTGCTGATTAATCAGCGTTGGGTCATCTTGAACTGAACACAAGCCGTAAACCCCTTGGCGTAAACACCATTTTTCGGGCACAATGCACGCCGCTTTTGCCTGGCGCAGTTGCACCGGGCCATTCATTGGATACCGAGGGCTTTACTGCATGTCGAAAGAAGACAGCTTCGAAATGGAAGGCACTGTCGTCGACACCCTGCCCAACACCATGTTTCGTGTGGAGTTGGAAAATGGGCACGTCGTAACCGCGCATATTTCCGGCAAGATGCGCAAGAACTACATTCGTATTCTTACCGGTGACAAAGTGCGCGTCGAGCTGACGCCCTATGATTTGAGCAAAGGGCGCATTACTTACCGCGCTCGTTAATCAAGTCAATACAGAACGCCCGGTTTATGCCGGGCGTTTTTGTTTGTCTGCGATTTGGTTGGGGTCTTGGGGTCTTGGGG